>JBFXAN010000006.1:0-70732 GCA_050184225.1 Dehalococcoidia bacterium | reverse complement strand
GGGCCCCCCCCCCCCCCCGGCTCGTGATCGAATCCCTCGCCGACAAACCAGACTTCTGGCTCCAGCTCGACGCCGAACTGGTCGCGGACGCGCTGTTGGGCGAGCCGGATCAGGCCGTGCATGTCGGCGGCGGTGGCGCCGCCGGTGTTGGCGAAGAAGTTGCTGTGCTTCTGGGTGATCTCGGCGCCGCCGAGGCGATGGCCACGGAGGCCGGCGGCGTCGATCAAGCGCCAGGCTGCATCGCCGGGCGGATTCTTGAAGACGGAGCCGGTGTTCTGGCCGCTGGGCTGCGCCGCCTTGCGGTCGGTGTCGAGCCGGTTCATGCGCTCCATCACCTGGGCAGGATCATCCGGGGTGAGGTCGACGGTGACGGAGAGGACGGCGACCTGTTTGAGCAGGCCGCGGGTGAAGACGCTCTCGCGATAGGACAACTGGAAGGCGGCAGCGGGCAGGTCGCGCGGGGCGCCGCCCGGTTTGGCCAGGCGGACGCGGACGAGGATGTCGGAGAGGCAGCTACCGTAGGCACCGGCGTTGGTGACGACGGCGCCGCCCAGCGTGCCGGGAATGCCGACGGCCCACTCGAGGCCGGCGTACCCCTGGCGGGCGAGGCGGCGGGCGACGTAGGCGAAGCTGGCGCCCGCTTCGATCGTGAAGCGTGCCCGCCCATCTGGTTGGATGACGGGTCCGTCGATCTGCTTGGCGTCGTATTCGACGACGATGCCGCGGATGCCGCCGTCGCCGACGAGCAGGTTGCTGCCGGCGCCGAGGATAAACCACGGCGCGGCGTGGCGGTCGGCAGCATCGAGAACGCGGACGAGAGCGTCCACCGTCTCCACCTTCACGTAGAGGTCGGCCGGCCCGCCGATGCCAACGGTGGTGTGACGGGAGAGCGACTCGCGCTCCCGCACCGGCCCGATGGCGCGCAGTTCCGTGACCAGGCTTTCGGGAATCATGATTCGCGCAGAGCCTCGATGACGGCGCGGCCCACGCGATCGACATCGCCAGCGCCCATGGTCACGAGAACGTCGCCGGATCGCAACTCCGCCAGCAGGCGGTCTGCGGCATCCTCAGCCGTGCGCACGTAGTCGCAAGGCGGCGATTTCACCGCGCTGGCGAGATCCACGGCGGCCAATCCTGCCTCCGGCGATTCGCGTGACGCATATGTTTCGAGAACGAACAGCCGATCGGCCTCCTTGAAACACTCCGTAAATTGGTCGAACAAATACGATGTTCGACTGTACGTATGAGGTTGAAAGACCACGATCAACCGCCGCCCCGGATACCGCTCCCGTGCGGCGGTGATATTCACGCGGATCTCGGTGGGATGGTGGGCGAAGTCGTCGATCGCCGTGATACCTTGGGCTTCGCCGACGAACTCGAAGCGGCGGCGCGCGCCACGGAAGGAGGCCAGCGCCGCCTGCATCGCTTCGACCGGTAGCCCGAGTCGGTATCCGGCCGCGATCGCGCCGAGGGCATTCTCCGCCATGTGTTCGCCGGGAACGATCAGGGTGAACCGTCCGAGATAGTCCCCGCTCCGAAAGACCTCGATCACGCTACCGCCGGCGTCGCCGATGCCGGCATCGACGGCCCACCAGGTTGGTTCCGGCGGCTGAGAGAACGGGGATGCCCCGCCGGCGTAGGCGCGAATGCGTCGCTCATCCCACGGCTGTGCAGCGGTGCGCTCGGGTTGGCGGAGCAACCGATAGATCTCGACGGGCGCCGCATAGCGCTCCACCGCGAGGGCAGGCAGCCGCCGGCCGTCGCCGCAGGCGATGAGCACGCCGTCCGCTGGTACACGCTGCATAAATGACCGGAAGGCATCCTCATACGCCTCGATCGAGCCGTAGTACTCGAGGTGGTCGAACTCGACGTTGGTGATCACGGCGATCGCCGGCCGGTATTCGAGGAAGGCGCGGGCGTATTCGTCCGCCTCGACGACGATCGCGTCGCCCTCGCCCGCCCAGGCATTCGTGCCGAGGTCGACTGATTCACCGCCGAGCAGGAACGACGGATCGCGGCCGGCCTCGCGCAGCATCCAGGCGATCATCGACGATGTCGTCGTCTTGCCGTGGGTACCGGCGACACAGACGCCGGTGCGACCCTCCATCAATCGCGCGACCATCGCCGCTCGCGAGATGACCGGGATGCCGCGTCGCCCTGCCTCCAGCAGTTCCGGGTTGTCCGGCCTGACGGCGGCGGTGGCGACGACGAGATCGACGTCGCCGACGTGGTCGGCCGCGTGACCATAGCGGACATCGGCGCCCATGGCCCGCAGCTTCTCGGTGAGGGACGAGGGCATCTGGTCCGAACCGGTGACGCGCCGGCCGTTGCGGAGCAGGATCTGGGCGATGGCCGACATATGCATGCCGCCGATGCCGACGAGGTGTACGGCCGCCGGCAGGTCGCCGTGACGCCGTGCAGTGGTCATGGCTCACCTCCCACGGGGGTTTGCTCCTCCGCCACTACGTCGGTGTCCGCCGATTCGACGATCAGGCGGGCGATGTCACGGGCGGCGTCGGCGCGGGCGAGGCCGGTCATCGCGCGGCGCATGGCGGCGAGACGCTCCGTGTCGGTGAGGATGCCTTGCACGGCGGCGTAGAGCTGATCCGCCGCCGCTTCGCCGTCGATCGTCACGGCCGCGCCCTGGGATTCGAGGAATCGCGCGTTGCGAACCTGATCGGATGATACCTGCTGGAGCGGCATCATCACCGCCGGCAGACCCACCGCCGGCAGCTCGCCGAGGGTGCTGGCGCCGGCGCGGGTGATCGCCAGGTCGGCGGAGGCCATCAGCGCGGGCATGTCGTCGGCGTAGGCCTGGACGCGGTAGCGGGACTGCTGTGCTTCCGTGAGACGGCCCCGGTACTCGAGCATCCGCGCTTCGTCGCGGTGGCCGGTGAGGTGGACGACGTGGGCCAGTGTCGTGAACTGGGGCAGGTGGCGCGCGAAGGCGGTGTTCAGCGAGACGGCACCGGAGGAGCCGCCGGTGACGAGCAGCACCGGCACGCGCGGCGGTAGCCCCGTCCGGTCGCGGGCACGTTGCCGGTCGATTGCGAAGAATGCGTGCCGGACCGGATAGCCGGTGACGCGCGTCTTGCCGAAGGGAAGAAACTCGAGCGCCGCCTCGGTGGTGGTCGCCAGGGCGGTGGCCCAGCGCGCGGTGAAGCGCACGGCCCAGCCGGGGTAGACATCGGGCAGGAAGAGGACGAGGGGAACCCGGCGGATGCCCGCCGCCAGCGCGACGGGGACGCTGCCGTAGCCGCCGGTGGCGAAGACCGCATCGGGTGCGAGGTGCGCGAGCAGGCGCACGGCGCGTTCGGTGCCGGTGGCGATCGTGGCCATGCTGCGCGCGGCACGCACCGGTGAACGGCCGCGCACGCCGGTGGCGGGCACGCTCGTGTAGCGCAGCCCGGCGGCGCGGACGATCCGCTCCTCTTCGGCGTCGCCGGTGCCGGCGTAGATCATGCGGACATCGGGCTGCAGCGCGCGCAGTGCTTCCGCGACGCTGAGACCGGGGTAGACATGACCGGCGGTACCGCCACCGGCAAAGATCACCTTCACGACGGTGTCCTCGTGCGATGTTGGATGCCGACGGGCCGATCGGGCAGCGGCGGGGCCGGCCCTCTCCGCCGCGCCAGATAGGTGCGCCCGCTGCTATAGCGCGAGACGCTGAGCAGGACGCCGATCCCCGCCATCGTCGCGATGAGCGCGTTATTGCCATAACTGAGGAAGGGCAGCGGGATACCGGTCAGCGGCAGGCTGCGGGTGATGCCGCCCAGGTTGATGATCGTCTGATACGCGATCCAGCAGGTGACGCCGACGGCGAGCAGGTAACCGAATTCGTCCTGCGCGCGAAGGGCCGTCTGCAAGCCGCGGAAGACCAGGGTGACAAAGAGCGCGATGATGATCAGCGCTCCGATGAATCCCAGCTCCTCGCCGACGATGGCAAAGATGCCGTCGGTATGGGCGCCGGGAATGTAGAAGAACTTCTGCCGGCTTTCACCGATACCGAGGCCGCGGACGCCGCCGCTGCCCAGGGCGATGAGCAGCTGCAGGATCTGGAATCCCCTGCCATCCGGATCTTCCTCCGCCTTGAGGAAGGCCATCAGCCGGTCGGCGCGGTAGCCCTCGACGAGAATGAGGAGGAAGCCACCGGCCAGCCCCGAGGCCGCCAGCGTGATCACGTGGCCGAGCGCGGCGCCGGCGACGAAGAACATCGTCGAGGTGGTGAGGACGATCACGAGAAAGGTGCCCATATCCGGCTGGAGCATGATCAGGCCGCCGACCAATCCCACCATCAGCACGAAGGGTACGACGCCGAGCGAGAGTTGCTTGACCTGATCGCCCTTGGCGGCGAGCCACGCGGCGATGTAGATCACCATCGCCAGCTTGGCGAACTCGCTCGGCTGCACCGGCGGCAACGGTCCAAGCTGAATCCAGCGCTGCGACCCGTAGACGTTCGAGCCGATACCGGGCGTCAACACCATCAGCAGGCCGGTGAGCGCGGCCAGCAGGATCAGCGGGCTCCAGCGGGCCAGAATCCGGTAGTCGAGCCGGGCAAGGACAAACATCGCGACCGCGCCGATCGTCGCCCCGATCGCCTGCCGGGTGATGAAGAAGTTGACGTTGTCGAACTCCCGCAGGCCGATCGCGAAGCTGGCGCTGTAGACGAACACCAGTCCGGCACCGGTGAGCACGGCGACGACCAGGGTAATCAGGTAGTCGGGGCGGGTGGACGGCGTGCGTCCCCGGCTGAATGACATCATCGATGCTGCTCCTGTCGCTCGGGGAGGGGTGGCGGCGTCGTGCGTGCGGGTGGAGGTGGCGCGGCCGTGCCGTGTTCCGTCCGGCTCTCGCCCGCCAGCGCGGCGACGAGCCGGCGGAAGTGGTCGCCCCGGCGTTCGAAGTTCGGGTAGGCGTCAAAGCTGGTGCCGGCGGGAGCGAACAGCACCACGTCGCCGGCGCGGGCAAGGCGCGCCGCCTGCGCCAGCGCGTCATCCACCGTGTCGGTTCGACGGACGGTCATGGGGCCACGGCCCGCCGCCGCGCGGATCGCCCCGGCGAACAGGTCGCCGGCTTCGCCGAAGCAGAGGACGGCGCGGCAACGCCGGCCGCACTCGGCGGCGAGCTCGTCCAGTGGCAGGTTCTTGTCGCGGCCGCCGAGCAGGAGCACGATCGGTTCGTCGAACGAGCGCATGCCGGCGAGGGTGCGCTCCGGGGCGGTGGCGATGCTGTCGTTGACGAAGGTGATACCGTGCAGCGTCGCCACCGGCTCCAGCCGGTGCGGCACGCCGCGGAACGCACGCACCGCCTCGCCGGCGATGGTCATGGGTATGCCGCAGGCGCCGGCCACGGCGATGGCGGCGAGCACGTTCTCGACGTTGTGCCGCCCGCGGAGCCGCGATTCATCGCTTCGAATAACCTGGACTTCCTCGCCGTTGTGCCGCCAGACGATCATGCCATCGCGAACGTAGGCGCCGTCGCCGGGGAGGTCTGATCCCAGGCTAAACCAGAGCAGTTCGGCAGAGGTATCACGGAGGAACCCGCGCGTCTCGGGGTTGTCCAGGTTGAGAACGGCGACATCGCGGGGCGTCTGATACCGGATGAGGTTGCGTTTCAGATCCACGTACTCGGACCACGAGAATTGGTCGAGATGGTTGGGCGTGACGTTGGTGATACAGGCGACGTGCGGGCTGCGCTTCGTCAATTGCAGTTGGGTGTGGCTGATCTCGGCGACGACGAACGTGTCCGGCGTTGCGGCGGCGAGCGCATCGAGCGGCCAGGCGCCGATGTTTCCCGCGAGGATGTGCGGGCGGCCGCTCCGCTCGAGGATCGCGTTGACGAGTGAGGTGGTCGTCGTCTTGCCGGCGCTGCCGGTGATGCCGGTGATCGATCCAGGGCAGATCTCGAAAAGCAAGGTGGCGATCGAGCCGACCGGGACGCCACGCCGACGCGCTTCGCCGATCAGTGGCAGGGACAAGGGCACGCCCTGGGAGACATAGACCGCGTCGATGTCCTTCACCAGCGCCGGGTTGTGATGTCCGAAGGCGGGCGTGAAACGGACGCCGTCCAACTCGGCCAGGCGTGCGGTGAGCTGGTCAGATGAGCGGGCATCGTTCACGGTCACGCGCGCGCCCTGTCCCGCCAGGAAACGGGTGAGCGCGACGCCCTCGATGCCGAGGCCGATGACGAGGACGCGGGAACCGGCAATGGGCAATGGGCAATCGGCAATCGGCCGCTCTGCCGATTCCTGCTCTCGGGTTCCCCATTGCCCATTGCCCATTGCCCATTGCCTCATCATCACACCTTGATCGCGAGGCCGACGCCGAGCATGGCGCCGACCATGCTGATCAGCCAGAACCGGATCGTGACCTGCGTCTCGTGCATGCCGGACGCCTCGAAGTGTTCGTGGAGAGGGGCACGTTTGAAGATACGCTTTCCGCCGCTGAGCTTGTAGTAGCCGACCTGGATCACGTCGGCGGCAACGTTGACGAAGAAGGTGACGCCGATCAGCGGCAGGATCAGCCACTGCTCGGTCATCAAGGCGACGACGGCCAGGGCGGAGCCGAGCGGCAATGCGCCCGTATCACCCATGAAGATGCGGGCGGGATAGGCGTTGTACCAGAGAAAGCCCATCACCGCGCCGACGACCGTGTAGCAGAAGGCGCCGAGGAAGGGCTGCCCCTGGAAGGCCGCGATCACGCCGTAGGCGGCGAAGGCGGTCGCGGTCGTCGTGCCGGAGAGCATATCGAGGCCGTCGGTGACGGCGACGCCGACCGAGGTGATGAAGACGACGATCACCGACACGGGGATGATCCAGATGCCGATGTCATAGAAGCCGCTGAAGGGGATCGCGACGCCGTGAATGTCGAGCGGCTGCCAGAGGATCAGTCCGGTGGCGAGGCCGATGATGAGGAGGGCGAGCATCTTGACGCGCCAGGAGAGGCCGCGCTGGGCGCGGCCCTCGAGCGTGCCGAGGTCGTCGATCCAGCCGAGCACGCCCATGATCGCGATCACGCCGAAGGGGAGCAGGATGGAGAGCCGCTCCTGCAGGTTGAAGGGGGCAGTGACGATCAGGACGGTGGTGAAGATCAGGATGCCGCCCATCGTCGGCGTGCCCGCCTTGATGTTGTGCGTTTCGAGGGCGTATTCCGAGATCGCCTTGCCGATCTTGCGGCGGCGCAGGTACGCCACGGTGGGACGGCCGATAGCCATCGAGACAAAGAATGCGATCACGCCGATCACCAGCGCTCGAAACACCGAAAATATCCAATCCGCATCCCGGCCAGCGGCGGGATGTCCTCATGCTGCTATTGATCCCCACTGCAGAGCGCATCGACCACCCGCTCGAACATCATGCCCCGCGATGCCTTCAGGAGAACGACATCACCCGAGGTGACGACGGAGCGCACCGCCCCGGCCAACCGCTGTGGTTCTTCGACGTAACACACCCGTGCCCCACCCTGGTGGGCGGCCGCTTCGGCGGTCCAGCGGGACCGCGGTCCGGTCAGGATGACGAGGTCGGCGGCGGCGGCCGCGCGTTGACCAAGCTCGCGATGTAACCGCTCCTCCTCGTTGCCCAACTCGAGCATGTCACCCAACACCGCGATCCGGCGGCCCCTGCCACTGGTCGCGACTTCGAGCAGGTCGAGCGCGGCGTTCATCGACGCGGGGTTCGCGTTGTAGGTATCGTCGATCAGCGTGCTGCCGGCTGGTCCTGGGAGTCGCTTGAGCCGGAGCGGGTTCGACGCGGTGGTGAGCGCGCCGGCGATATCGGTCAGGCTCATGCCCTGGGCGAGCGCGACGGCGGCGGCGGCCAGGCAGTTGTGGACATTATGCCGCCCGATCAAGGGCGTCCGCACGATAACCGACCGGCCCTGTGCGATGAGACGGAACGAAAAGCCTGCCAGTCCGAAATCCTCGATCTCGCCAGCACGTACATCGCAATCCTGGCCGAGGCCATAGCGGACAACGCGGCACCGCGCGACACTGGCCATCGCCGCCACACGGGGGTCGTCGGCGTTGAGCGTCACGGTCGCATTCGCGGGCATCCATTCCACCAGCTCGCGCTTGGCGGTGGCGATCGCGTCGATCGAGCCAAGGCGCTCGGCGTGGGTGTAACCGACGTTCGTGACGATGCCGGAGGCCGGCTGGGCGAGGTCGCATTGAAGCGTGATCTCGCCGGCATAGAAGAGACCGAGCTCGAGCACGGCAATCTCGTGTTCAGGCCGTAGGCGGAGGAGCATCAAGGGAAGGCCGATGTCGCCGTTGAGGCTGGCCTCGGTCTTGAGCACGTTGCTGTGGAGACCGAGCACGTGGGCGGTAATCTCCTTGGTGCTGGTCTTGCCGACGGTGCCGGTGATGGCGACGACATGGGGGTTGAACCGCCGCCGCCACGAGGCCGCCAGCCGCTGCAACGCGGCCAGGGTTTCCGGCGCCTGATAGACGGTGCAGCCGGCCGGAACCGAGGCTGGAACCCGCGCCACCAACGCGGCGGCCGCGCCGGCGGCGAACGCATCATTGACATAATCGTTGCCGTCCAGCGTCTCGCCTGGGAGCGCGACGAAGAGGTCGCCGGGACGGCAGAGGCGGGAGTCAGCAACGGCGCGCTCGATCACGGGCACCCCCGGACCAACGGTCGTGTGCAGGGCATCTCCCAGTCCGGCGCGAAGATCAGAATCGGTCAGCATCATTCTCTCAACGTGTGGGCGTCGGGCTTGGCGATGGCGTCGGGGTGGGCGTTCTGCGGGTGACGGTTTCGGGCCGATCCGGTGGAACCCGCAGATAGGTGAGGATACTTTGGGCGAGACGGCTGAAGACCGGAGCGGTCAACGTACCGCCGAAGTCCGCACTCCCCAGGTTATCGAGTTTCACCAGGATGGTCACACGGGGATCCTCAAGCGGGGCGAAGCCGACGTAGGAAGGGATGGTCACTTCATCCTTGTAGGCGTTCCCGCGGTAGTCGGCCGCGCCGATTGGTACGTAGGCTGTCCCCGATTTACCACCAGCGGAGTAACCCGGAACGCGGGCGGAGAGGTTCGCCTCAAGGACCTCCTTCATCATCGCGCGCATCGTGGCGGCGGTCTGGGCGCTGATCGCCTGACGGATCGTCTCGGGTTGGGTGACGGTGACGGCATCGCCCTGGCGGACCTCGCTGACGAAGTACGGCCGCATCAGCGAGCCGCCGTTCGCGAGCGCGCTGACCAGATTCACGATCTGCAGCGGTGTGACGCTGATACCCTGTCCGAAGCTATTGGAGGCGAGATCGGACCGCGTCCATTCCTCCTGCGTCGGCAGCCGGTAGAAACCGTCGGCCTCACCGGAGAGGCCGCTGCCGGTCGACTCGCCGAAGCCGAATCGCCGGACGTAGTTGTAGAAGATCTCAGAGCCTAGGATCTTGTCGGCAAGCCAGACCGTGCCTGTGTTCAGCGAGCGGACGAGGACGTTGGTCATCGTCGTGGTGCCGTTGGCGGAAAAGTCCCAATTGGCGAAGATCCGTTCGCCGACGACCGCCTGTCCGGTATCGACATAGGTCGTGTTGGGATTGACCTTCCCCGTGTCGAGCGCGGCGGCCATCGTCATCAGCTTGAAGACCGATCCCGGCTCGTAGAGATCGGTGACGGCCCGGTTGCGATAGAACTCCATCTTCGAGGCGTCGCTCAGATCGAGCCGCGCCAAGTCGAAGGCGGGGCGGCTGACCATTGCCAGGATGGCACCGGTCCGCGGTTCCTGGACGATGACGGTGCCGCCGGTCGCCCCCGTCCGGGCAATCGCGTCGTCAAGCTCGCGTTCGGCCATGCGCTGGATCGTGCGGTCGATCGTCAACAGCACATCACCACCGGGTTCCGGGGCGAGCTCCTGCCGGTAGCCGAACGGGATCGGATTGCCGACGCTGTCACGCTCGTAGATCAGGCGGCCAGGCTCGCCGGTGAGTAAGTCGTCGAGGTCGAGCTCAAGGCCACTGAGGCCGCTGCCCTCGCGGCCTGTGAACCCGAGCAGGGGCGCGGCGAGATTCCCCTCGGGATTGATCCGGTGGCTGCTCGGCTCGACGATCACGCCGGGGATCCCCGCCGCGATGATCGCGCGTCCCTGTTCGTAGGGCACTCCCAGCGCGATCAGCGCCGGGCCGCTCTCGGCGTCGCCGGTCGCGGTGAGAATGTCCTGCGCTGATCGATTGAGCAAGGGCGCGAGTTTCTCCGACGAGCGTTGACCAGCGTTCGATTCCGACCATACCTTGCGGTCCGCCAGGACATTGAAGGTTTCGACGCTGATCGCCAGCGGATTGCCGAGGCGGTCGAGGATCGAGCCGCGATGTGAGGTGATCTCCCGGTCGCCGCCGTGGAACATTTGCGCTTCGGTTATGTATTGATCGTGCTGAATGATCTGGAGGTAGGCGAGGCGGCCGATGATCCCGGCCGTGCTGATGGCGAGCACGAGCGCGACGGTGAGGAGTCGCCATGACGTTTGGGGTGACGGTGAACGGTTCACGCGGTTCGTCTCCGGAGCGGATCGGCCCGAGATCGGGCGCTCTGCTCGATGAGGACCATGACCTGGCGCGCGGCCCCGAAACCGCCTATGGGCTCGGCAGTTTGCTCAGCAGCGCCTTCCACCACGGCTGGCCCTCAGTGGCGGGCGTCACCGGTTCCTCCTCGTTCAGGTATCGCGACGGCATCCCAGCAGCAGGCGGCGGCTCGGAGACACGGACGTACATGATCCGTTCCGCGGGGACGAGCCCGAGTTCGCGGGCGCGCTGCTCCACACGTTCGATGGCGGCTTGTTCCGCGATCTCCGTTTGGGCGAGGTGAATGCGGGCCTGGAGGTCTGCCTTCTGCCCTTCGAGGCGGCGGATGTCGCTGCCGGTCGAGGTCGCGTCGGAAGATTGCGCCACCGGCAGCAGGGCCGCCGCCGCGACAAACCCGGCTGCCAGAATGGTCACGGCAGGAATGCCAAGGCGGCGGCCTCTCGCGCGACTGACGGGGTGGGGGGTTCGGCCGAGTACCGCCATCGATGCTCTACATCCTCTGCTTTGTATCCGTTTCCGTCCCCTCGATCCGTTCCGCGACCCGCAACCTGGCGCTGCGGCTGCGGGGATTGGCGGCGACCTCGACGGGAGAAGGGGTGATCCCCCGCCGGGTGAGGTCCTTGAGGCGTGCGACATGGCCGCAGGTACACACTGGCAGTCCGGGAGGACAGACGCAATCGCGGCTTTCGCGCCGGATGAAGTCTTTCACAATCCGGTCCTCGCCGGAGTGGAAGCTGATCACGGCCAGCCGGCCTCCCGGGTTGCGTATCACCTCCATTGCGCCGTTCAACGCCTCGCGGAGCGCGCCGAACTCGTCATTGACCGCGATCCGAAGCGCCTGAAAGGTTCGCGTTGCCGGGTGGATCGGACCGGCGGCGCCCACTGCCCGCGCGACGACCGCCGCCAGCGCGGTGGTCGTCCGCAGCGGCCGGTTGCGGACGATTGCGGCGGCAACGCGCCGGCTGCGGCGTTCGTCGCCGAACTGCCACAGCACACCGGCGATCTGCTCCTCCGGCCACTCGTTGACGATCGCGGCGGCGGTGAGTTCCGCCGATGGGTCCATCCGCATGTCCAGCGGCGCGTCGTGCTGGAAGCTGAACCCTCGCCCAGACGGCCCGAGCTGCAGGCTGGAGATGCCGAGGTCGAGGAGCACGCCGTCAACGGGCATGAAGGCCGCGTCGCGACAATACGCCGCCAGGTCGCGGTTGTTGCCGGCCACGATCAGAACCCGGTGGCCGGCGGCAGCGAGGCGATCGCTCGCCCGGCGACGGGCCTCGGGATCCTGCTCGATGCCGAGGAGGCGGCCATCCGGGGCCGACGCCGCGAGGATCGCCTCGGCATGTCCGCCGAGGCCGAGCGTCCCATCGACGTACCACCCGCCGGGACGGACCGCGATCCGGTCGAGAACCTCCGCGAGCAGCACCGGCACATGGCCGGACGTGTCGCCGGGCGCGGGTTCCGAGGGTGCGGTCGCGGGTACAGCGCGCCGCCAGCGCCTTCTTGCGCTTCGGTGTCGTGATGTCAAGGTGCTTGCCGTCGCAGACGCGCCGGCCTCCTCTGAGAATCACACCGACAGAACGAAACCGTCGTCTTCATCGAAGGCTCGTCGCGTTCGAGTGACGCGGTGGTCGATGTCGAGCGAACGCGAGAGATGCGCCGAACCACGGCCAGCTGAACCACCATGCTATGATGGCGTCGGCTGAGCGATTGCCAGGGGGCATCGGCGCCGTGTTCACCCGAGATCGGGGCCGTCCGTCGGGGAAGATTCCTTCCAGGCAAGGGCATCTTAGCATCGGCGGGACGGGGAAGATCATGCGTTACGTAAATAACGCGCCGTCCGCGAGCAACTCGCAGCATCGACCAGCGGGATTTGTGCGACATAGCGTAGTACGGAATCGGTTATGAACGTTGGAATACTTACACTGAGCGACAAAGGCGCTCGTGGTGAAAGACAGGATACGAGCGGGGCCGCCATTGGGGAACTGCTCGCACCGCTGGGGGCGTCGATCCGCCGGGCCGAGATCCTGCCCGACGATCTCGAGTCTATCGCAGCGACGCTGTCGGCGTGGTCCGATAGCGGCGCGCTCGACCTGATCGTGACCACCGGCGGCACCGGGCTGGCGCCGCGTGATGTCACGCCGGAGGCGACGCTGCGGGTGGTCGACCGGCTGGCGCCCGGCCTCGCCGAGTTGATGCGGGCGGAGGGGCTGCGCCACACGCCGATGGCGGCGCTGAGCCGGGCGGTGGTGGGAATGCGCGGCCGCACGCTGATCGTCAACCTCCCCGGCAGCGAGAAGGGGGTTCGTGAGAACCTCGCGGTGCTGCTGCCGCTGTTGCCGCACGCGGTCGAGACCTTGCGCGGCGTGGCGGGCGACCATACTGCCGACGGTGCGGCGACGAGTTCTCCCACGGCAATCTGAGAGCGTGATCCGAGGTTTATGAGCCACCACCGCTGTCATCCTGAACGCAGTGAAGGATCTCGGAGGTTACTTGCGTCCGAGATCCTTCGCTCCGCTCAGGATGACAGCGGTGGGCGGTGTTGAGATTCTGAGCACGCGCTGAGAGCGTGGTGACTCCCATACGTCCTCATCGTCGGTAGGCAATGCGACTCGACATTCTGACGCTCTTTCCCGACATGTTCGCGGGTCCGCTCGACCAGAGCATCATCAAACGCGCGCGGGAAGCCGGCGTGCTCGCGATCGCGGTGCACAACATCCGCGACTGGGCCGAGGGCCGGCACCGGGTTTGCGACGACTATCCGTTTGGCGGTGGGCCGGGGATGGTGATGAAGCCGGAACCGCTCGTCAGCGCGGTCGAGGCGGTGACGGCGTTGGACCGGCGGCGGGGTCCGGTGGTGCTGCTGACGCCGCAGGGGCGGGTGCTGACGCAGGCGCTGGTGCGTGACTTCGCGACGGAGGAGCGGCTGACCCTGGTCTGCGGACATTATGAGGGGGTGGACGAGCGCGTGGTCGAGGCGGCGATCACGCACGAGGTGTCGATCGGCGACTACATTCTCTCCGGCGGCGAGCCGGCGGCGTGGGTGGTGCTGGACGCGGTCGCGCGGCTGGTGCCCGGGGTGGTTGGTTCAGGCGAATCGCTGGTGGAGGAGTCGCACGGCGCCGGCTTGTTGGAGTATCCGCAGTACACGCGGCCGGCCGACTTTCGCGGCCGGCGTGTGCCTGATATCCTATTGAGCGGCCATCACGCCGAGATCGCGCGCTGGAGACGGCAACAGCGGCTGCTGCGGACCGCGCGCCGCCGTCCGGACCTGCTCCCACATGCGGAGATCACCGACGCCGAGCGCGCCTGGCTGGAAGATCAGAAAGCGAATAGTGAATAGCGAGCCGGCGAGTGGCGAGAGCGTCCACTCGTGGCTCGTTGTTTGCTGCGAACGGAGTACGGATCATGAACCTGAACAGCGTCGTCGAGGCGTCGGTGAACCCGGCGGTGGCGGATTTCAACGTCGGCGACACCGTGCGCGTCAGCGCCAAGGTCGTCGAGGGAGATAAGGAGCGCCTCCAGGCGTTTGAGGGTGTCGTGATCAAGCGGCGCAACGCCGGCGCCAGCTCGAACTTCACCGTCCGCCGGATCGCTCACGGCATCGGCGTCGAGCGGACTTTCCTGCTCCATTCGCCGCGCGTCGAGAAGGTGGATCTGATCCGCCAGGGCAAGGTTCGGCGGGCGAAGCTGTTTTACCTGCGCGGCCGCACGGGCAAGGCCGCCCGGATCAAGGAACGCACCACGACCCGCCGGGGTAAGTAGCGGGCGGGGTGCCAGAATCCCCTGTCGCCGGGTAATTGATCACCGGTACGCTCCTTTGAGCGAGGTGTACCGGTGGCCTACGCCGAGGTGGCGGTTCATACGGAGATCCCCTACCGCCAGGCGTTCAGCTATGCGGTTCCTTCCGGTATGCAGGTATTGCCGGGCAGCGGCGTACTC
This sequence comes from Dehalococcoidia bacterium, assembly GCA_050184225.1. GTDB lineage: Bacteria > Chloroflexota > Dehalococcoidia > CAUJGQ01 > CAUJGQ01 > JBFXAN01. The sequence goes on along the minus strand of JBFXAN010000006.1, from coordinate 56,274 downwards.
GTGCCGTTCGGACGGCACACGCTCGCGGGCGTTGTCCTCGAGGTTGGCGATCAGCCCACGTATACCGGTGAAACCCGCCACCTGCTCGCGGCGGCCGAGGTGCTGCTGTCCGAGCACCAGATCGCGCTTGCCCACTGGTTGAGCCGTCGCTACCTGGCGCCCCTCTACCCGTGTGTCTCCTTGATGCTGCCGCCCGGATTTGACAAGCGTCTCCGTGTGCTGGTGTCTCCGACCAACGTGGAAGCGCCTGACGGACTCGAAGAACGCGAGGCGAAGATGCTGAGCCTCGTCCGTGAGATGGGTGAGGTCGATGTCGTCCGGTTGCGCCGGTCATTTCGGGCCGACACGGGCGCGCTGCTGGCTGATCTACGGCGGGCGGGACTTGTCAGCGAGCGGCTGGCGTTCGCCGTGCCACGGATCGAGACGCCGCCGGTCACCAGCCGGCCGGTCGTACCGCCGCGACTCACCGAAGCGCAGCGGGAGGCCGTTGCGGCGATCGACACCGGCGAGGTCAAGACACCGCCGGATGGTTCCCGTCCGCCCGTCTTCCTGCTGCATGGCGTGACCGGCAGCGGTAAGACCGAGGTTTATCTTTCCGCGCTGGAGCGAACGGTGGCCGCCGGGCGGCGGGGCATTGTGCTCGTGCCGGAGATCGCGCTGACGCCGCAGATCGTCGATCGGTTCCGGCGGCGCTTTCCGGGCGGTGTCGCCGTGATCCACAGCGGCATCACCGGCGGGGAACGAGAGCGCACCTGGCACGCGATCCGCGCCGGCCGCTATCCCGTCGTCGTCGGCGCCCGCAGCGCCCTGTTCGCGCCGCAACCGAACCTCGGCCTGATCGTGATCGACGAAGAGCACGAGTGGACCTACAAGCACCACGACAGCGAACCGCGCTATCACGCCCGCGACGTGGCGATTCGGCTCGCCCAGTTGACGGGCGCCGGTGTCGTGCTGGGCAGCGCGACGCCGGATGTTGTGTCGTATGCGCGGGCGAAGGCGGGGCACTATCAGATGTTGGAGATGCGGGAGCGGGTGGGGGCGGCCCTCACCCCCGCCCCCGCTCCCAATGCTGGGAGAGGGGAGCCTAACTCAACCGCCGCCACGGAGAATCGCCCCCTCTCCCAGCATTGGGAGCGGGGGCCGGGGGGTGAGGGTCGTTCCGGTTCGCTCCCCGACATCGAGATCGTCGATCTCGCGCGCGAGCTGCGGGAAGGCAATCGGGGGATCTTCAGCCGAGCGCTCGATGCGGCGCTGGCGGAGACGCTGGCGCGTGGTGAGCAGGCGCTGCTGTTGCTGAACCGGCGGGGGACGGCGAGCTTTGTCCTCTGTCGGGACTGCGGATATGTGCCGCAGTGCTCCGGCTGCAACGTGCCGTTTACCGTGCATGGGGCCGGCGAGCGTTTGCGGTGTCATCAGTGCAACCGCCAGCGGCGGATGCCGGGGAACTGTCCCGTGTGCGGTGGCACGCGGCTGCGACTCTTCGGGCTCGGGACGCAGCGGGTGGAGGCGGATGTGCGGTCGCGGTTCCCGGAGGCGCGGGTGTTGCGCTGGGACCGGGATGCGGTGCGGAGTGCGGAGGAGCATGCCGCCATCTATGCGGCGCTGGCCGGGGGCGAGGCGGATGTGGTCGTCGGGACGCAGATGCTGGCCAAAGGCCACGACCTGCCGAACGTGACGCTGGTCGGGGTGGTCAGCGCCGACATCGCGCTGCACATGCCCGACTATCGCAGCGGCGAGCGGGCGTACCAGTTGCTCACCCAGGTCGCGGGGCGGACCGGACGCGGGGAGAAGCCGGGGCGTGTGATCATCCAGACGTACACGCCGGAGCACTACGCGATTCGGGCAACGGCGGCGCACGACTACGAGGCGATGTACGAGGCGGAGATCTGCGTCCGGCGCGAGGCGGGGTATCCGCCGTTCGGCCGGCTGGCGCGGCTGCTCTTCGCGCACACGAGCGCGGCTTACGCGGAGGAGGAGGCGCGCCGCCTCGGGGAAGAGTTGCGCGAGGTGCAGCGCGTCCATGGGCTGGCCAACCTGGACATCCTCGGATCGGCGCCGGCCTTCCACGCGCGGGTGAAGGGGCGCTGGCGCTGGCAGATCGTGCTCCGCGGCCATGACCCGTCCACGCTGCTCACCGCCATCAGCCTGCGGCGAGGCTGGATTGTCGATGTCGATCCCGTGACCCTGATCTAGTTTTCATCGTTGCGGCTATCGTCGCCTGGGAGCGCGGGCATCCCTGCCCAATGCCGTTTAGTTAAGGAACTGACGAGTCTGCGACGGACCGGTTGCGCGAGGACCGTGGTGACCGCGCGAATCCAGACGCCGGGGTAGGGACGGGCGGTGCACCCGTGGCGGCGTCGCTGGAATCGCTTAACTAAACGGCATTGGGCACAGATGCCCGCGCTCCCAGGCGGGGGTGGGGTGACCGATCGCGTGATGCGGTCGAGAGAGTGTGGGCTGCTACACTTGCGCGGTGGAGCAGCCGCCGATCATCGTCTACACACCGAGCGACGTGCTTCGTCGGGTCACCGCGATGGGTGTGCTGGCGAACGCGCTGACGATCTGGTCGTACATGCGCTCGCGGCTCGAGGATGCGTATCCGGAGCGGGCAGCGACGGCGGGGCCGGCCGAGCTTCCCCTCGACGAAGAGACGTTTGCCGATTGGTTGGACGACTTCGTCGACACCGTCGATGCGGAGCGCAGCCGGTTGGCGCGGCGGCTCAACCCCGACGAAAAGCAGCAGTAATGACGCGGAGCGGCAGGTGAAGAAGGCCGACGTCATAGAACTTATCCGTGACATGCCGGAAGAGATTGACATCCAGAAACTGATCTACACGCTGTACATTCGCAGGAAGATTGAGATGGGTGATGCAGATGTTGCGGCCGGCCGCGAGGTCACTCAAGAGGAGTTCGAAAGGCTCACTGACGAGTGGCTCAAGTAAAGTGGGAACAAACCGCGCAAGATGATGTTCTGGACATATAGGAGTATATTGCTCGGGACTCTCCCGCTGCTGCTGCCGCGATCGTACGACGCATTCGCAACGAGGGCAGGCGATTAGCCAGATATCCCGAGATCGGACGGATTGTTCCGGAGTATAACGACGTGAGCTATCGTGAGGTAATCGTCGTCCCGTACCGTGTGATCTATCGCTACTTCCGCGATCAAGATATCGTTCGAGTTCTCACGGTTGTTCATGGGAGCAGGTTACTGCCTCCCTTCCGCGGTTAGTCACAATCGACCGCGCCCTGAATCACTATCGATATGGCCGGTGCGGAAAGTGTCCGCGGCGCAATTCGGCTTCGGCGATTGCCGCGATGTGTCTGACCGCATCTGGCATCTGCGTTGGTGGTGCGACTCCGAGATCGCCCAAGCTTGGATGCAGGCTCTCCGTCGCATCACACAAAGCGCGGATCACTTCGAGCGCGGACAGGGGATCGATACTCGCGCCGAGCACGGGGAGGGTGGCGTCTATCTCCGGCTCAAGCGGGCGATTGATCGATGGGACGAATGGCTCGGGTCCGTGTGGATCGGCGAGCAGGCGCCGGAGTGCGATGTAGGCGGTGGTCAGCAGGGCAATCTGTTGACCGGCTCGCCGGGTGTCGCCGCGACCGACATATTTGACCGCGATCGGCGCCATCGCCCAGAAGAAGACAAGCCGGTCGTGCATCCGCGTGCGGCGTTCCTCCAGGGTCAGTGGCGGCAATTGCCGGATTGGGACGCCGATACGGTCGAAGAGGATCACGGATGCGGCCGGCCGCGCGGCGGGGCCAAGCGGCCCGATGTTCCAGTCCACTTCCACCGGGCCGGTAAAGATCACCAGTTGGAAGCGGGCGCCGGCTTGACTGTCCGATTGCAGCATCTCCGGCTGGATGAGAATCGTGTGGCCGACAGCCTCATAGAGACGATGTCGCTCACGAAAGAACGCTTCGAATTGCTTGTCTGCCACGGCGACGTGAAGGTCGAGGTCGCTCCATGCGTCCGCCTCGCCCCGGCCGAAGGAACCTGAGAGCCAGGCGGCGGCGACGCGGGAATCTCCCTGCAACTGCTCGACAATGCGATGAAGGAGCTCATCACGCTCATGTCCGAGGCGGACAAGTGAGCCGGCCGGCCCTGACTCCATCATTGGTCTGATGTGCTACTTTCCCCGATAATCCAGCACGGCGATCTGGGTGTCGTCGGGAATGTTGGAACGGGAGACGGTGAGCTTGGACTGCGGTTCGGAGACGGTGAGGCCGAGTTGCTTGACGAAGGGGTCGAGCGGGTCGAGGTCGATCGCGGCGGCGTCGGTCCGGTAGCGGATCGGCACGACGAGGCGTGGCTGCAGCAGGCTGATTACCTCGGCGGCGCCCGCTGCATCGAGCGCGCCGTGGCCGCCGACCGGGGCGAAGAGCACGTCGATGTCGCTCATCTCTTCGATCAAGTCCTGGCCGGGCGTGTGATCGAGGCCGCCGAGATGACAGACGCGGAGATCGTCCATCTCCACGACGAAGGCGACGTTGCGGCTGGTGGCGGGGTCCTGTCGAGCTTTGCCGGGCGGCGCGGTCTGCACGCCATTGAGCAAGACGCCGCTGATCTCGTATTCACCCGGCGCGTCGAGCAGGCGGTAGGGCGCCGCGATCGTCTCAACAAAGGCGTGTTCGGGGCCGGGGCGGCTGGCGGTGACGATATCCGCCGATTGCTTGCCGATCGAGTAGCCGGTGCCTTTGCCACAGGGGTCCATCAAGACGACGCCATCTTTGCCGCGGAGGCGGATGCAGGCGTGGCCGAGCCAGGTGACATCCATGGTGGGGTCCTTTCGGGGAGCCATTCGCCACTAGCTATTAGCTGTTAGTCATTAGCTATTAGCGATTAGCTGTTAGTAGTGAACTATTGGATTCTTCGGTGCTCAAGCATATGCTCGGGGCGGGATGATGGCGGTTCTTGTCCGGGTGTTGCCGCGGCAGTGATTCCAGTTGCCGATGCCTGAAGTTTGAGCGCTGCGCCAAGTTCCGCCCGAAAGGCGGGCGGCGGGGATGCTGCCGGCAGGGCGCGACGGACACGCCTGCCGGTGACGCCGAGGTCGCAGGTTGAGGCGGATGGACGCCGCTTAGATCCGGGCATGGTCGCTATCCAGTTCCCGTCGCAGCGCGCCGAGCGTGCGGCGCAGCATGCTCTTGATCGCGCCCTCCGTTTTGCCGAGCACGCGACCGATCTCCGCGTTGCTCAGCCCTACAACATATTTTAGCAGGATCAGGTGTTGGCGTTCCGGCGAGAGCCGCTCCATCGCCCGTCGAACCGCCTGCGCGTCCTCCTCCGCCTCCAGTCCCTCCAGTGGCAGTGCCGGATCGACCGCGTGCGCGGCCGCCTCCAACCGAGCCGAGGGACGGCGTGCCCGTGTGCGGTGGTAGTTCGCCAGCAAGTTGTGCGCGATCGTGAACAGCCATCCCGCCGCCGAGCCGGCATCGGGGTCGTGCGACTCGATCGCCGTCAGCGCCTGGGAGAAGACGCGCTGGGTGAGGTCCTCGGCATCCTGGGGGCTGCCGGTGCGATAGAGCAGGTAGGCATAGATCCGATCGACATAGCGTTCGTAGACCTCACCGAACGCGGTCCGGTCCGTCCGCGCCCGCGTGATCAGGGATAGATCGGAATCGGAGCTGCTCACGTTGATTCGTCTTCGACCGATGGTGTTCGGTGGTGGGAGTGTGCCGCGGACGGCGTGCGCGCGTCCGCGTTATGCTTCCGGCTCGAATTCGCCGGAATCCTCGTCGATCGCTTCGTCAGCGCTGCCGTGCCGATGATGCTCGATCCAGCCGAGCACCGCCGTGCCCATGTTGATCTCGCCCTGCATCAACTGGCTGTTGAGCCGCTGGCGATCGCGTTCGAAGAGGACTTTGTCGTGCATTGCCAGATTCAACCGCTCTCGCACAAGCGCTTCGAGGTCGTCGAGCGCGTCGACGTCGGACATCGGATCTCCTACGGCCCGCAGTGTGGGATGGCGCGGGTTCAGTGTAGCAGACGGCGGAATCGGGAACTCAGGAACGCCACGCGGCCAGGGCGAGACAGGCCCAGCCGGCCAGAAAGCAGACGCCTCCGATCGGGGCAACGGCGCCGAGGATCTTGATCCCCGACAGCGAGAGCACGTAGAGCGAGCCGGAGAAGAAGATGATGCCGGCGATGAAGAGCCAGCCGGAGGCGGTGACGAGTCCGCCTTCGAACCGCTTCGATGCGTAGGCAACCGCCAACAGCGCCAACGCGTGATACATGTGGTAGCGGGCGGCCGTCTGGTAGGTGTCGAGATCGTCGGCGGAGAGGCGGTTCTCGAGGCCGTGCGCGCCGAACGCGCCGGCGGCGACAGCAATCGCCGCGAGTACCGCCCCAACAGCAAACCATGTGCGTTCCATCACAAACAGGGTAGCGGGTCCGGTCGCTACGGGCACGACCCCGAACACTCCGATCGGGCTAGTGACCGCTCGCGGGGAACGGTGGGGCACCATCCGCGACGTAGACCGGCCGGCCGCCGATCACCGTCCAGAGGACCGACGGCAGATTCGTGCCGCCCGGCATCTCGTTGAGCAGGACGAGATCTGCCGGAAGGCCCGGTGCGATCGTGCCGAAGCGATCATCGGCGAATGCAGCGTAGGCGGCGGATCGCGTTACCATCGCCAGCGCGTCGTCGAGTCCGGCCGGATCACCGGGGAGGATCGCGCCCTCGGCGTCCCGTCGGGTCATTGCCGCGTGGACGCCGAGGAGCGGTGATGGCCGGACCACGGGTGCGTCCGATGCCGCCGCTGTGACAATACCGCTCCGTGCGAGCGTGCCAACGGCGTAGAGATGGGGCAGTTGATCGGGTGGCACCGTCGCCCGATAGCGGCGACCGCTCTCGTACAAAAAGATCGGATTGCTGACGACGACGACGCCGAGGCCACCGGTGCGTTCCATGAGCGGCGGCGGCGCGATCGAGGCGTGCTCGATCCGATGCCGGTGGTTCGGCCGTGGTGCGCCGGCGAAGGCGTCGGCGATTGCATCGAGCGCCAGGCTGAAGCCCGCGTGGGTTACCGTGTGGATAGCGACCTGGCGTCCCTCCTGATGGGCCGACGCCACGGTATGCCGGAAGCGCGCGGCGAACGCGGCATCCGGTCCGGTTGCCTCCGGCAGCATCAGCTTGACGGGGCCGTTGCCCGCGATGTTCGGTCGTGTCGCCGATGGAAGCGTGTGCGGCGCGAACGCCGCAGCGTTCACCACTCGATCGAGCAGCACCAGCCGGGTGTGGTCGTTGCGGTGCGTCATGTCCTGGACGGCGGTGATGCCGGCCCGCACGAGATCATCGCTTAGGGTGCGCAGGCCGGCGACAAGCTCCGTCTCGGACAGCGGTGGGACCGCGCGCTCGATCACGGCATCCATATCGATCAGCAGGCCGGTTGGTTCGCCGTCCGTGATCCGCCGGTCGATCACGCCGCCCGGCGGTTCGTCCGACGCGATCGTGATGCCGGCAACGGCGAGCCCAAGGCTGTTGAGCACGACGGCGTGCCCGCTGCGATGCTGCAGCCGCACCGGCCGGTCCGCCGCCGCCGCATCGAGATCCCAGCGGGTCGGGTGCCGTCCTTCGGCAAGCGCCGACTCGTCATATCCCACGGCGCGGATCCAGCCGTCCCGCGAGGCGGCAGCGGCCTCGTCGATCCGTCGTTGCAGCTCGGCGATCGATCGGACAGAACGAGGCGAGCAATCGACGGACCGCCGCGCCGCCGCCGCCGCAAGCAGGTGGACGTGCGGATCGATGAATCCCGGCAGCAGCACACCGCCGCGGCCATCGACGACCGCAACGGATTCAGACGCGGGTGCATCGACCGCAACGATCCGGCCGGAGGCGATCGTCACGCTCCCGGCTGTTCGGCGGGAACCGTCCATCGTCAGGACGCGGACGTTGGCAATGTGGAGTGTCACCGGTATCATCCTTGGCCTTGGCATTCACGCCGGCTCGGTGATGAAGATCCCACTCGATACACTGGAGTCATCAACCTTTCCCTCATGAGCAGTGTATGGAGCTAATCGTCGAAACGACCGATCCTGAGCCGCACCCGGGCTTTTCCGGTCCTCCCGTAGATCTGCTGACCTTTCTCACCTTCGGCGCCTCGGAGCGGTACGGCGCACTGCATCCCCTTTCCGGCGTCGCGAACATCCTCCGCCGCAAGCACAACGTCGATCTGCTGCCCCTCTTCACCTTCGGCGATGCCGTGCCGGACGACGAGGAGGATGAGCGTGAGCTCGATCGCATCTGGCAGGACCCGACGCCGCTGGCCGCGTGCTGCGCCACGGTGATCGAGACGATCCGGGCGACGCCCCGCCTGCAGGAGCTATCGCAGGGCTTTCCCGCGTTGCTGGACCGCCTGGCAGACCTGCAACGCATCGCCGAGTGGGCGGCAGAACGTGACGCCTGCATCCGCATCACCTACCGGCTGGACTAATACCAACTCTCCTTGAGTAGATCGGGTTGTATGTCATCCTGAGCGACAGCGAAGGATCTCGGTGGTCTGATAATGTCCGAGATCCTTCGCTGTCGCTCAGGATGACAAATCCGGGTTTCCTCACCGCGAGGCGGTATAACAAACGGTTTCTGTGGGATGCCTCTCGCCACGGCGCGGCGACTGCTCAGTCGTGATTGGGCTAGCTCCTCGTGTGCCGGGCGGCGACGATGGAGTAGGCTTCGGCCAGCAAGGGCTTGACCGCTTCGAAGGTTTCCGGAACCGGGTTGAGCACGCAGACCCATGATTGCCGCGCATACGCCGGATGCGGCATCAACCGGTCCAGGGCGGCGAAGGCGTAGTCAGCGCTCTTGGTGTCGAACTCACTGGGCGAAAAGCCGAAGAGGGCGCGAAAGGTGTCGCTACTCACGCCGATGTTGAGCCGAAACACATCCGGGCGGTTCAGATTTGAGCTCGCGTCGAAGTCGCCGTAGTCCTTGGTAACGATCGTGGCGAATGGCAATCGTCGTGTTGGATCGATGTTGCGCTGGGGGTCATAGAAGAAGAAGGTATCGCCGGCACCAGGGCCGTCGGTTGGCCGAAGGACTTCGACACCCGTGAACGTGTCCGTGACGTATTGGATGATGATGTCCTGTTCCACAAGCATCATGACCTTGACGTTGATCAGCCCGCCAGCGGGGCGACGAGGACCGGCTCGCTGGTCGGACCCGGACTGCCGTTCGGACCTGGTTCCAGCGTGATCGCGACGGCGTCGACACCCTGGAGATTGCCGTCCAGCGACACCACCGTCCGGCCGGACTCGACTGGATCAAAGACGCCCAGACTCTCGGGACGGCCGTCGCGGAGCGCCCACACCTGATAGGTCATATCGTCCGCCGGCGGGAGACCATGGACCACCAGGGTCACGGCGCCGTTGGTCTGTTGGAGCACGCTGCCGCCCGCACCGGGCAGCGTCGCGGCGAAGCGGAACTCCTCGCCGTCACCGGTGAGCACGGCCAGGGCGCCTTGCTGGGCGTTCAGCTCGCGCTGGGCCTCGGCCAGGCGTTGCTCGGTTTGATCGAGGTCATCACGCAGGGACAGGCTCCACAGGCCGAGCGCCGCCGCGACCACGACGGCGGCGGCGGCGGCGATCCAGCCGGCGTTGGACCACCAGGGCCGCCGCCGTTCGAGCGGCACCACGGCGGGCGCTGCGTCCGGAGCCGTGGCAGGTGGGAGCGGCGGCGACAGCGGTGTGACCGGGGCGCCGCCGCTGCCAGGGTCCGCCCGCGCGGCGGCGAGGATACGGCCGCGCAGGGCGGTGGGCGGCTCGATCGGGGGGGCGGCTTCGAGGAGGAGCGTCGCCACGCTGCGAAGTTCACGGATCTGGGGATGGCCCCGCCGGCAGGTGGCGAGGTGCTCCTCGATCGCCGGCCACTCCTCCGCGGGAATGGCGTCGAGGGCGATCGCCCCAGCCAGTTCGTCGATCTCGTCGCAGGTCATCCTATCGCGTCCTCTGCCAGGAGCAGGCCGCGGAGCCGCTCCAGTGCCAACCGCATCCGGCTCTTGACCGTGCCCAGAGGGGTACCCATCCGCTCGGCGACTTCGGGATAGCTCAGCCCGGCGAAGAACGCCAGTTCCACCGTCTGCCGTTGTTCCGGCGGCAGGGCCGTGAGTGCCCCGCGGATCGTCGCGGCTTCCACCCGCCGGAGCGCATCGTCGGCGGGGTCACTCTCGTCGGCGGCCAACCAACCCAGATCCTCCAAGGTCGCACCGGCCTTCGGTCGTGCCTCCCGCGCCCGCAGCGCGTCGATCGCCCGGTTCCGGACGACGGTCAGCAGCCAGCCCCGGACTTGTCCGCGAATCTGCCGGTAGGATGCCGCGTTTCGCCAGACCGAGAGGAACGCTTCCTGCACAACGTCTTCGGCCGCCTCCGGGCTGCCGAGCACGCGATAGGCCAGCGCGAACGCCAGCCGCCCGTAGCGGGTATAGAGCGCATCGAGCGCATCCGCATCCCTACGGGTGAGCCGGTCGAGCAACACCTCATCCGACTCAGGCTCGAGGATGTGGGCCACGAATCACTGCTCCCGCTAACAACTGTACGACACGGGCGGGGCGGCGGATCATCGGGGCGGACCCCTCCCCCGGCCCGGATTTACCTAACCCCCCGGCCCCCTTCCCTCGCAGGGAAGGGGGTGCACTCATCAACCGAGGGTGCCAGTAGCTCGTGTGGGAACAGCGACGATCCTCGTTCCACCACGGTAAACCAGAACTCCCCCTTCCCTGCGAGGGAAGGGGGCCGGGGGGTTAGGTAAAGACTCCTCGCTCCGCGCGTCAGCGGGGGGAGGGGTCGGGGGAGGGGTTTGGCTTGAACCTTCCCGCGAGTACCTCCGGCATTTCTCTGCCCGCATCGGAGAAGGCCTTGGCGATCGCGGCGGCGTTGGGGCCGAAGATCGTCTTCTTGTTGCTGGCGACCCACTCGCGGGAGTTGTGCAGGGTGTCGATCTGGCCTTGGAAGCGAGGCATGACGTAGCGGGCGAAGAGCTCGAAGCTGCGCAGCGTTGCCTCGCGGTTGGCCCATTCGTGCGCCATGAAGAGCAGACCGCCGAAGCCGCCCTTGCTCATCTCCACCAGCCGTTCGATCCCGCGCGTGACATCCTCCGGCGATCCGACGAGGGTAGTGCCGGCCTCGACGCCCTCGCGCAGCGGGTCTTCGGAGTCGCGGCCGGGCGGACGGCCGAGCGTCTCCTGGAAGTAGGAGAGCGTGTGCGCCCGCTCGCCCTGCCGGACATCGTGCAGCGCCTGTTCGCGGTCCTCGGCGACATGGACCGGCGCCACGAGCCGCCACTCTTTTCGATTCATCGTGTGGCCCGCCTCGGCGGCGGCGTCTTCGGCGATCTGCCAGTGGTTGGCGAGCGCGTCGGCGCCGCCGGGCAGACCAGCGCCGAGCGAGAGTACGCCGACGCCGTACTTGCCCGCCGTGACCATGCCGGCGGGGGTAATCTGGCTGGCGGCGGCGATCTCGAAGCGCGGCTCGGAGAACGGCGCGAGATGCAGCCGCGCCTCGCGCAGCTCGAACCAGTCCGTCTTCATCGTCACCGGCTCTTCGCAACGGAGCAGCGATATGATCGCGCCGAGCGATTCATCCATCCGCTGCCGCTGTGTCACCGGCTCGATGCCCATCATGTAGGCGTCGGAGACGAGCGCGCCGGGTCCAACGCCGAGCATCGAGCGGCCACGGGTCATGTGGTCGAGCTGGACGAACCGCTCCGCCACCATCAGCGGATGGTGGTAGGGGAGGCTGACGACGCCGGCGCCGAGCTTGATGTACTTGGTCCGTTCGGCCGCGGCCGCGATGAAGACCGCCGGATCGGCGATCGTCTCCCAGCCGGCGGAGTGATGTTCGCCGATCCACGCCTCGTCATAACCGAGGTGGTCGAGCCACTGGATCAGCTCCATGTCACGCGCCAGGGCGAGCGTCGGATTCTCGCCCACGCGGTGGAACGGCGCCAGGAAGATACCGAATTTCATGCGGCGAATGCCCATCGAAGACCCCTCCCAGATCGTGCCCAAACCGGCCGCGCTTCGGACTCTCGCCGGCCGGCCAGGCTCCAGATGTCAACGACGATACCGGATCGTCCATGCTGACGGACAACCAAGGCATCACGTCGATGAGGGTACACAATTGGGGCCGTGCGTGCGTCCTGATCATTGAAGGCGAAGTAGGGCAGGGGAGACGGGCGGAAATCCGTATCGTCGGATGGTACGAGCATGGCACGATCGGTCGATGCCGCCAAGGGACTATGGCACAGCCAGCCGGTCGAGCGCGTACCCTGTGGCGGGAGGATGAGGATGACCGACCCGATCACGAACGACACCCTGACCCTATCGCCGCGGACCACGTTCGACGGACCTGCGCTCGCGTTTGACTTCCCAGGACTTCAGATTGGCGTCGCCGAATACGACGAGGGACCAACCGGATGCACCGTGCTGCTCTTCACGGGGCCGGGCCTCGCGCTGACATCCCTGGACCTGCGCGGCGGTTCCATCGGCTTTGTCGGTGACTATCCGGTCGTCGACGCGATCTGCCTGGCCGGCGGCTCGCTGCTCGGACTCGAAGCCGCGACCGGCGTCGCTGCCGAGATCTGGGCGCAGCGGAGTTATAGTCCCGGGTGGACGGACCTCCCCGTGGTTTCCGGCGCGATCATTTACGACTACGTCCGGCAGAACAGCGTGTATCCGGATAAGGCGCTGGGACGGGCGGCCATCCGTGCGGCACGTCCGGGTATCTTTCCGCTGGGCGCGCGCGGCGCGGGGCGATCGGCGACGTGCGGCAAGATGTTCGGCGGCGGCGAGCCGGCGGGGCAAGGGGCGGCGTTCTTGGAGATAGGGCCGGCCAAGGTCGCGGTGTTCACCGTGGTCAACGCGGTTGGCGCGATCGTCGATCGGCAGGGGCGGACGGTGTGCGGCAATTTGGACTCGCGGTCGGGAGAACGACTGGGTGCACGAGCGTTGGTGCAACGCCGGCTGGAGGGTGAGCTTGGCGCCGGCGTGCCCACAGGCGGCAACACGACGCTGACGGTGCTCGTCACCAACATCACGATGAGCAGCTTCGCGCTGCGTCAACTCGGCCGGGAGGTCCATAGCTCGATGAGCCGGGCGATCCAGCCGTTCCACACGGCGACCGATGGCGACGTCTTCTACACGGTTTCGACCGGGCAGGTCGATGGCCAGGAGCAGTTGATCCAGGGCGGTCTGGGAGTGCTCGCGTCGGAACTCGCCTGGGACGCCGTGCTCGCGGCGATCCCGTAGGAGTCAGAAGATGGCTGGATGAGGAACAGTTTATGAATAGGCACGATGATCGCGGTGATGAATGCGATGCCAGAGGAGTTCGACCTCGATGAACTCGTCTATCGGCTGCGTCTCAAAAGGCATAGCCCCCGGGGTGTGGTCGGCATGGACGGTGTCGCCCTCGCCGAACTCGCCGGCGAGCAGGCGCTTGGAGACCTGGTTCTCCACCTGCCGCTGGATCACGTGGCGCAACGGGCGGGCGGTGAATGGCGCTCCCTGTTGCCCCTGCCATTCAGGTCAGAGTGGCCGGTATTCGATGCGATCGATCATCTCCTCGGGGCTGTACACCTCGGCGATCATCAGCAGATCCTCAATGAGCTTCCCATATGGCAGATGTTGATCGCGCCGGCGCACGAGGCCCGCGAAGTGGCGATCGCTGGCGGTCCACCGCGATGCGATACCAACGTGCTGGTCGAAGTAGAAGCTGAGGCTCACGAACCGGCCGACTTGGCCCGGGCCAGGCGACGGGCCTTCGACGGACCCTGTCGTGCCTCAATCTCAGCGAGCCGCGCTTCGGCCTCTTGACGGCGGCGCGCCATGGACTCGTCCATCTCCTGCTGATGGTCATAGTAGTCGGCCAGGGCACTGAGGATCTCTGCACGCGAGTAGCTCGGATATGCTTCGATGATGTCATCCAGCATGCGACCCGCTTGGTGGTGCTCAACCACATCCTGGATACGGAGCCGCGTCCCAGAGATGCGCGGCAGATCCTTGTCGATGTTCCAGAGGATGTGGGGGTATTCGGTCGGTCGCATTCGCATGGTCATGGCAGCGCCTCCACGCTTGGACTCAGCGTTCACGAGGACGAGGATATGCTCTCACAGCGGGAGAAACTCGATGTGATCCATCATGTCGTCGGCGTCGTACACCTTCGAAACAAGCAACAGATCGTCATGAGCTTGCCATGTGGGATGTGCTGATCGCCGTAGTAGACTATCCCCGCGAAATGATGACCGCCTTGTCGCCAGCGAGCAACGATCGTGTGAAAGCCACGGTCGTTTGTGACCAAGATTCGCCCCAGCGACGTGGCGCGCGTCAGCAGCAATTCATCGACGAGGCCCTTTTGTCCGTCTTGCTCGGCGGTGAGGACATCAACACTGTGTTGTCGTAGTGCAGCCGCTACTGGGCCGGGGACGTGCTGATCGAAGTAAAGCGGGAGGCTCACGTCAGGGCTGACTTCGCCCGTGCTGCGAGTTGCGCTTTTGTTGGACCTCGACTTGCCTCAACCTCGGCGCGCCACGCCTCCGCGCTACGGCGGTGCTCCTCCATCAACGCGTCCATCTCTTCCTTGTGGTCGTAGTAATACGCAAGCGCGCTCAGCAATTCCGCACGCGAATAGCTCGGATACGCTTCCTCGATCTCTTCGAGGTTGCCCCCGGCCGCATACTGAGCTACGACATCCTGGACGCGCAGACGGGTGCCTGAAACACAGGGGAGTTCCTTGTCAATGTTCCAGAGGATGTGCGGATACTCCGTTGGCCGCATCCGCATTGTCCCTGCCCGTGGCTCGTCGCTGTTACCGTTCATGGCGTGCCTCAATCCCACCCTATTGCGCGTACCGGAAGGGCGTCAACATCGTTTGATACTGCCCGTCACAGAGAGGCGGCCTGAGGAGACTGTGCCACACCTCCGGCCGCCATGATTCCCACTGCAGGATTACGCCGCGGCGGTCGCCGGCTCGACCTTGGTGAAGGTGTAGCCGTCCGGCGTATGGTCGACGTGGACGGTGTCGCCTTCGCCGAACTCGCCGGCGAGCAGGCGCTTGGAGACCTGGTTCTCCACCTGCCGCTGGATCACGCGGCGCAGCGGGCGGGCGCCGTAGGTCGGGTCGTAGCCTTCGCGAACGAGTGCGTCTTTGGCGGCGGCGGTCAACGTCAGCGTCACGCCCCGCTCCTCCAGGCGCTCCCGCACTTCCTCGACCATCAGGTCGACGATCTGGGCCAGTTCCCGCTCGGTGAGCGGCTCGAAGACGATGATCTCGTCGATCCGGTTGAGGAACTCCGGCCGGAAGTGGTCGCGCAGCGCCCGCAGCACGTTCTCCTCCAGCTTCTGCCGGTCGGCGGTGCTCTCCGTCCGCTTGCCTAACGTCAGGCCGATCGACTTGCCGCGGTCGCCGGTGCCGAGGTTACTCGTCATGATGACGACGGTGTTGCGGAAGTCGACCGTGTGGCCCTGGCCGTCGGTCAGCCGGCCGTCCTCCAGAATCTGGAGCAGTGTGTTGAAGACGTCGGGGTGCGCCTTTTCGATCTCGTCGAAGAGGATCACCCGATACGGCCGCCGCCGCACCGCCTCGGTGAGACCGCCGCCCTCGTCGTAGCCGACGTAGCCGGGAGGCGCGCCGATCAGGCGGGAGACGGTGTGCCGCTCCTGGTACTCGCTCATGTCGAGCCGCACGATCGCGTCCTCGTCGTCGAACATCAGCTCGGCCAGCGCCTTCGCCAGCTCCGTCTTGCCGACGCCGGTGGGGCCGAGGAAGATGAAGCTGCCGATCGGGCGGCGGGGGTCCTTCAGGCCGGCGCGTGCCCGGCGGATCGCGTCGGAGAGCGCCTCGATCGCCGCCTCCTGACCAATGACGCGGTCGTGCAGCCGCTCCTCCATCTGGAGGAGCTTCTCTGCTTCGCCCTCGAGCATCCGGTCGATCGGGATGCCGGTGATCGATGCGACCAGGGAGGCGATGTCCTGCTCGGTGACGATCTCCTCGTCGCCCTCACCGCGCTCGGCCTGGCGAGCGGCCTTGGCCGCGTTCCACTCCTCCTGCAGCGTGAGCACTTCCTGCTTGACCCGCGCCGCCGCCTCGTAGTCCTCGCGGCCGGCAGCGGCGTCCATCTCGGCGCTGAGTGCGTCGAGCCGCTTCCGCAGACCGCGCATTGCCGGCGTCAGGCTCTGCGCCTCGATCACGTGCTTCGAGGCCGACTCGTCGATCAGGTCGATCGCCTTGTCCGGCAGGAAGCGTTCGGTGATGTAGCGGTCGGAGAGCTTGGCCGCCGCGTCGAGCGCGGCATCGGTGATCGTGACATCGTGGTGCGCCTCGTAGCGGGGCCGCAGGCCGTGCAGGATCGCGATCGTCTCCTCGACGCTCGGCTCGTCCACATACACCGGGGCAAAGCGGCGCTCCAGTGCTGGGTCCTTCTCGATATAGCGACGGTACTCGTCGAGCGTCGTCGCGCCGATCGCGCGCAGCTCGCCGCGGGCCAGCGCCGGTTTCATCATCGTGCTGGCGTCGATCGCGCCATCGGCGCCGCCGGCGCCGACGACCTGGTGCAGCTCGTCGATGAAGAGGATCACCTCACCGGCGGCCTTGCGCACCTCGCGCATGATCGCCTGGAGGCGCTCTTCGAACTCGCCGCGGAACTTCGAGCCGGCGACGAGGGCGCCGACGTCGAGCGCGACGAGCCGCTTGCCGCGCAGGTTCTCCGGCACGTCATCGGCGACGATCGCCTGGGCGAGCCCCTCGACGATCGCCGTCTTACCGACGCCCGCCTCGCCGATGATCACCGGGTTGTTCTTCTGACGGCGGTTGAGGATCTGCATGACGCGCTTCACCTCGTCCTCACGCCCGATCACGGGATCGAGCTTGCCGGACGCCGCCATTGCGGTGAGGTCGGTCGAGTACTTGGCCAGCGCCTGATAGCGCGACTCGGCGCGGGGGTCGTCGACCCGCGCCTTGCCCCGCACCTCGGAGAGGGCGCGATAAATGCGCTCCTTGTCGATGCCGAGGTCACGCAGGGCGGTTGCGGCGTCGCCCTCGCGCTCGTCGGCGATCGCGATCAGCAGGTGCTCGACGCCGATGTATTCGTCCTTGAGACGGTTCGCTTCGGCGTCGGCGTTTTCCAGCAACCGGACGATCCGCGGCGTGGTGTAGATCTGGACCACGTCGTAGGCGAGCTTCGGCGTCTGATTCAGGCTCTCGGCGATCCGGCGGCGAAGCTGGTCGACGGGCACGTCGAGCCGTTTCAGGATCTCCTGGGCGAGGCCGCCCTGAAGGTCGACGAGGGCGAGGAGGACGTGCTCCACGTCCCACTGGCTGTGCCGCTGTTGCCGGACCAATTCCTGCGATGCCGCGAGTGCCTCGCGGGCCTGCTCGGTGAACCTATCCTGTCGCATCATCGTTGTTGATACCTTCTCCGCACCGTTCTGGTGTGCGGCGCCACCCGGCGAAAGGCCGGGAATATAGAGGGGACCCGTGTGGGTCCCCCGGACTGCTGCATCCGTGGAGACCGTCGCTCCGTCTACTCGACCGCCGACTTTCGGCTCTGCTTCGCCATATCGCTGCGCAGGTCGAGCCGGGCGGCGGCAAGCTGCTGTCGCAGCACTTCGATCTCCTCTTCGAGCCGGACGATATGATCGCGCAGCTTGAGGATCACTTCGGCGCCGGCGAGATTGACGCCGAAGTCGCCGATCAGTTGCTGGATCTGGCGCAGGCGGGCGATGTCGGACTGCGAGTACAGCCGGATGTTGCCGCGCGAGCGCGACGGCTCGATCACGCCGGCCCGCTCGTAGTAGCGGAGCGTTTGCTGGTGCATGCCGACCATCTTCGCCGCGACGCTGATCACATAGCACGGCTCGTTGTTGTCAATGGCGCTCGGGATCACGCGATCACCCCCGTTCATCGTTCACCTCCGCGTCAGCGTGCCGCGCTGCCCGCCGTCGCCTCGGCGCCGGAATGGATCGCGCGCAACTCCTCGAACAGCGCCCGTTCCCGGTCTGACAGCGTGGCCGGCAGGACAACCTTGACCCGAGCGAACAGGTCGCCGGGGTTGCCGCCGGTGCGGGGCATCCCCTGGCCGCGCAGGCGGATCGACCGGCCGTTCTGGGTGTTGGTGGGGACGGTCACGCGGAGCTTGGTTCCCTTGAGCGTCGGCACCTCGATTTCGCCACCGAGGACCGCGTCGGTGAGCGGCACCGGCGTGTCGATGTAGAGGTCGGCGCCCTTCCGCTCGAAGCGATCGTGCGGCTGAACCGTGACCAGCAGGATCATGTCGCCGGAGGCGCCGCCGCCTTGTCCCGGATTACCCTGACCGGCGATGCGAACGCGCGAGCCGGTGTCGACGCCGGGCGGCACCTTCACCTCAAGCCGCTTCGTGCGGATCGTCGAGCCGAGGCCGTCACAGGTGGGACATGGCTCGCCTGCGAGCCGGCCAGTGCCGCTACAGGTGGTACAGGTCTCCGGCACCTGGAGTTGGATCAGGCGGCTGGTGCCGTTGAACGCCTCCTCGAGCGTGATCTCGACGGGATGTTCGAGGTCGTCGCCGCGGCGGGATCGCGGCTGCGCCGGCCGGCCGCGCCCGCGGCCAAAGATACCGCCGAGGATGTCGCTGAAGTCGTTGCCGCCGAGGTCGAACTCCTCGTAGGACGTACCGTCGCTGGCCGTCGTTCGCCGGCCGCCGGTGGATGTGCGGAAATAGTCACCGGCGCCACGCTGCCGCTGCATCTCCTCGATCTGATCGGCCATCTCCCAGCGGTCGCCGTATTTGTCGTACTTCTTCCGCTTATCAGGGTCTTTCAAGACCTCGTACGCGGCGTTGATGTCTTTGAATCGTTCCTCGGCCGCCTTGTCGCCGGGATTCACGTCCGGGTGGTGCTTGCGCGCCAGCTTCCGATACGCGCTGCGGATATCCTTGTCAGAGGAGTCCCGCTTGACGCCGAGGGTCTCGTAGAAGTCCTTTGCCATCCACCCGCCCTCCAATGAGTAACCGGGAGTCGCCGGAGTCCATGATGAAGGATCTTGCGTACAATGCTACCCGCGACTCTGATAATGATACTATCAGACCGATGGACGCTTGGCAAGCGCATCGTGGGGCACAACGATCATCTCTCGCAGGGGAACGGCCGCACCCTCGGCGCATCCAACGACGGATTCGCGAGTGCGTGGAGTCTCTTTAGGGGAGCCGGTCTTCTGCGATTTACGATTGGGCTGCCCGCGGTCAGCCCCTATGCGCGGCAGATGGGTATGCCCAGCGCCGGCCTTCCCAGAGTGACACCGGTTCGGTGTCCCAGGCCGGAGGGAGTTGCGGGACTGTCCAGGCCGGGTCGGGTGTCCATCGCACCCATTCGCCGGAGAAGGGGGGCTGTCGCGATGTACAACGCCAGCAGGTCGTCGCGATCGGTGACGACGCGGCAGGGCCATGTCGCGCCGACGAGCGCGTCACGGGTGGTGATGTAGCGGAGCACGGCCGTGTCGCCGGTGTGCCAATGCCGATCGGTCGTGTTGCGCGGATGCTCTGCCATCGGCTGTTCCGGTCCCAGTAGTCGATGCCTCTGCCGCAGATCATGCCCCGCCGAGGATAGCGCATCACAACCCGTCATTGCTGTCTGATGCGTCAGATACACGCCGCGACAAGTGTCGCAGGCATCGCCTGGTGATCCTTCCCCATCGCCTCCATCGCACCTACCAGTACAATCAGGCGCATCACCGGCGCGGCATGCGGTTGTGGGGGCGCCATGCGGATGCCATCGGACCAGCGGGCGGACACATCCACGGTTGCAACGTCCGCTCGACCACAGGACGGCGTCGCGCCGAACCGCGCGCTGTTGCTGCTCACCGTCTCGCTGGGGGGCGTGCTGGCGCCGCTCAACTCGACGATGCTCGCCGTGGCGCTCCCCGAGATCGGAGAGGCGTTCGCCGTCAGCGCCGGCCGCGTCACCTGGCTGGTCTCGGCGTATTTGATCGCGATGGCGGTCGCCCAGCCGCTCGGCGGCCGGATCGGCGATCAACTCGGCCGGGCACGCGTCTTTCGTGCCGGATTGCTCGCCTTCCTCGGCTTCTCGATCGGCGCGGCCTTCGCGCCCTCGTTCCCTGTCCTCGTTCTCTTTCGTGCGGGACAGGCGCTCACCGGCGCCGCCGTGATCCCGAACGGGATGGCGATGCTGCGCGCGTCTGTGCCGGTCGCCGAGTTGGGCCGCACGATTGGCATCAACGGCTCCGTCCTCTCCGCCTCTGCCGCGGCGGGGCCGGTGGTCGGCGCCGCGCTCGTCGGCCTCGGCTCCTGGCGGCTGCTCTTCCTTATCAACGTCCCGCTTGTCGCCGTCGCCCTCCTCTGCCAGGCGTGGCTCGGCTTCCGGGATGGGCGGCCGCGCGAGCGGTTCGTCGCCGATTGGCTCGGGGCCGTCGCCTTCGCGGCGCTGCTGACGCTGACGACATTGCTACTCAACGCGCTGCGCGGCGGCGTCAACCCCGTCGCCGTTGCCGCCGGTATCGTCGGGTTGGTCGGGTGTACCTGGCTGTTTGTGCGACGCCAGCGCACCGGCCCGTTGCCGCTCACCGATTGGCGGCTCTTTCGTCGTCGCTCGTTCGCGGCCTCCACCGTGTACATCCTCCTCAGCAACCTCGTCATGTACACGACTTTGCTGACGATCCCCTTCTTCCTGAAGGAGGTGCAGGGGCGCGGCGCCACCGCTGCCGGCCTGCTGCTCGCGTCGCTCTCGGTGCTGATGGCGGTGCTCGCCCCGGGCGCGGGCCGGCTCTCCGATGCGTGGGGCCGTCGCTTGCCCGCGCTGGTCGGGAGTTGCTTCGTCGCCGGAGGGGTCGTCCTGCTGCTGGCCGGTCTGCGTGCCGATGCCGGCTACGGCTACCTGGCCGCGTCCCTGGCGGTGCTCGGCCTGGGCATGGGGCTGAGCACCGGACCGGCGAGCACCGCCGCGATCGAAACGGCGCCCGCCGGCCTGGCCGCGACCGCGTCCGGGACCAATTCGATGATGCGCTACCTGGGCAGCATCGTCGGCGCGGGCATACTCGGCGCCGTGCTCAGCAGCGGCGACACCGCGCCGGGTATCGGCGTGTTTCGCCTGATCTTCGCCGTGCTGCTCGTCCTCGCCGTCGTCGCCGTCGTCGCGGCCGCCGGCATTCATCGCTTTCCGGCGCCGGACGAATGAGGTCGCGGCCGGATACTTCGCGCCCGTGTCACCACCTCATGCCAACGCTCCGTGAGTGGATCGGGTTGTGTCATCCTGAGCGACAGCGAAGGATCTCGGACGTACGTAACCTCCGAGATCCTTCGCTGTCGCTCAGGATGACACATTCGGGTCTCCTCACGGCGAGGTGGGGTAAGATTCGATGCGAACGACCCCCTGGCCACCGTCGATCGTGATCCGGGCGCCGTCGGGAATCAGGCGCGTACCGAGCCGCGTGCCCACTACGGCAGGAATGTCGAACTCGCGGGCAACGATCGCGCAGTGGGAGAGCGGGCCGCCGGAATCGGCGACGATACCGGCCAGACCAGCGAACAGGGGTGTCCAGGCTGGTGTCGTCATCTCGCAGACGAGAATGTCGCCCTCCTCGATCTGGTCGGCCTCGGTGAGCGTGCGCACGACGCGCGCGACGCCGGTCGCCACCCCGCGCGAGCCGGGCAGCCCCTGGACCACCCGTGGGTCGCGGGATGGTTCCACCGGCGCGCCGAAGAAGTCGGACTCGAAGTCCGAGGCGGCCCCGGCCGGCGGCGGCGTGCCGATCGCCTGGGGCGGCAGATATGACTGCCAGCGTTCCATCTCCGTCCGCCGCTCGGCGACGGCGTCGTGATGCGGTGTGGTATCGCCGCCCAGCGCGTCGCGGATCTCGTCGAGGCGCAGGTAGGCGTACTCCTCGGCGTCGTCGATCTGTCCCCGCGCCGCCATCCGCCGCCCCGCCTCGAGGAACGGCAGGCGCAGCAACGCCATGAAGGTCTGGTCGATGTAGAAGTTGTGGTTCTCCTGGAGCTGTGGATAGCGCTTGACTATCTGATAGAGCGCATCGAACTCGGCCAGCGCCGCCGGGTCGTCGGCGAGCCGCTGCCGGCAGGCCGCCGCCGCCTGCTCGGCCCGCTCTGCGCCGCGCTGCTGGTCCTCGGCCGGGTCGGTCGGGGCGCGCAGCAACAGCCGCACCTGATCGAGCGCCAGCGCCGGCGCCTCGGCCCAGGCCGGTCCGATCACGTCGAAGTGCCCTTTGCGCCAGCCATAGACCGCGAGATATTCGGCCAGCGCCGCGAGGAAGGCGCGTCCCTCGGCTGTCTCTCGTAGGTACGCGAGAGCATCATCGGCGCTCTGCGTGGCGATCATGTCCTGGACGCTGGCCGGCGCACCGTGCGCGAGCCGCCAGAGGGTGCTGCCGGACTCGACCGACATGTTGGGCGCCCCCTGCATCATCTCGAATGCTTCCAGCGCGGTCAGGCCCAGCCGGTGCGCGCAGAAGTTCTTGAACCCGGCCGAGATCATGAAGCCCGGCATCAACAGGAAATGGATCTCCCACATGCGCGCCAGCGCCGGTAGCGTTTCGTCAATGAACGCGCGCAGCTCGGTGTCGCCCGCGGCGGTGTAGGCGTACGAACGGAGCCGCTCGTTGGTGGCCTGGACCTCGGGCAGATAGACATCGAGCCATCGCTGGTACATGTCGGGGCCGCGCTCGGCCACGATCGACTGCATGCGGGCGGGTGTATCCGGCAGCAACGCAAGGTCCGGGATCATGGCCGCGTAGAGGAATGTGTTCACAAACCGCAGGCGCCGTTCCTTGATCGGTGCGCCGCTTTCGCGGAACCCCGCCGTCATGCCCGTAGCAAAAGCGAACGGCATCAGGTCACGCCCCAGCGGGCAGATCGGGCGCGGGGTATGCATCTGGTCCCAGGTCCAATGCAGCGCGGCGTCGGATGGGTCATCCCAATCGACGGGGAAATCCTCGGGTGTCGCGATCGGCGTCGGTTCGGCGAGGCTGGTCATTCGGAGCTCCTGCGGGAGTGAGGTCAGTGCACCATTCTGCCAATGATACGCAATCGAAAGCACCGAAACCGTATCCTCTGCACAAAGTGCGTTCGTCATGCGGTGCTGCCGTTGGACGGACCGCGATTCCCTTGACCATGGCTGGCGAGGTCCGTAGGGTAGCCACAGTCTGCAGCGAGGGGTGGCGTGGATGGATCTTGGACTCGCGGGACGAGTCGCTCTCATCACGGGTGGGAGTGAGGGGATCGGTCGCGCCACGGCTGAGGAGTTGGCGCGGGAAGGGGCGCGCGTCGCGATCTGCGCGCGGAGACCTGACGTATTGACGCAGACGGTCGAGGAGATTCGCGCGTCGACCGGCGCCGCTGTGCTCGCCGTTCCGGCCGATGTGAGCCGCGCCGACGACATTGCGGCGTGTGTGGAGCGTGTATCCGCGGAACTGGGACCGATCACGCTGCTGGTGAATAACGCGGGGACGTCTGCGGCCGGCGGGTTTGAGTCGGTCCAGGACGAGGCGTGGTATTCCGACCTCGACCTGAAGCTGATGGCGGCGGTGCGGTTGTCGCGTCTCGTCGTGCCGGGGATGCGCGAGGCGGGTGGCGGCCGGATCATCAACATCACGAACATCGGTGCGAAGCAGCCGGGCGCCAACTCATTGCCGACCTCGGTCAGCCGCGCGGCCGGCATCGCGCTGACGAAAGCGATGTCGAAGGAACTGGCGAAGGACAACATCCTCGTCAATACCGTCTGCATCGGCTTGATCAAGAGCGCGCAGATCGCCCGCGCTGCTGTGCGACGGCACCCCGATCTACCCCTGGACGATGCCTACGAGCGAATGGGCGCCGCGATACCTCTCGGGCGTGTCGGCGAAGCGAGCGAAGTGGCCGCGTTGATCGCGTTTCTGCTGTCGGAGCGGGCCGGGTATATCACCGGGGTTGCGATCAATGTCGATGGGGGGACATCGAGTGTGGTGTAGCCGGCCCTCACCCCCGGCCCCTCTCCCGCCGGAGCGGGAGAGGGGAGCCTCAGCAGATCGTTCCTACCAGCCCATGCCTTCGTCTGGTAGAGCCGGTGTCGATACTGGAAGCACCGCACCGATCAGGCTCCCCTCTCCCGCTCGGCGGGAGAGGGGTCGGGGGTGAGGGCCGGCTTCGTTATATCGTGCCGATGTCGAGCACGCTGCGGGCGACTTCGCCTTTGCGCATCGCGTCGAAGCCGTCGTTGATCTGGTCGAGCGTGTAGTGGCGGGAGACGAGCTCGTCGAGCTTGATCTTGCCGCGCAGGTAGAAGTCGATCAGGCGGGGCATATCCACACGGAAGCGGGTGGAGCCGTAGAAGCTACCCTTGACGGCCTTCTCGCCGAGGAAGGCGGCGGCGTTCAGTTCCATCTTGGAGCCAAACGGCATCATGCCGACGATCACGGCGGTACCGCCGCGGCGGACCATGTCGAACGCCTGTGATCCAGCGGTAGGATTGCCGATCGCCTCGAAGGCGTAGTCAACACCGTCGCGCACGAGTTCCTGAACGGCCTGGACGGGGTCGTTGCCGCTGGCGTTGACCGTATCGGTTGCGCCCATCTCTTTGGCGTAGGCCAGCTTGTTGTCGAGGACGTCGACGGCAATAATCCGCGAGGCGCCGGCCAGAACGGCGCCCTGGATCACGTTGAGGCCAACGCCGCCGGTGCCGATCACCGCGACCGTGGAACCTGGTTCAACCCGTGCGGTGTTGAGGACGGCGCCGATGCCGGTCATCACCGAGCAGCCGACCAGCGCCGCCTTGTCCAGCGGCATTCCCTCCGGCGCCTTCACGACGCCGTTTTCCGGCACGAGCATGTACTCGGCGAATGCGCCCATGTTCGCGAACTGGTTGACCGGTGTGGCGTCTTTGGTCAATCGCGGCGGCGCATCTCGACCGGCGGGAAAGCGAGCGGCCGGGTTGGTGCAGAGTTGCGGCCGTCCTTCGACGCAGTCGCGGCAGATGCCACAGAATGGTGCGAACGAGAGGACGACGTGATCGCCCTTCTTCACATAGGTGACGCCGTCGCCGACCTCTTCGACAACGCCAGCGGATTCATGGCCGAGGACGACCGGCACCGGCGTCGGCCAGAGCCCTTCCATGAAGTGCAGGTCGCTGTGGCAGACCCCACTGGCGACGGTGCGGACGAGCACTTCGCCGTGCTGGGGCTTACGGATCTCGATCTCCTCGATTGCCAGTGGCTCGTTGACTTTCTCCAGAACCGCCGCCTTCATGTTGGCTCCTTTCAGATGAGCGTGGCCGAACCGGATTATAGCTCGGTGGGAGTCTATACCTAACCCCCCGGCCCCCTTCCCTCGCAGGGAAGGGGGAGTACGCTGCAACCGATGGTGCCAGTATTTCGTCTGGAAGCACCAACGAGACTTGTTCCACCATGGCAGACCAGGACTCCCCCTTCCCTGCGAGGGAAGGGGGCCGGGGGGTTAGGTTGGATGGTTGAGCGCCTGCCGGACGTTGAGGTTCTCCTGCCGGCCCTTGAAGGTGACGCCGCGCGCGTAATCTGGAACGGGGAACCAATCGAGCCGGATGAGATCACAATCGATGTCGAGGGCAAGGTGCAGATCGTTGTTGCCGGTGTCACCTACGACGAGCACAACGCCGTGATCACGGTGCGTCGGGAGTGAACCGGCATCCGCGGCCCGTTGCGCGTGTTACGCGTCGAACAGGTCGCGCAGCGGCAAGACGAATCCCGGCACGACATCGCCGCCGTCGAGCGCGCCATCTGGACCGATGATGATCGGAAACCCGTCCGCAGGAAATGCCGCTGCCGCTTCAGTGTGCGGATCAATCACCCAAACCAACTGGGCGCCGGCATCGAGATACTGGCCGACGCGCTGCCAGATGTCACCGGTCCGATCCGATGGTGAGAGCACCTCGACGACGAGATCGGGGGCGCCGGCAAAGAACGTGTCCGGCATCCGGCCAGAGGCGACACGTTCAGCGCGGACAAACCAGACATCTGGGGCGCGCACGGTATCTGGATTTGAGGCGAGGAGAAAGCCGCCTTCTGAGCCACCGAACCGACCCAGTTTGTGCTCCCGAATGTGATTGCCGAGCCTGCGTGCTACTTCTATCGCCACTTCGTTCGATCGCGTCGATGATGGGCTCACTTCAATCAATCTCCCGCGAACCAATTCGTAGCGCCCGCCGCTCGGTGGATCGGGCGTGCGCAACCATTCGTCGGCGGTGACCGGTTTCGATGTTGTTACAGTGGTCATCGTGGCGCCCCACATGATCGATCAAGCTCGCTCGCGACCTCAGTATAGTCGCTTAGTCTGACATGACGTCCTTCGCTGCTCGAAGGGCGTTCAGGGCGAGAACGCGCACGTCGTCGGCGAGTGGAGCCGGTATCGTCTCCGAATCGGGGGCGACCGGAGCATTGGCGCCGATTGCGGCGGCGTCGAGCCATCGCATCGTCGGGTCGTCGGTGCGGAGATCGGCAAGGCCGGCGGTGGGACGGCAGTAATAGACCAGGTCGATGTGTTCGATCCGGCCGGTCCAGTCGAGGGCGCGGGCAACGCTGCAGGCGCGCACCGGCGCGAGGATGATCGTGGCGGGTGGTGGCCGCTGCGGAATATTCGAGAACGGCAATGGCACAGTGGTCGGCATGACGACGGCAGCAACCCCGGACTCCTCTTCGACCTCCCGCAGCACGGCCTCGACCGGATCCTCATTCGGCTCGATATGGCCTCCCATCGGCAGCCACATCTGATTGCGCCGATGCCAGTGAAACAACACCCGCCCCTCGTAAACGAGGAAACCGGTCACGGTGAGGTGCCGAAGGACATCAACTTCACTCATCGATACACATCATCGGAGTTAAACCACAGAGACGCAG
Source organism: Dehalococcoidia bacterium (assembly GCA_050184225.1). Taxonomy (GTDB): domain Bacteria; phylum Chloroflexota; class Dehalococcoidia; order CAUJGQ01; family CAUJGQ01; genus JBFXAN01. Next base: position 29,435 of record JBFXAN010000006.1, on the reverse strand, counting down.
AGGCGCAGAGGTTTGTTTTGGCGAACTCATGAAAACCTCTACGCCTCTGCGTCTCTGTGGTTCAAAATCGCCCTCACGTCTCGCGGCGGAGTTGGGGAAAGAGGATGACCTCGCGGATCGTGGGTTGGTTGAAGAGGACCATGAGGAGGCGGTCGATGCCCATGCCGAGGCCGCCGGTGGGGGGCATACCGTGTTCGAGGGCGAAGAGGAAGTCGTCGTCGATCATCTCTGCTTCGTCGTCGCCGGCCCGCAGGAGGCGCACCTGTTCTTCGAAGCGGCGGCGCTGGTCCAGCGGGTCGTTCAACTCGGAGTAGGCGTTGGCCATTTCGAAGCCGCCGGCAAACGCCTCGAACCGCTCAACCAGATCGGGTGCCTCCTCTTTTCGCTTCGCCAACGGCGAGAGCTCGACGGGGTAGTCCAGCACGAACGTTGGTTGGATCAGCTTCGGTTCGACCTGGGCGGACCAGACCTCGTCGATCAGCTTGCCCCAGCCGCTTGTGGGAGGGGCGGCGATGCCGCGGCGGGCGACCTCTTCCCGGAGCGCATCGAGGTCGCGGAACTTGTTCCAGTCGAAGCCGGCGTGCTCGACGAGGAGGTCGTGCATCGAGGCTCGATTCCAGGGTGGCGAGAAGTCGATCTCGCCATCCTTGTACGGGAGGCGGAGCGAGCCGAGCACGTCGAGGCAGATGCCGGACACTAGTTGCTCGACCATTTCCGCCACGTCGAAGTAGTCGGCGTAGGCCTGATAGGACTCGAGCATGGTGAACTCGGGGTTCCACTTGTAGCCGGTCCCCTCGTTGCGAAAGATGCGGCCGACCTCATAGACCTTGTCGAATCCGCCGATGATCAGCCGTTTCAGATGCAGCTCCGTGGCGATGCGAAGGAAGCGATCCTCGTCGAGCGCATTGTGGTGTGTGACAAACGGCCGCGCCGCCGCGCCGCCCGCCTCGGCGAGCAGGACCGGCGTTTCGACTTCGATGAAGCCGCGACCGTCGTAAAACCGGCGGATATAGCTGATCACTTCGCTGCGGAGCCGGAAGAGGCGGCGGACCTCTTCATTTGCCATCAGGTCGAGATGACGCTGCCGATAGCGGATCTCGACATCCTGGAGGCCGTGCCATTTCTCCGGCGGCGGCAGGATCGACTTGCTCAGCACGGTGAGCGACCGGGCGCGGACCGTTGGCTCGCCGGTGCGGGTGTGGAACATCTCGCCGTTCACGCCGAGAAAGTCCCCCAGGTCGAGGTCGTCGAGCAGGGTGAATTGGTCGTCGCCGACCACGTCCCGCCCAACCGAGACTTGGACACGGCCGGTGCCGTCGCGGAGGTCGAGGAAGACGAGTTTGCCCATTCCCCGTCGTCCGGTCATGCGCCCGGCGACGGTCACGTTCGGCGGCTCTGCGCCCGACGCTTCGCACTTGGCAAACTCGGCGACCGCCTCGGCCGCGCTGTGCGTGCGTTCCAGGTGGGCCGGATAGGGATCGATGCCGCGCTCGCGCAGGCGCTGGAGCTTGGCAAGGCGCACGGCCATCAGGTCTTCATTGCGTTCGGGCATACTGCACCGGACCCCTCCCCCGGCCCCTCCCCCCGCCTGCGGCGCGGAGAGGGGAGCCTCACCGGCACGGGTCTACCAACGTCAACCAGCCAATCGCCAGACCATAGCGAAAGTGACGCTGGTAATCCTGGTACGTCAGGCTCCCCTCTCCGCGCCGCAGGCGGGGGGAGGGGCCGGGGGAGGGGTTCCTTACTTGATCTCGGAGACAGTGAAACTGGCGGGGCCTTTTGGGGTCAACACCTGGACTTTGTCGCCGACGCGATGGCCGATGAGGGCTTTGCCGACCGGCGATTCATTGGAGATTCGGCCGCTGGTCGGATCGGCTTCCGTGCTTCCGACAATGGTGTATTCACGCCGGCCGCTCGCGGACTCGACGACGACGGTGCAGCCCAGGCGTACGGACCGAGACTGATGCGCCTGATCCTCGTCGATGAGGACGTGGTTCTTGACGATCGTCTCGAGTTGGTTGATCCGGCCCTCGACGAAAGCCTGTTCGTTCTTCGCGTCGTCGTATTCAGCATCGTTCTGCGTGTGGCCAACTTCTTTCGCCAGATGGATACGCTGTGCGACTTCGTGCCGGCGCACCGACTTGAGATGCTCTAATTCTTCTTCAAGCTTCTTCAGTCCGTCACGCGTGAGTGGTACGGATCGGTCAGGCATAGCGGGACTCCCAAGACGACGAGAAAAAAGAAGCTGAGGGCACACGTGCCCGCAGCTACTCGCTTCATGGAGTATAGAGACGGTTCACGATGCCTGTCAAAGAAGCATACGTTGCTCGTCGTCGCCTCTTCCAGGGTCAGATCTGTCTCAGGCGCACGCTCTGCCGGCGCGTCACGTCGTGTGCTTGTACATGGGGGCGCGTGGTTGTGCCACGGCACGACGGCGCGATATGAAGCGGGCATCACATGCTTGTTACAATGGAGGGGCAGGCCGCAATCGCCCCGGAATTGGCGTGGAGGGGGAGAGGTTCGATGGAGGATCGGGTATCGCCGTGGCGGGGGGTGATGGGAATCCTGGCGGTCGCGGTTGCTGTTGCCGCGATCAGCGGTGCGCTCGCCGGTGCGAGCGTGGCGCTCCTGGTATCTGACGACGAGCCGGAAGCGAAGACCAGCGCCGCGGCGGAGGAACCGGGACCATCGACGTTGCTCAAGGTCACGGAGGAGTCTGCGCTCACGGACACCTTCGCCAAGGTGTCGCCTGGCGTGGTCACGCTGATCGTGCAGGCGCAGCGGGTCGATGGCAACGGCCGCGTGATCCGGGAAACCAATCTCGGCTCGGGCGTGATCATCGACGAAGGCGGGTATCTCGTGACGAACGAGCACGTCGTCCGAGACGCCGCACAGATTTCCGTGATCATGCATGACGGGAGCGAGCGGCCGGGGGTGCTGGTCGGAGACGACGCACCGTTCACCGACATTGCCGTCGTTCGCATTCAACCGAGCGATCTCACGGTGGTACCGGTTGGAGATTCGGACAGCGTGCAAGCGGGACAGGGTGTGCTGGCAATCGGCAGCGTCGCCTTCAATCAGCAGATGTACGATGAGTTTCGCAATAATGTCACCCGCGGCATCGTCAGCGGTGTCCACCGCCGCTGGCCGAAGGATGACACGATCATGGAGGATCTGATCCAGACCGATGCCGCGATCAATCATGGCAACAGCGGCGGCGCGCTGGTGACGCTCGATGGACAGTTGATCGGTATCATGACGACGGTTGTTCGGGGGACGCAATCCGGTCAGCAGGTCCAAGGTGTGGGGTTTGCCATCTCCAGCCGTACCTTCAAACCCCTCGTCGACCAGATTATCGCGAACGGCAAGACCGACCGTCCCTACGCCGGCATCGTTCACCAGACGATCAGCGCGGAACAGGCGCAGCGGGCGCGGTTGCCGGTGACCAACGGCGCGGCGGCGGTCGTCGACGTGATCGACGATAGCCCGGCCTCCCGTGCCGGCGTTCAAGAGGGCGACATCATCACCAAGCTCGCCGACTTCGAGATCAACGACGCCCAGCCCTACCTCTACGCGCTGGTCAAGATGAAGCCGAATACGACGGTGCCGCTCACGGTCCTGCGTGGCGGCCAGGAGATGCAACTCAGCCTTGACATTGTCAACCGTTGAGCTGGTGAGCGGGCGGACGGTGTCGGGCGCTCGACCGCCCTTTCTTGACCGTCCACGACGCCATTCGTACCCTGCCCTCGATATGGGTGCCGCGCGCTGTTCCGGCCGGGGAGAGATCTGATTCGATGAACCGACCGCCCCCGCGCCGACCCGTGACCAGCCAGCGACGGCCGCCAGCAGGCGGCGGCCCGTTGCGCGACCCGCGTCTGCTGGCGATCGGCGGCGGCGGCCTGCTTCTCCTCATCGTCTTAGCCGTGCTCTTTCTCGGACCGTGTTCGATTCTGAATCCGTCGGACGACGGCGATGAGACGCTGTTCAATTGCCCAACGTTGGATAACCCACCGGCTCCGCCGGACGGGCTCGAGATCGCCAGCGACTTCAAAGATTTCAGCGATGACCAATGTAACCGGATGATTCCGGAGGGTGTCGCCAAAATCTCGATGCCGGTGGAGCAGGGACGTGCCGGGCGGGGTTTGCTGTTCTATACCTACCAGGACGAGAGCTGGCAACGGCTCGCCACGCCGGAATTGACCGAGGACGGCAAGTACGCCGAGGTGGTGGTTGACCAGGTGCCGGCGAACGGCGTCGTGCTGCGGCGCGCGGCGGACACCTTTCAGGTGATGGGAACGGTGTTGCAGGGCCAGGCGTTGCACCCAGAGGCGGAGCGGATCGCGACGATCGTGGGCGGCCTCGACTTCGTTCCCGCGCCGGATGGGACGATCAACGGCAATGTGACGAACCTGAGACGGAGTGATACGGCCCTGTTGGTGCCGGTCGTGTCGGCAGCCGACGGCGATGCTGCCCAGGCGGTCAACACGTTCGTCGCCCAAGGGGACCGTCGATCGGCTCACGCCGCGAATATCGCCCAGCTCGTTCAGAGCAACCGGCTGGACGGCATTGAGCTGGCGTACACCGCCGTGGACCCGGCGCGGCGCAGCGACTTCACCGACCTCGTGCGGCAGGTGTCGGCGGCGGTACATCAGAACGGCGGGGTGCTGGTGCTGACGTTGCCGTTGCCGGCCCGCGAGGGTAACGATTGGAACAGCGGCGCCTATGACTGGGCGGAGCTGAGCGGACTGGCCGACTACCTGAAGATCGCTCCAACATTAGATCAATCGATCTATCGACGGGTTGTGCCCGAGGCGCTGACCTATCTCGTGGGGCAGGTCGACCCGAAGAAGCTGATCCTCACGATCAGTTCACTCAGCGTGGAGAAGTCCGATCAGGGACTGCGGACGATGAGCACGCTGGAGGCGCTGTCGATCGCCTCCCAGTTCACGATCCGCGACCGGGAGACGGCGGCGACGAACTCCAATATCACGATCACCGCCGATAACCTTACGCAGGGCGGGGGTGGGGCCGGTGGTTTGAACTGGGATGCGATCGCGGCCACTGTGTCGTTCAGCTATCAGCAGGAGAACGCACCACGGACGATCTGGATTGAGAATCAGTTCAGCGCCGCGTTCAAGGCGGAGTATGTGCAACTCTGGGAACTTGGCGGCATCTCCGTCGACGATGCGTCCAACAATCAGGGGCTGTCGAGTGTCTGGCCGCCGATCGTGCAACTCCAGCAAGATGAAGCATTGACCCTGCTCCAGCCAAATTCCAGCATGTTGCGCCCTGCCTGGCTGATCGATAATCGTGCCTATCAGGCGGGGCAACCGACGATCACCTGGGACACGACCGGCTTGGAGCCTGGCCAGCATGCGGTGACGCTGGTCGTCAGCGATGGGGTGATGCTCGTGCAAAACACGCAACGCCTGACGCTTCGTGCCGGCACGGCATCGAGCGCGACCGGGACGGCGACACCCACGGGGACGGGTACCGCGACGGGGACGGGAACGCCGACGAGGACGGCGACGGCGACGCCGGTGCGGTGAGTACCTAACCCGGTTCGCTGCGCTCACAGCGCCCCCTTCCCTGCAAGGGAAGGGGGAATTCTCATCGACCGACGGTGCCAGTATCTCATTGGGCGATACCGACGATCCTCGTTCCATCTTGGTTGACGAGGACTCCCCCTTCCCTGCGAGGGAAGGGGGCCGGGGGGTTAGGTAGAAAATTGCGAGTCATCGGCGGCACATCGCGCGGCACGCCGCTGATCGCGCCCAAGGGCGTCGAGACGCGGCCGACGGCTGATCGTGTGCGAGAGGCAATCTTCTCGATTCTGTATTCGATGGGAGCGGATAGCTCGCGCGTGCTTGACCTGTATGCCGGGACCGGGGCGCTGGCGATCGAGGCGCTCAGCCGTGGCGCGGAACATGCCGATCTCGTCGATCGGGCACCGGCAGCCTGTGCGGCGATCCGCAAGAACCTGGTGCGGGCACGGATGTCCGACCGGGCGCGGGTTCACTGCCTTGACGCGCAGCGGGCGATCGCGCGACTGGCCGGTCCGTTCACGCTGGTCTTCCTCGACCCGCCGTATGCCGACGCGACGATTGGACGCATGCTGGAGACGCTGGCGGCTTCCGCGATCGTCGCGGAGGGCGGCACGATTGTGCTCGAGCATGCGCAAGGGCGCACTCCCCCGACATCGATCGGTGGATTGGCGCTCCACTCCGACCGTCGCTATGGTGACACTGGCGTCGCATTTTATTGTTAGGAGCGCTCCGTGCTCGCAATCTACGCCGGGCGATTCGATCCGGCGACCAACGGCCACCTCGATATCATCTTTCGTGCCGCCCGACTCTTCGATGAATTGATTGTGGCGGTGTACGAGTTGCCGCCTGAGCGGTCGATGTTTTCGACCGACGAGCGGGTGACGATGATGCGCGAGAGCGTTGCCGGCGACGGCAACATCAGCGTTATGCCATTCTCCGGCCTGCTCACCGATTTCGCCCGCCAGCAAGGTGGGAAGGTTCTGGTCCGGGGCATCCGCGCGGTCACTGACTTCTATGCGGAGTTCGATCAGGCGTTGATGTACAAGACGATGGCGCCGGAGATCGAACAGGTTTTCTTGATGACGAGCCTCGAACACCTTTTCATCAGCGCTACCCGTATCCGCGAAGTGTACTCATTGGGCTATGATGTGCGAGATATGGTGCCGGCGCCCGTGCTGGAGGGCCTCAATCGGAAATTTGCGCGGGCGTAAGGGGGTATTGCCGTCGATATCCTCGAATTACTCGATCAACTGGATGAAGAACTCGCAGCCGGCCGGAAGATGCCGTTTGGCGGCGGTGTCACCGTTGACCGAAAGCGCTTTAGTGACCTGATCAATGAGCTTCGGCTCGCGATTCCTGCCAATGTCCGCCAGGCACGCGGCATCCTCGAACGGGGTGAGCAGGCGATCGCCGAATCGCAGTCTGAAGCCGCACGGATCATCGCGAACGCCGAGCGTGAAGCGGCGGATCGGGTCGCCAACTCCGAGGTCCTCCGCCGTTCCCAAGAGGAGGCGCACAAGGTCGAGCTTGCCGCCCAGAACCTTGCCGACCGGACAATCCGGGGCGCGGAGGAACATGCGCAGCAGACGATCGCGGAGGCGGAACGCCTCGCTCAACAACAGAAGGATGACGCCGACGCCTACGCGATCGCCCTGCTGACGCAACTTCAGCGCACGCTGGGGGCGTTTCTCGGGAACGTGCGTGAGTCGCTCCGGGCCTTTCCGGAGCACGGCGAAGGGTGAGGGATACCTAACCCCCCGGCCCCCTTCCCTCGCAGGGAAGGGGGAGTTCTGGTTTACCGTGGTGGAACGAGGATCGTCGGTGTCGCCCGACGAGCTACTGGCACCTCGGTAGAATGAGGCACCCCCTTCCCTCGCAGGGAAGGGGGCCGGGGGGTTAGGTAACGACGATATTGACCAGCCGTCCCGGCACATAGACCACGTTTCGCACGGTGGCGCCGTCAATCTGGCCGGCGACTTTTTCGCTCGCCATCGCCATTGCCTCGACCTGTTCGCGGGTGGCGTCGACCGGTACGGAGAGGCGGTCGCGGACCTTGCCGTTGATCTGCACGACGATGGTTCGTTGCTCGTCTTCGGCCAGAGCCGGGTCGAAGGACGGCCATGCCTGGGTGTGGACCGAGTAGGGGCGGCCGGTGCGTTCCCACAACTCCTCGGTGATGTGGGGGGCGGCGGGCGCGGTCATCAACAGCAGCGTCTCGACGGCGTCGTTCCAGACGGCGGGGTCGATCCGGCCGCTGTCTTTGACGCGGGAGAGCTCGTTCGTGTACTCCATCAGCCGGGCGAGCTTCGTGTTGAACCGGAAGTTCTCCAGATCCTCGGAGACGACGCGCACGGTCTTGTGCCGTCGGCGTTGGAGGTCGCGGGTGGCGTCGGCGTCGATCGTGCCGGCGAAGCGTGGCTCGTCGAGCGTCAGGTTCCAGACACGATGCAGCCAGCGGGTGACGCCTTCGATCCCTTCAGGCCGGTAGGGGCCGCCGTCCTCCCAGGGGCCGATGAACATCAGATAGCAGCGGAAGACATCGGCACCGAGACTGTCGACATAATCATCAGGGTTGACGACGTTGCCCCGGCTCTTTGACATCTTCTGGCTGTCGGGACCGAGGATGATGCCCTGATTGATCAGCCGCGTCACCGGCTCGTCGATCGTCACCAGTCCGAGATCGCGCATCGCCTTGGTGAAAAAGCGGAAGTAGAGCAGGTGCATCGTCGCGTGCTCGATGCCGCCCGTATACTGGTCGACCGGCAGCCAATCCGCCTTTGATGGGTTGAACGGCCCCTCGGCGAAGTGCGGGCTGAGGTAGCGGTACTGGTACCAGGAGGAGTCCATGAAGGTGTCCATTGTGTCGGTCTCGCGCTCGGCGGGACCGCCACAGGTTGGGCAGGACACGTTCTTGAATCGCTCGTCATACTTCAGCGGCGATTCGCCGGTCGGACGGAACTCGGAGTCCTCCGGCAAGAGGACGGGCAGATCCTCCTCGGGCACGGGCACGACGCCGTCCACGGGGCAGTAGATGATCGGGATCGGCGTGCCCCAATAGCGCTGACGAGAGATCAGCCAGTCGCGCATGCGATAGGTCACCCGCGTCGTGGCGAAGCCGCGTTCCTCGCCGTAGGCGATCACCTGTTTCTTGCCTTCCTCACTTGGCGTGCCGTCGAACGGACCGGAGTTGACCATCGTCCCTGGCTCGGTATATGCCGAGTCCAGTTCCGCACCGGTCCAGTCCGATGGCGCGATCACCACCGGGATCGGCAGGCTGTAGGTTTTGGCGAAGGCGAAGTCCCGCTCGTCGTGCGCGGGCACACCCATCACCGCGCCGGTGCCGTAGGTGTAGAGCACGTAGTCGCCGACATAGACCGGCACCCGCTCGCCGGAGTATGGATTGATGCAGTACGCGCCGGTGAAGACGCCGGTCTTCGGCTTGTCGGCGGCGGTCCGCTCGATCTCCGTCTCGCGCCGTGCCTGCTCGATGTACTCTCGGACGGCCTCGGCCTGCTCAGGCGTTGTCAGTTGTTCGACCAGCGGATGTTCGGGCGCCAGCACCATGAAGCTGACGCCGTAGATCGTGTCCGGTCTGGTGGTGAAGACGCGGATTTCAGACCTCTCCCCCGGCCCCTCCCCTCGCAGGGGAGGGGAGTCCTCATCTACCGAGGGTGCCAGTAGCTCGTCTGTTCGTGGGATGGCGATATCATTCCCACCAACGTCACTCAGGACTCCCCCTTCCCTGCGAGGGGAGGGGGTCGGGGGGTTAGGTTCAATCACGAACGCGATCTCCGCGCCCTCGGACCGGCCGATCCAGTTGGTCTGCATCGTCTTGACGCGGTCGGGCCAGTCGAGGCCGTCGAAGCGCAGCAACTCGTCCGCGTAGTCGGTGATGCGGAAGAACCACTGCTCCAGGTCGCGCTTTTCGACCTGCGTGCCGCAGCGTTCGCAGCGGCGGTCTTCGCCCCAGACCTGCTCGCGGGCGAGCGTCGTGTTGCAGTTGGGGCAGAAGTCCACGGCGGCGCGGGCGCGGTAGGCCAGGCCCTTCTTGTAGAACTGGAGGAAGAACCACTGGTTCCATGTGTAGTATTCGGGCAGGCAGGTGATCACCTCGCGCGACCAGTCGAACATCGCGCCCATGCTCTTGAACTGGTTGCGCATGCGGTCGATGTTGGCCATCGTCCACTGGAACGGATGGATGTTATTGCGGATGGCGGCATTCTCGGCGGGCAGGCCAAAGGCGTCGAAGCCCATTGGGAAGAGGACGTTGTAGCCGCGCATCCGCAGGTAGCGCGCCTTGGTGTCGGCCGGCGCCTCCGCGTACCAGTGGCCGGTGTGCAGGTCGCCGGACGGATAGGGGTACATCGTCAGGAAGTAGTACTTTGGCTTGTCGCTGTCGTCCGGCGTCCGGTAGAGGCCGTCCGCTTCCCAGCGCTGCTGCCATTTCCGGTCGGTTTCTTGAGGATTGAACTTCTCTGCCATCGCCTGCTCCAGTTCGGGGTTCGAGTTCGGGATTCGGGGTTCAGTCGGGACTACCTTGGAACCCTGAACTCCGAACTGAAAAGAAAAAGCCCTCACGTCCATACAGGGACGGAGGGCACATACTCCGCGGTACCACCCTGCTTCCTGCGCGGCGTCCCGGGGTGGCTACCGGGAGCGTCTCGCCGCGAGGCGCTCTGGGGGCGCGATAACGGGCGCGAACCGTCGGCGACTAGACCCCGATCGGAGTGTTCATCGCCGCTGCTCCCAGGCGAGTTCGACCGCGCATCGCTGACTCGCACCGACCGTCAGCTCTCTGGTTATGCGGCCTACTACTCCTGTTCGATGCAGCTCCATTGTGGACGAGGGCGGGTCTGTGACCCGCCCCAGCGATCGTTGTTCATGTCTCGGCCGGCGCTGGTGGAGCCGAGGGGACTCGAACCCCTAACCCCCACAATGCCATTGTGGTGCTCTCCCATTGAGCTACGACCCCAGGTGAAGAGCGCCGGCACACGGCAATAACGGTCCCGTCGATGGGTCCGTATCTGGAACATAGCACAGCACGGGCGTCCCGGCAATGTGTGCGAAGGATGTACGCTTGGTCGAAAGCTCACCACATCGTTCGTTGGAGCGCATATGACCACCACCCAGCCTCTCACCGCGCGTGACGTTGCCCGCTATCCCGCTCCCGGTATGAACGTGCCCGTGGACGCGCGTTTTTCTGCCGACAGCCGGTACGTCACGTACCTGTACAGCTCCGACAACAGCTTGTCGCGCGAGCTCTGGGCCTACGATCGTGAGTCCGGAAGGGAGTTCCGGTTGCTGGAGCGATCACACGGCGGCAACACCGACGAGGCCGTCAGCCGCGAGGAGGCGTTGCGCCGTGAGCGGCAGCGCCAGCTGGCTACCGGTGTGACCAGTTATGCCTGGAGTGAAACGGGCGGCACCCTGGTGATTCCGCTGCGCGGCGATGTGTACATCAAGAACGGGATCGACGGGGAACTGCGGCAGATGACCGAGGGCGGCGGATGCATCGACCCGCGGCTCAGCCCCGATGGCACGATGGTGGCGTTTGTCCGTGAGGGCGACCTCTACACGCTTGATCTGACGCAGCCGGGAGCTGTGCCCATCCGCTTGACGTTCGACGCCTCAGCCCCCGACGGGTTCGGCGACCGGGCGATCACCAACGGCCTCGCGGAGTTCGTCGCGCAGGAGGAGATGGGGCGCTCGGCGGGGTTCTGGTGGTCGCCCGATGGAACGCGGATCGCCTTCGAGCAGGTGGACACATCTGAGGTTCCGCTGTTCATCATTCCGCACCCCGGCACCGATGCCGTCGACATGGAGGCGCATCGCTATCCCTTTGCCGGGAAGGCGAACGCCCGTGTTCGGCTCGGGGTGGTCGCCGCACGCGGCGGTGACGCGCGCTGGCTGTCGCTCGGCGATGAACCGGATATCTACCTGGCGCGGGTGAATTGGACGCCGGACGGTTTGCTGCTCGTGCAGGTCCAGTCGCGCGACCAAACGCGGCTGGAGGTACGTCGCATCGACCCGGAGCACGATGCGACGGTGGTGCTCTGGGTGGACGAGGTTCGGCCCTGGATCAACCTGACCGACGATCTTCGCTTCGTGCGCGACCGGGACGCGCCGGCCGATGCGTACTCCATCCTCTGGACCTCTGAGCGAGACGGGCCGCGCAATCTCTATCTCTACGACCGTGATGGGCGGTTGGTGCACCGGCTGAATACGGACGATACCTTCATCGACCGCGTTCGCGGTGTGGACACATCCGGCGGCTGGGTTTATGTGGAAGGGTGGCGGGAGACGCCGCTGGAGATGCAACTCTTCCGCATTCCCCTGGCCGGTGGCGCTGCCGAACAGATCACCACCGGACACGGCATGCACGGTGTGACGCTCGATTCGAGTGCCTGCTGCTACGTCGATCTGTATTCGTCGATCGAGGCGCCGCCGTCGGCGACGGTCCGCGAGGTCGACTCCGAGATCCATTTCCGCCTTCAAGGCGGGGCCAAGCCGGACGAACGTCTGGCCGCCCTCCGCCTGCCGCCGCCGCGTCTGGTCGAGGCGATGACGCGGGATGGCGAGCGTCTGCACGGCGCCGTCTATCTCCCGCCGGGCCTCGCGGCTGATGCAAAGGCGCCGGTGATCGTCAGCGTCTATGGCGGACCGGGACCGCAGATGGTGCAGGATGCCTGGCGGATGACCGTGAGTATGCGCGCGCAGTATCTCGCTCAGCAGGGGTTCATCGTGTTGATGCTGGACAACCGCGGCTCCGCGCGACGCGGGTTGGCGTTCGAGGGCGCGTTGCATCAGAAGATGGGCGATATCGAGGTCCGCGACCAGGTTGATGGCGTGCGCTGGTTGGGCGAGCACATTCCACAGGCGGATACGGACCGGATTGGCGTCTACGGGTGGTCCTACGGCGGCTACATGGCGCTGATGTGTCTGCTGCGCGCGCCGGATGTGTTCAAGGTCGCGGTCGCCGGCGCGCCGGTGACGGCGTGGGACGGCTACGACACGCACTATACCGAGCGATATATGGGCACGCCGCAGGACAACCCCGAGGGCTATCGCGCCGGCTCGGTGATGACGCACGTCGAGCAGATGCGGGGCGCCCTGCTGCTGGTCCACGGCATGATCGACGAGAACGTCCACTTCCGGCACACCGGCCGGCTCATCACCAAGTTGATCGAGGCGGGCAAGCCGTATGAGATTCAGCTTTACCCGGAAGAACGCCACTCACCTCGACGTGAGGAGGACCGCGTCTTCATGGAAGAACGGATCGCCGAGTTCTTCAAGCGGAGCCTGTAGGAGAGCGGGGCACTCCCGGTCTAGGAGATGATCTCGACGAGCAGCCCTTCCCCTTCGGCGGCGCGCGCCTGCGGCCGATCGGCGGTGCAGAAGCGGAATTCGGTTACGCGAGGCAACGACCGGGCAAACTCCAAGGCAGCCGCGAGCTGCAAGGCGTCGTACGCACGAAGGGTGTGGCGGCCCACAAGCCGTTGTGCCCGTCGGTACATCGGTTGATCGAGCGTGAGGAACCGATACTGGCGGCGGCAATGCTCGACGAATAGCCGCCACATGCGCGTGCGCTGTGCCGGGTCGATCGCACCGTCGCGCAACTTTCTATGGAGCGCAGATGCAACCTCGACTGAGGTGATCGACAGGAGCGTAATTTCGTGGCCGTTCGCCGGACGGCAGAGCCGAAGTACCTGATCCGAACCCGGCTCGGTGAGGTCATAGCGGCGGACCAATGCCGATGTATCGACGAAAAGAATCACCGGCCTTCACGGTCCAGGAAGACAGCCTCGGACAGGCCCAGCGGTTGTGGGTGCTCGCGGAACCACGCCTCGCTCTCAGCTTCGAGCGCTGCCAACGCTTGATCGCTCAACGGCTCTTCCCCGGCCTCATCGTCCAACTGACTCGTCCGGTCCCATGTGCCCGACACGACAGAATGGTCCAAGTCCGTCAAGCGGTCCAACGCGACGCGCATCACGCCGGCTTCGCTGCACCCCCAGCGCGCGGCATACTCGCGCAGTTTCTGCTCTTGCTTGGCATCGAGATAGAGATGCTTTCGCACCTTGCTCATGACGTCTCTCCGATGGCCGCAATCTTGCCTCGCAATTACAGCATATCCGGTGAGTCACCCGCCCCGATCATCGAGTCCGCCCAGCCTCGCGGATAGCGTAGAATGCCAGCCGTGGAGGATATCGAGATGCTGCGTGCGATTGTGGTGCGTTATCGAACAACGGGGCACACATCTCGGTGAGGTCCAGGGGATCAGCCCTACCGGGCGGCAGGTTTCCCGGACGAGGCTCAACATCTCTCGGTGCGATTGTTGGCGAATTGTCCAATGGTGGCCTAAGGTCAACGGTCTGGGCCGTCTGTAGCAACTCGGGGTGATCAACTAATGACTGGACCGCTTCATGATATTCGTGTGCTCGATCTTTCGCGGGTGCTGGCCGGGCCGTATGCGGCGATGACGCTGGGCGACATGGGCGCCGACGTGATCAAGGTCGAGTAGCCGGGCGACGGCGATGAGACGCGGGGGTGGGGTCCGCCCTGGGCGGGTGGCGAGAGCGCCTACTACCTGTCGGTGAACCGCAACAAGCGCGGCATCACCCTCAATTTGAAGCACGAGGGCGCGCGGCGGGTGTTGCTCGACCTGGTGCGGCGGTCGGATGTGCTGATCGAGAACTTCAAGCGGGGCACGCTGGAGCGGATGAATCTGGCGGATGCGGTGCTCTGGGAGGCCAATCCCGGACTGATCCACGCCTCGATCACGGGATTCGGCACGACCGGACCGTACAAGGACTACCCCGGCTACGACTTCGTTATCCAGGGGATGGCCGGGATCATGTCGATCACGGGCGACGCCGAAGGTGAACCGATGAAGGTCGGCGTCGCGATCGTCGATGTTACCGCCGGACTGAATGCGGTCAATGGCATCCTGGCGGCGCTGTATGCACGGCGTGACACAGGACGCGGCCAGCGGGTCGATGTGTCGCTGCTGGAGTCCGCACTCGCCTGGCTCGCCAACGTGGGCCAGAACTATCTCGTCAGCGGCGCGCCACCGAAGCGCTTCGGCAATGCGCATCCCAATATCGTGCCGTATCAGGCGTTCCAGGCGGCGGACCGTCCGCTGGCGCTCGCCGTTGGCAACGACCGCCAGTTCCGCACGTTCTGCGCCGTCGCCGGCCGGCCGGAACTTGCCGAAGATCCGCGCTTCACGACCAACACCGACCGGCTCGACCAGCGGGACGTGCTGATTCCGCTGGTTGCGGCGGTGATCGCCGAACGTCCGGCCGACGAGTGGCTGCGGGTGCTCAACGACGCCGGTGTGCCGGCCGGCCCGATCAACACGGTTCCGGAGGCGATGGCCGATCCCCAGGTACAGGCGCTTGGTCTGTTGCGGACGTTGCCCCATCCCACGGCCGAGTCGATCCAGGTGGTGGGGCCGGCAGTCCATCTCTCGGAGACACCGATCGAGCCGCGCCGCGCGCCACCGCGCCACGGTGAGCACACGGACGATGTGCTGCGTGAGGTGCTCGGAATCTCGACTGAGGCGATTGCGACGTTGCGGGAGGACGGGGCGGTGTGACGGACCCCTCCCCCCGCTGACGCGCGGAGAGGGGTGCCTCGCCGGGTCTGGGGTGCCACGGTAGACCGTCTCACAGCCAGACTGTCGCGGGGACGACGCTGGCACCACACCCAGACCAGTGCTCCCCGCTCCGCGCCTCTGCGGGGGGAGGGGCCGGGGGAGGGGTATTTCAAGAATGACCCAGCACCTCACTGAACGCATCGACGCGATCTGGCGTGGTTCGATCGACATTCACGCGCATGCCGCGCCGGACCCGATCGCGGCGCGGCGGCATGATGCGCTGGAGTTGGCCCGCGCCTGCCGTGATGCGGGGATGCGGGCGATCATTTTCAAGAGTCACGAGTATCCCACCGCGCCGGCGGCGTATGTGATCAATCGGGTGGTCGAAGGGTTCACCGTGTTCGGTGCGATCTCGCTCGACGAGGAAGTTGGCGGGTTGAATCCCTTTGCGCTCGAGGCGTCGGCGAAGATGGGCGCGGCCAAGGTCTGGATGCCGACGTTCTGCGCGGCGCACTGGCGGCGGACGCGGATGAGCCGTGGCGATGGGATCACCGTGCTGGACGAGGCGGGGCGGTTGCTGCCGGTGGTGAACGACCTGCTCGACATCATCAAGCAGTACAACCTGATCATGGGTTCCGGCCATCTGGCGCCGGAGGAGCAACAGGTGCTCGTCCCCGAGGCGCGGCGGCGCGGTATCAAGACGGTGATCACGCACGCGGAAATGACGCCGGTGCCTGTCGAGCTGACTACGCGGTTCTCGCGGCTCGGCGCATACGTCGAACACGCCTATATCGCGCTGACAGCCCGTCACGGGACGCACACCACCGCATCGATCGCGGCGTCGATCCGTGAGGACGGACCAGCGCAGGCGATCCTCTCGACCGACCTCGGACAGACGCAGAACGCTTCGCCGCCGGAGGGGCTGCGCATGTTCATCGCCGCCATGTTGCAGGAGGGATTGAGCGATGACGAGGTCCGGCGGATGGTGCAGGACAATCCGGCGGCGCTCCTGGGACTCGCCTGAACAGCCGATATCATGGGATGCAGGCGGTTGTGCGGCCGCCGAATCACGGTAGAGGGAACGATCTCGATGACGGCAAAGCAGACCGTCCGCGATATCGATGTCGCGGGAAAGCGCGTGCTCGTGCGCGTGGACTTCAACGTACCGATGGACAAGCAGACGGGTGCGATCACGGATGACAGCCGGATCCGCGCCGCGCTCCCCACGATCCAGTACCTCCGCGACACGGGCGCACGGGTGATCCTGGTGTCGCATCTCGGCCGGCCGGACGGCACGGTTCAGGAACGGCTGCGGCTGGCGCCGATCGCGGTGCGACTGTCCGCACTGCTTGGCGTGCCGGTTGCCACCGCGTCCGACTCGGTTGGTCCCGAGGCTGAGGCGGCGGTTGACCGGATGAAGGACGGCGACGTGCTCATGCTGGAGAACGTGCGCTTCCATGCCGAGGAGGAGGCGAACGACACCGGCTTTGCCGGGAAACTGGCCGCGCTCGCCGATGTCTACGTCAACGACGCCTTTGGTACGGCCCATCGGGCGCACGCCAGCACCGAGGGTGTCGCGCATCTGCTTCCGGCGGTGGCCGGCTTCTTGATGGAGAAGGAACTGCTCTATCTCGGCCAGGCGGTGAGCAATCCGGCGCGGCCCTTTGCGGCGGTGATCGGCGGCGCCAAGATCAGCGGCAAGATCGATGTGCTCGGCAACCTCGTCGGCACGGCCGACCTGATCCTGATCGGCGGCGGGATGGCGAATACATTCTTCCAGGCGCAGGGCCGTGAGGTTGGCGACTCGCTGGTGGAGGAAGACCAGATTCCGGTCGCCCACGAGGCAATGGAGAACGCGCGTGCAAAGGGGACAACGATCGAGCTACCGGTCGACGCGGTGATCGCCGATGCCTTTGACGCCGGCGCGAAGACGCGGATCATCCGAGTCGAGGAGGGCGTTCCCGCCGGCTGGCGGATCATGGATATCGGACCGGAGACGATCGACCGCTTCCGGCAGGCGCTCGCTCCGTGTAAGACCGTGGTGTGGAACGGACCGATGGGCGTCTTCGAGTTTCCCGCGTTCGCGGGCGGCACGCTCGCCGTCGCGAAGATCCTCGCCGGTCTCGATGCTGTGACGGTCGTCGGCGGCGGCGAGACGGCGGCGGCGGTCGCCGAGGCTGGCGTCGAGGACCGGCTGACGCACGTCTCCACGGGTGGCGGCGCTTCGCTCGAGTTTCTGGAGGGCAAGACGCTGCCCGGCGTTGCTGCCCTGCGAGATGCGTGAGTTGGTTCGGAGGATTGCGATGGAACGGCACGATGCGTGGGAGATATTGAACGAGTACACGAAGCTGGACCGTAACATCAAGCACGCGCTGTCGGTGGAGCAGGTGATGCGGCAGGCGGCGCGTGAGTGGGGCGGCGACCCGGATGTATGGGCGACGGTCGGGCTGCTGCATGACTTCGATTGGGAGATCCACCCGACGATGGAGTCGCATCCGATGGAGGGGGAGCCGATCTTGCGCGACCGGGGCGTGCCGGAGGAGATCATTCACGCGGTCCAGTGTCACGCACCGCACTCGCCGGCGGTGCCGCAGCAGTTGATGGACAACATGATCCTCGCCTGTGATGAACTGACGGGATTCGTGATTGCGGCGGCGCTCGTCCAGCCGAACAAGAGCCTCTCCGAACTGAAGGTGTCGTCGGTGAAGAAGAAGCTGAAGGACAAGGCGTTCGCCCGTTCTGTCGATCGGGAGTGCATTCACCTCGGCCTGGAGCGGATCGAGGCGGACCTCGACGGTCACATCGGCTTCACGATCGCCGCACTCAAGCCGGTTGCGGTCGAGCTGGGCCTCAATCCATAGGGAGGGGTTCCGCGTCTATCCGGTGGGCGGGCGAAGGGAGATTGCCGCGCCGAAGCGGCCGGTCGGCTCGCCTTCGCGGCGGTGGGAGTAGAAGAGATCTGTCCGGCAGGCGGTGCAGATGCCGGTGGTGGCGACGTTCGCGGGGTCGAGTCCGGCGGCCAACAGTTGCATGTGATTGGCGTGGGTGATGTCGAGGTGGGCCTTGTCGTCGCTCACCCGCTCGTCGGGCGGTGCGTCGCCGGGGGTGGCGCGGGCGACCGCCTCGGCCACGTCGATGCCGACCTCATAGCAGCAGCGGCCGATCGCCGGGCCGATTCCGGCGCGGATATCGGCGGGATTGCTACCGAAGTTCTGTCGCATCATCGCGATGCCGGCGGACGCGATGCCGGCCGCTGTGCCGCGCCAGCCGGCGTGCAGTGCTCCCACGACGGCCTGCACCGGATCGTGGAGGAGAATCGCCGCGCAATCGGCGGCGAGCACCGCCACGAGGGCGTCCTCGTCGTCGGTCAGTAGACCGTCGCCGTCATAGACACCGCCGGTCAAGGGTTCCCCGCCGCGACGGTGGACGGAGACGACGGCGCCGTGGACCTGTCGAGGTGCGATGACGGTCAGGCCGGTGGCGCCGATCGCGGCGTGAAATCGCCGGCGGTTTGCCACGATCGTCTCACGGCCGTCACCGCTGCGCGGTCCGAGGTTGAGCGATGCGTAGGGGCCGGTGCTGAAGCCGCCCGTTCGTCCGGCGATACCGTGCGTGATGGCAACGTGGGAGAAGCGGCCGAGCGTCAGACCGTCCGGCGTCGTGGCGAGGTGGAAGCTCATGGTTTGATTGCTCTGGTCTGTTCATGGAAGGCTAGCATGTTGCTCGTCGCTTGTGTTGGCGGAAGAACGTGGGCGGCGCGGAGGAAGTCGAGGATTGAGATAGCGGCTGCGTCCGGTTGTTCGTCGTCGACGATCGTCAGCGTTGGGACTTGGATCGAACGAGTGGCGGGCGTTGGTTCGGGCCGCGAGCGGGTCAGGATCGCCAGGAAGGTTGCGGTGTGACCGACGGTACGCGCCTCGTCGAGATGAGCGGCGACGAGGACTTCATCCGGACGATTTCCGAGGGCTGTCACCGATCGATCGAGGCGGCGCTGTCCCCACCGGCTCTCAAGAAGGAAGGGCACGCACAAGGTCAGCAGCGGCCGGAGCCAGGAGGGTAGCAGCCGATCATGGCCCTCCTCTCGCGAGAGCAGCAGTGCGGCGATGCGGTCCGGTTTCGTGTTTGCCATGTGGACGGCGATGACGGCGCCGGTGCCATATCCCAGTACCACAGCCCTGCCGATGCTCAAACGGTCGAGGAGCTCGATCATCAAGGTTGCGTGAGCCTTCGGTGAGTGGTCCGCATCGGGGGCGCGCTCGGAGTAGCCCCAACCGGGAAGATCTGGCGCGATCATGGTCACCGCGGATCGCAGGTGAGGGACGAGCGTGCGAAAGGCCGCGGAGGACGAACCGAATCCGTGGAGCATGAGGAGTGGTGGCCCCTGCCCGTCAATGGTCAGATGCATGCGCCGTCCACGGATGTAGAGGCGCATGCCAGGAAGGTCGGCGGCGTCTGCATCGAGGGTTTCATAGCGGTGTACACGGTCGACGGCCGCGGCCCGCATCAGCGCATAGACGACAGGCGCGAGAAGGAGCGCGGCAAGGATACGTCGCTTCATGCGGACTCAAACAGCGCGGCGACCGCCCGGAGACTGGAGGCGATGCGCGGCCCGTACCACGTGATCCACTGACCGTCGATCAGGTGCACGCTCCTTGTCTGCACCGCCGGGATCTGGTTCCAGGCCACGATTTCGGGAAGGTGCTTAGCTGCGAACGGGTACGGCTCGCTGGGCAGCAGGATCACCTCCGGCGCGCGCCGGGCGACCTCGTCCAACTCGACCGGGTAGTAGTGGGCAGCGCCGCCGGTGAAGATATTCTCACCACCACACAACCGAAGCAGGTCAGACATGTAGGTGTCGGGCGCGGCGACCATGTAAGGCCGTCGCCAGATCGGGCAGAAGTAGCGCAACGGGCGGCGGTGCTTGGTCCGGTCTTCGAAGCGTTGGACCAGTGCGGCGGCCTCCGTCAACCACGGCGCGGCTTCAGGTATGCGGTTGGCGAGCGCGGCAAGGTCATGGAGCTCGGCGATCGCGCGCCGGACCGTCGAGGGGAGGGAAACGTAGACCGTGAGACCGGCCGCGATCAGCACCTCGACGTGCTCGCGAACATTCTCTTCGGCGCTGGCGATCACGAGGTCCGGCTGCATGTCGATGATCCGGCGGATATCGGGGTCCTTGGTGCCGCCGAGCGCCGGCGTGTTGTCAACCTGATCGGCAGGTTCGACGCAGTACTTCGTTCGGCCCGCGATCTGCTCGGATAGCCCCATCGCAAAGAGCGCTTCGGTCAGGCTCGGCACGAGCGAGACGATCGACCGTGGCGGCGTAGCGAGGTGAACCGTCCGGCCGAGGCCGTCGGTGACCGCCGCGGATGAGATGGAGCGCGCTGTGCGTTGCGATGGCATACAGTCGATTCCCGCGGTTGCGTAGGTCCAGTATATCGCCGGCGCCGGCGGCCGGACCGCGCGAACATGCGACGAGGGCGGCGCCACTACGGCGCCGCCCTCGCTTCCTGCATGGGGCACACTCGCCTCGCGGTGTACCCCTGCTATGTCGTTCCGGCCGGCCGCTCGCCCAGCGTCACGTCGGTCGAGCCGTTCGAGCCGTTGCGGGCGTATTCAACCTTGACCTTCTCGCCGGGCTTGTGCGAGGCGAGGGCGTTGCTCACGTCGCCGATGTTGTTGATCTCGTGGTCGCCGATCTTGGTGATGACATCGCCGGCGCGGAGCCCGGCCCGATCGGCGGCGGAACCGCCCGTGACGCTGCGGATACCGGCGCCTTCGACATCGCCTTGACCCTCGGCGCGGGCTGCCTGCGGTGAGACGGTTGTCACCTCGACGCCGAGGTAGCCACGCTCAACCTGACCGTTGTCGATCAGCGACTCGACAATCGGCTCGGCCACCTGGGAGGAGACGGCGAAGAAGATGCCCTGCACCGGCTGACCGGCGTCTCCGACCAGGCCGGCGGTGTTGATGCCGACGACCTCACCCTGCATGTTGACCAGGGGGCCGCCGGAGTTGCCCGGATTGATCGCCGCGTCGGTCTGAATCGCGCCGCTGATGCTGATCGGGTAAGCCCGGCCGCCGGCGTTGAGCGTCTCGTTGATTACCCGGTCCTTGGCGCTGATCACGCCCTTGGTCACGGTCGGTGTCGAACCGAGGTCGAGGGCGAAGCCGATCGCCAGCACATCCTCGCCGATCTCCTCCTTGGTCGAGTCGGCAAAGCGGACCGGCGTGAGGTTGTCCGCTTCGATCTTGATCACAGCGAGGTCGGTGCGCTCATCGCGGCCGACAAGTGTGCCTTCGACCGTGCGGCCATCGGACAGGTCCACCTGGAAGCGCGATGCTTCGCGGTTGGTGCCGAGGGTGACGACATGGTTGTTGGTGACGATGTAGCCGCGCTGGTCGACGATGAAGCCGGTGCCGGTCCCTTCACCCTGCTGCGCGGTGCCAAAGGCGCTGGTCTGGGTGCCGTTGGCGCGGATGCGGACCACGCTCGGCCAGACGGCTTTGACGACATCGTTCGAGTCGGCGGCGTCATTCAGCGAGCGCGTGCTGTTCTGAGTTTGGAGGGCAGATGTTTGCGCCGAGGCAGCGGCGGTGTCCGTATTTGATGGTGAGTCGTTCGTGTCGTTCGTACAGGCGACGGCGCCGAGCAGGACGATGGCGGCGGCCGGGACTGCCAGGAGTTTCTTCATGGTGCGGTATCCTCTTTCGGATTCGCGGTCACAATGACCACCTGTATTGATTGTGATGGAGGGTCCAGCATCAAGGCTGCGTCGCCTGGCTTAATGGTTTCTGAAGAAAGGGTTAAATCTGGGTGGGCGGCCGCTCTGGTACAATGCGCGCACCGACGAATCCAAAGCCGGTTGAGGAACGTTCTAGAGGGTGAGCGACATGGCTCGCCCGCCGCCCGAAAGGTCGCTCGTGCGCGATTTCGAGCCGGATGATGAGACACTGGTGCGGCGGATAGTGCAGCGGGACGCGACGGCGTTCTCGCAGCTCTACGATCGGCATGCAGACCTGATCTATTCGATTGCGCTGCGTGTACTCGCCGATCCTGCCCTGGCGCAGGACGCGGCGCAGGATGTGTTCTTGCGTCTGTGGCGCAATCCGACCGCGTACGATGCCGCCCGCGGCCGCTTTGTCAGCTGGCTGGTGAGCGTTGCCCGAAACCGTGCGGTCGATGAGGTGCGAATGCGAGGGCGGCGGCGGTTGCGGGAGATCGGAGAGAACGCGGCCGTCGATGATCCGCCGGATTGGCGGGCCGAAGATCCACAGGTCGCGGTCCAGGTCCAGGCCGATCGGCTGGCGGTACGCCGGGCGCTCGCCCAGTTGCCGAAGGAGCAGCGGGTGGCGCTGGAGATGGCGTACTTTTCGGGATTGACGCAGCAGGAGATTGCGGAGCAACTGCACCAGCCGCTCGGCACGATCAAGACGCGGACCCGCCTGGCGATGAAGAAATTGCGCTCCTTGCTGAGCGCCGAGGTTGAGACACCGTACCCGGTATGAGCGCGGCACACGTTGACGATCTGATTGACCTGGAGGCGCTCGGCGCGCTGGATGCCGAGGAGTCAATCTTTGTCCGCGCCCATACGGCCGACTGCCCCCGTTGCCGCGCCATCCTCGAGGATGCGGAAGGCGTCGCCGCCCGGCTGGCGTTCTCCGTGCCGTTGCATCACGCGCCCCGTGCCCTGCGCGAGGGTGTGATGGGGGAGGTGGCAGCCGCACCGGAGACGGTGGGCGAGCCGAGGCGCCGTTCGATGCTCGACGGTGGCATGATCGTTCGGCTGAGCCGGCGGTGGGGTGCGATGGCGGCGATGATCCTGGTGGCGCCGCTCGTGGGACTGCTCGCCTGGAGCCTGCTCTTGCAGAACGAGGTCAACGACCTCAAACGTGAGAATCAGCAGATTCAGGCAACCCAGGAGGAACTCGTGCTGCAGGCGTTGCCGACATCGCTACAGGCGCCGTTCACGCCCACCGAGTCCGCACGGGGCGCCTATGGGACCGTCAGCTGGAACCCGGACAAGCAGGTGTGCATGGTGAAGGTCAAGCATCTACCGGCTGCCGATGCGGGAGTCAGCTATCACGTTTACTATCAGGGGCCGGTCGGGCCGAGACATGCCGGCACGCTCGAACCGGATGAGCAAGGCTCGGCCGAGATTCGCTTCGACACGTCACGCTGGCAGGGAACCGAGTATCAGGTCTGGGTGAGCAGCGTGCGGCCGGAATCGGAGCCGGCGATCGTCATTCTCCAAGCGACGATCACGCGCAACTGATCGATCAATCCGGCAACTCTTGGGTTGGAGCACCGGCGGCGTCGGACTGCTCCGGCGCCGCGCCATCGGCGTGCGCCGGCTCGACCGATCGCCGATCGGTGGCGCCGTTCTCGGCGATGGCCGGCCGCACGGGCCGGGGAAGGCGGATCGTGCGTTCGTTGGCGAGTTCCGTCTCGCGCTCCTGGAGGCGGGAGTAGATGTACTTGAAGAGGTCGCGGGAGACGGCGGCCAGCGGTACAGCGACCAACATGCCGCCGAACCCCGCCACCTGCTGCGCGATCGCGAGGAGCACGATGATCAAGGCCGGATGCATCTCGACGGCGTTGCCCTGAATGCGCGGAACCAGCACCACGTTCTCGAGTTGTTGGATACCGATGTAGAACAGCAACACCCAGATCGTCTTCTCCGGCTCCGTCGCCACGACGACGATCAACGCCGGGATTGCGCCGAGGATCGGTCCGATGATCGGGATCAACTCGGTGATGCCGGCGATGATCCCCAGGATGATGAAGTAGTCAACACCGAGCAGAAACAACCCGAGCGTGGTCGTCGTTCCGATGAACAGTCCAAGGATCAACTGCGCCCGGATGTATGAGCCGAGAACCCGCTGAATGATCCGAATGCAGTGATCGACATCGCTGCGAAGCCCGGGAGGAAACCACTCCTTGATCGCCGGCCCGATTCGGTGGCGGTCCTTGAGGATATAGAACAGCCAAAACGGGATGATGATGTAGCCGAAGAAGAGGCCGAAGGTGCTCTGGAGGATGCCGAAGCTGCGGGCGAGCACCTGCTCGCCGTAGGCGCCGAGCGATGCGCCCAGATCCTGCACCGCCTGCTCGATTCGCTGCTGGACCTCGATCGGCACCCGCTCACGGTAGAGATCGGTCCAGCGTTCCGCCTCGACCTGTGCCTGCTCGACGTAGGTGGGGATATTGTCGATCAGTTCCGACGTCTCGTTGATGATCGCGGGAATGATGAGCGATCCAGTGGCGACGAGTGCGCCCAGACCGCTCACATAGACGAGGATGATGGCGAGGGTGCGCGCCAGTTCACGGCGGGTGCGATAGAACGGCATCACGCGCGAGAGACGCTCGACCAACGGCGCGAGGATATAGGCGAGGATGCCGCCGACGAGGAAGGGGATGAGGGCGCCGCGCGCCTGCCACATGAACCAGCCGACGATCAGGATCACGGCCAGAACCATCGCATAGCGGATCCGTCGGATCGTCAGCACAGCACGGTGCCCCTCTAGCCTTTCCCGTCATTGTCCGGACGCAGATCGAGGGCGGTCAAGGACACGATCGAGTTATCATCTCGGCACCGGTTGTTGTATTGTCAAGGCAACCCAACGTGTTCGGAACAGATGTCTCCCTTGTCGTAAGTATGCGCGGTCCGGCGCCGGTTCATCGCTACGATCGCGTCACCCCGCTTCATTGGATGGTTCTGAGTGTTTACACATCTCCACACGCACACGGAGTACTCGCTTCTCGACGGCATGTCACGCATCCCGGCGCTGATGGATCGCGTCCTCGAATTGGGACAGTCCGCGATCGCGATCACCGATCACGGCGGTATGTACGGCGTGATCGAGTTCTATCAGGAGGCGCGCAAGCGCGGGATCAAGCCGATCCTCGGTGTCGAGGCCTACGTTGCCCCCGGTAGCCGCCAGAGCCGCGACCCGCGCGAGAAGAACGCCTACTACCATCTCGGCCTGCTCGCCCGCCACGCCGACGGCTATCGCAACCTCGTCTCGCTCACGTCGAAGGCGCACCTGGAGGGCTTTTACTACAAGCCGCGGATGGACCGGGAGATCCTGGCCGACTACGGCAAGGGACTGATCGCACTGACCGGCTGCCCCAGCGGTGAGGTGTTCAAGGCGCTGCTCGACGATCGGATCGACGACGCCCGGGCGACGCTCGGCTTCTATCAAGATGTCTTCGACGGAGTCTTCATCGAGATTCAGGATCACCCCGGCTGTGACGCCGAACTGCGGCACATGCTCGACACGGTCAACCCACGGCTGATCAAGCTGGCGAAGGACACCGGCCTCGAACTGGTCGCCACCAACGACTCGCACTACACGTCGCCGGAGGATCAGGAGGCACATGACATCCTGCTTTGCATCGGTTCGAACGCGACCGTGCAGGAGACGAAGCGCCTCAAGCTGGAGGGCGGCGGCTACCACATCAAGTCCGAAGCGGAGATGCGCGCTCTCTTCCCCGACCTGCCGCGGGCGATCGAGGCGACGAACGACGTCGCGGCGATGTGCGAGATCGAGCTCGAGTTCGGCCGGGTGGCGATGCCGGCGATCGACCTGCCGGCCGGCGTCAGCACGGACGAACACCTGCGCAACCTCTGCTACGAGGGCGCCAAGCGGCGCTACGGTGATCTCAGCGATGAGGTGCGTAAGCGGCTCGACTACGAGCTGGACGTGATCCGCACGACCGGCTTCGCCCAGTACATGCTGATCGTGGCCGAGATCGTCAGCGAGGCGCGGCGGCGGCGCATCCCCACGGGCGTGCGCGGCTCGGCGGCGGCGAGCATCGTGCTGTATTCCCTCGGCGTCACCGACATCGAGCCGATCGGTCCCAAGCTGATTTTCGAGCGCTTCCTCCATGCCGAACGCAAGGAGATGCCCGATGTCGACCTGGACATCGCCGACGACCGGCGCGATGAGCTGATCCAGTGGGCGGCGGATCGCTGGGGCCGGGACCGCGTCGCCCAGATCATCACCTTCGGAACGCTCGGCGCGAAGGCGGCGATCCGCGACGTCGGCCGCGCCCTCGGCATGGGCTACGGTGATGTCGACCGGATCGCGCGGCTGGTGCCGACGGTGCTGCACATGAGCATCGACCGGGCGCTCAACGAGAACAACGAGTTCCGCCAGCTGTACGACAGTGACCCGGCCGCCCGCCGCGTCGTCGATATGGCGAAGCGGCTGGAAGGGGTGGCGCGGCACGCGAGCACGCACGCCGCCGGCG
This sequence comes from Dehalococcoidia bacterium, assembly GCA_050184225.1. Classification (GTDB taxonomy): domain Bacteria; phylum Chloroflexota; class Dehalococcoidia; order CAUJGQ01; family CAUJGQ01; genus JBFXAN01. The sequence goes on along the minus strand of JBFXAN010000006.1, from coordinate 3,040 downwards.
TGATCATCGCCGGTCAGCCACTCTTTGATGTCGCGCCGCTGCAAAAGCCGTCCCGCGCCGACGAGACGTCGCTGCCGATGGTGCAGTTCGACATGAACGTCTCGGCCGAGGTCGGCCTGCTGAAGATGGACTTCCTCGGCCTGTCGAACCTGACGATCCTCGGCCGGGCCGTGGACCTGATCCGCGAGTATCACGGCATCGAGCTGGACCTCGTCTCCCTACCAGACCACGACGAGAAGACCTACGCGCTGCTGGGCAAGGGTGAGACCTTCGGCGTCTTCCAGCTCGAGTCCTCGGGCATGCGCCGCTACATCCAGGAGTTGCAACCTGCCTCGATCGCGGAGCTATCGGCGATGGTCGCCCTCTATCGACCGGGACCAATGGCGCAGATCCCGACCTTCATCGCCGCCAAGCACGGCCGCGAGCCGATCCGCTATCCCCATCCGGAACTCTCCGACATTCTCGACGAAACCTATGGCGTGATCGTCTACCAGGACCAGGTCCTGTTCGTCATGTGGAAGTTCGCCGGCTACACGATGGGCGAGGCGGACAAGATCCGCAAGGCGATGGGCAAGAAGATCGCCGCGGTGATGGGGGCGGAACGGGAGAAGTTCGTCCGCGGCGCCGAGAAGCAGGGACACAAGGCGGAGGACGCCTCCGCCATCTTCGACCTGATCGAGCCGCACGCGGGCTACAGCTTTAACAAAGCGCATGCGACCTGCTACGGCACGATCTCCTACCAGACCGCCTACCTGAAGGCGAATTATCCGGCGGAGTACATGACCGCCGTGCTGATGCTGGCGGAGAGCCATCCGGCGGGCCTCGCCGCCCGCGTCGGTGCAGCGGTGTCCGAGTGCGCGAAGCTCGGCATTGAGGTGCTGCCGCCGGAGATCAACAGCAGCGAGGTCAACTTTTGCATCGAGACGCGGGCGGACGGCGCCAAGGCGATCCGTTTTGGCCTGGCGATGATCAAGAACGTGGGCGAAGGCGCTGTCGAAGAGTTGATCGCCGAGCGCAAAGAGGGCGGCCCCTTTGCCTCGCTGGAGGACTTCTGCCGCCGGGCGGGGAGCAAGGCGCTGAACAAGCGGATGCTAGAGAGCCTGGCGAAGGCGGGCGCGCTCGATTCGTTCGGCCTGAACCGTGGCACGATCGTCCACAACCTCGACCGGGTCCATTCCCTCATGCAGCGGGAGCAGCGGCTGAAGGACAGCGGCCAATCGACGATGTTCGACCTCTTCGGCGAGCAGGTGGCGGTGCCGATGCCGGGGTTGGAGCTACAGGAGGTCGAGGTGCCCCGCCAGGAAGTGCTCGGCTGGGAGCGGGACCTGCTCGGTATCTACGTCTCCGAGCACCCGTTCAAGCGGGCGGCGGCGGAACTGGCGCCGCACATCTCCGCCGTGATCTCCGAGGTGACGCAGGAGATGTCCGGGCGCGATATCGTCATCGCCGGTCTGGTTTCCTCGACGCGGCCGCTACTCATGCGCGACGGCCGTACCTTTATTGCCGCCGAGATCGAAGACCTCTCCGGCTCGGTCGAGATCACCGTCTGGCCCGACACCTACGAGGCGACGCGTGACTGCTGGCAACCGGGCCAGGTGCTGCTCGTCCACGCGCGGGTAAAGGCGCGCGACGAGCGGTTGAACATCGGCGTGACGATGGCGCGGCGCTGGACCGAGGGTGAGAGCCTCGAAGATCTGCCCACGCCCGAACCGGAATTCGTCTCGCAAACGCCCGTGAACGGTAACGGAAACAAGAAGGGTCGCAACGGCTACACGAACGGCAATGCCGCGCCGCCACCGCAGACCGCCGAGCAGCGCAGTCCGCGCCTGCTCCACATAACCTTGCAAGAGACCGAGGATGAAGCTGACGACCGCCGCCGGCTTGCCCAACTCGTCGAAGCACTCCGCACATACCCCGGCTCGGACGAAGTCCGCCTGACCCTGCGGACGGCACAGGACGAGCACAGCCTCTCTCTTGGCACGGCGTTGGTCACCGACGGCATCGAGCAGAGACTCACGCCGATCCTAAGGGGATGGGGGGAATTGAGTGTCGTGCCGCTCCGATGAATGAGCGTGCGATACTGGCAAGGAGACGGTCGCGCATTTGTCAGCAATATGGAGGGTGTTATGAACTCGGTAGAGGAGCGCAAAGCACGGTACAGGCACAAGGAAGCGGTGCTTCGGCGGGTGCTGGCGAACACCGATCTCATGCACCAGATTGAGGAGAGTCTGGAAGCTCGCCGGCGGGGCGAAAGGGCGGTTCCATTCAAGGAGATCCGACGGGAGCCAAAGGCACGGTAAGTGTTCGAAGCTGTTATCATTGGGCAGGTCCGTGCGGCCTACGATGCGTTCTCCGCCGTCGATATCACTCATATGGGTAGGACTATCAACTGCCTGATGCCCGCAGGTCAACCGTTTTGCATGCTGCTCCAAGTATCGAATCCTACTGAAGACCGCCGAGCACTTGTTTGGCAAACTCTCTCGATGCAGGGGTGCCATCGTGCAACTCCTGAATTACCATCCGAGTTGCCAGGAGGTCGACCGCATCTAGCGCCGCAAGTCGAACGGTCTTTGGGTTGTCAAGCAACATCTCAAGTGGAGCTATCTCCTGAAGCATATTCTTGACGCGCTCGGTGGAAAGCCCTGACGGCGGTTCATTCTGCAGAGCAAATCGATAGGCATACAAATACCAACGAACTATAGTACTAACATAGAGATCAAAAGGGATTTTCGTGTCCTTCCCCAGATCCTCTCGATGCCACTGTTCTAGGACGATCATCCACTGCTTCATATTCCCACTGTATTCGAAACCGCCGAACGTCTTTTTCTTCCAAGGCACGGTGCCCTCCTCAAGAAGAATGGAATTCCGGCTCGACTTGTGATTCTGTCAAATCCACCACCAGAATCTGCTCTGCGCTCGGCATTGTGTCACCCACGTCTAATCTTTTCTCTAAATGCCCAGGTTTCAACCGCATCAGTTATGTCCTCACGGAGGCGATGGCGTTCAACAGAGCGATCCGCCCATCCGATTGCCATCATTA
>JBFXAN010000005.1:0-77832 GCA_050184225.1 Dehalococcoidia bacterium | reverse complement strand
GATCCACAATGCGGTTGCCTTTCTGCTCGACCATCTGCCGCCGCAGATGCACCTGGTCATCGCCGGCCGCGCCGATCCACCGTTGCCACTCGCCCGCCTGCGCGGCCGTGGTGAACTGGCCGAACTCCGCGCCACTGACCTGCGCTTCACCACCGACGAAGCGGCCGCGTTCCTCAACGAGGTCATGAGCCTGGACCTCACGCCGGACGATGTGACGGCCCTGGAGATGCGAACCGAAGGATGGGTCGTCGGACTCCAGCTGGCCGCGCTCTCGATGCAGGGGCGGGACGACGTTCCGGGGTACATCCGGTCGTTCTCGGGCGACGACCGCTACATCGTGGACTATCTCGTTGAAGAGGTTCTGCTGCGACAGCCTGACCATATCCGGGGCTTCCTGCTGCAGACCTCCATCCTCGACCGCCTGTGCGGCCCCCTGTGCGATGCCGTTCTGCTCGACCCTGCTGCTTCCGGGCAAGCGACCCTGGAATACTTGGAGCACACCAACCTGTTCATCGTCCCCCTGGACAACGAGCGTCACTGGTATCGCTATCACCATCTCTTTGCCGACCTGCTGCGTCAGCGACTGCTCCAGAGCGCCACGTCGTCTGCTGGGGATCAGCATCGGGGCGCGCCCGAATTTCATCTGCGCGCCAGCGCATGGTATGAGAACAACGGCCTGGAGATTGAAGCCTTTCATCACGCTGCTGCCGCCGATGACGTTGAGCGCGCTGAACGTCTGATTGAAGGGAAGGGGATGCCCTTGCACTTTCGCGGTGCGGTGGCGCCTGTGTTGAACTGGCTGGAGTCGTTGCCGGCGTCGGTGCTCGATACGAGGCCGCGGTTGTGGACGACGTATGCCTCTGTGTTGCTGGTTACGGGGCGGGTGTCCGCCGTCGAGGAGAAGCTCCGCGCTGCTGAATCAGCCCTTCACGGTGCCGAATCGGACGGCACGACCAGAGACATTGTGGGGCGTGTCGCTGCCATACGGGCCACGGTGGCTGCGAGCCAGCGTGAGATTGAAACCATCATCGTCCAGTCACGCCGCGCCTTGGAATATCTGCATCCTGAGAATCTTGCCTTCCGCACGTCGACGGCCTGGAAACTAGGATATGCCCACCATCTCCAGGGGGACCATGTCGCGGCCGGCCGGGCCTATACCGAAGTCATACAAACCGGCAAGTCGTCCGGGAATATCATCTTCACACTGAACGCGACCATCGGACTGGGCGCTCTCCAGGAGGCAGCAAACCAGCTCTATCCGGCGGCGGAGTCCTACCAGAGCGCGCTGCAACTGCTCGGCGATCAGCCGCTACCGGTTGCCGGCGAGGCACATCTCGGCTTGGCCCGCATCCACTATGAGTGGAACGACCTGGAAGCCGCCGAAAAGCACGGGCAACACTGCGCCAGGCTCGCGTGGCAGGCCGAGCCTGATGATCGGTTGGTCAGTTGTGAGGTGTTTCTCACCCGCCTGAGCCTCGCCCGGGGCGACCTGAATGGCGCCGCGGCGGCTCTGGCGAATGCCGGTAGAATCGCGCGTCAGCATGGCTTCCTCTCTCAGATGCGTGAGGTTGCCGCCGGACAGGTGCTCACATTGCTTCGCCAGGGCAACCTGGCGGCGGCCACCGAACTGGCCACGGCGCACGACCTCCCCATCAGCCGTGCCCGGGTTGATCTGGCCCGGGGCGATACATCCGCGGCGCTGGCGTTGCTCGGCCCTTTGCGCCAACGAGTCGAGGCAAAGGGTTGGCAGGATGAACGGCTCAAGGTCATGGTGCTGCAAGCGGTCGCCTACCATGCGCGTGGCGACGTGGATGAGGCTCTGCACCTGCTCGATGAGGCGCTGACGCTGGCAGAGCCGGGCGGCTTCATCCGCACCTTCGTCGACGAAGGGGAGGTCATGCGAGACCTCCTGCGCCACGCCGCCGCCCGCGGCCTCGCGGGCGCCTATACCCGGCGACTCCTGTCCGTCTTCGACGCGCCGGCTCCGCCGGTCCCCTCCCCCGTCCGGCCCGCCGCCGCCACTCTTGCCGAGCCGCTCACGGCGCGGGAGGTCGAGATCCTCCGTCTGATCGCCGCGGGAATGCGGAATCAAGCGATCGCCGATCAGCTGGTCATCAGCCTGCCCACCGTCAAACGCCACATCGCGAACGCGTACGGCAAGTTGGGCGTCAGCCACCGCACGGAAGCCGTCGCCCGCGCGACCGAGCTGAACCTGCTCTGACCGGCTCGAACTACACCCCCTGATTACACCCCCGGTTGCATCCTTCGGCTGATCCAATGGGCAACCGTCGTCTGCAACGCTTCCCCATGACGATGACCGATTCGATCGTGGGGACGTTGCCATGGCCGACACCTATCGATTTCGCGTAAGCGGGCACCTCGACGACGGCTGGTCGGACTGGTTCGGCGGTCTGGCCGTCCAGCGTCGCGACGATGGGACGACCGTGCTCGTGGGGCCGGTCGTTGACCAGGCAGCCCTCCACGGTGTGATCGCGCTCATCCGCGACCTCGGCCTGCCGTTGCTGTCGGTGCGGCGAGCCGCACGGCGAAACGTACGGGAAGCCGGCAACGAGCCACAAACCAATACTCCACGAGGATGGAGGCCGCAATGAAGCTCAGCCTTTCCACAGCAGACCTGGCCCGCGCCAGCGCCCGACGTCCCTTGACGACGATCGGCGTCTGGGTGGCCGTTCTGGCGATCGCGGTGGCTCTGATCGGCGCGTTGCTGGGAGGCGCGCTGACCCTGGACATCGCGCCCACCAACAACCCGGAATCCGTGCAGGCCGATGCGTTGATGCACGAGCGGCTGGGGCAAGCCAACACCACCATCGACGAGATCGCCGTCGTGCGCTCCACCGCGCTGACCGTGGACGACCCGGCGTACCGGAGCTTCGTCGAGAATCTCTATGGCAACCTTCTGGCGCTGGGCGATGCGGTGGTTGCCGGCGGGACGCACTACTACCTGACGGGCGACGAGTCGCTCGTCTCCGCCGACCGCCGCACCACGATCATGCCGCTGATGATACCGGACGAGGCCAGGGGTGAGATTGAACGGGTCCACCAGGTTGTCGATCGAGCCGGCGCGGACGGCTCCTTTCAAGTCCTCGTCACGGGTGACGCCACGGTCGATGCGGAGATCACCGCGGTTGCCGAGAGGGATCTGGCGACCGGCGAGGGCATCGGCATCTCCGTGGCGCTGGTGGTGCTGACGCTGGTGTTCGGTGCGATCGCCGCCGCCATCCTCCCCATCGTGATGGCGGTCGTCGCCATCGTCGTCGCACTCGGAGCCACGGCGTTGCTCGGTCAGGTCTATGACATTCCCTTCTTCGTCACGAACATCATCACGATGATGGGGCTGGCCGTGGGCATCGACTACTCCCTCTTCGTCGTCTCCCGCTTCCGCGACGAGCGGGCGAATGGGATTGGCAAGGTCGACGCGATCGCCGCCACCGGCGCCACCGCCGGCCGTACGGTGCTGTTCAGCGGGATCACCGTCGGCCTCGCCCTGACAGGGCTGCTGATCACACCGGACTCCGGCAATCAGGCGGTCGGCGCCGGCGCGCTCCTGGTGGTGATCGCCGCCGTGTTGGCCTCGATGACGCTGCTGCCGGCTCTGCTGGGCCTGATGGGCGACAAGGTCAACGCCCTCCGCCTGCCGTTGCTCCAACGCCGCCGGACCGGGCAGCCGCGCGAAGCCGGGGGTATCGCGGGCGGAGCCTCCGATCGGAGGGGGTTGGGGAACCATGCGGCGAAGGCCAGCTGGGGTTCCCCAACGTCAAACAATGGGGGCCTCTGGGATCGGACCGCCCGGGCCATCATGCGCCGGCCCGTGGTCGGTCTGGTGGTCGCCGCCGGCGTGTTGCTGGCCGCCGCGGTCTCGTCCGTCGATCTCCGCCAGGGAGAGGTCGGGGTCAGCGCACTTCCCGACGGCCTCAGGTCCAAAGAGGCGTTCATCCTGCTCCAGGAGGAGTTCGGGTTCGGGCAGGATCTGCCGGCGGTCGTCGTGATCGACGGCCCGATGGACGCGGAGCCGGTGCAGGCGGCGATCGGGCGCCTGCAAGCGGCGGTCGCCGCCGACCCCGCCTTCGTCGGCTCGGAACTGGACGTGTACCCGGAGGCCAACCTCGCCATCCTCCGCGCGCGCCTCGCGGGAGACCCGGCGGGCAGGCGGGCGATGGATGCGGTAGAGCGGCTGCGTTCGGAGTACATCCAGCCGGTCTTTGACGGCGTGCCGGCACGCGCGCTGGTCAGCGGCGAAACGGCCCGGTTCGTGGATGTCGCCGCGATCAACGACACCTACACACCGATCGTCTTCGCCTTCGTACTCGGCCTCACCTTCGTGCTGCTGACCGTGGCGTTTCGCTCGATCGTCATCCCGGTGAAGGCGATCCTCATGAACCTCCTCTCCGTGGGGGCGACCTACGGCCTGATGGTGCTGGTCTTCCAGAAGGGGGTCGGCGCGGAACTCTTCGGCTTCCAGCAGGTGGACGTGATCCAGACCGGACTGCCGCTGTTCCTGTTCGCGGTCCTGTTCGGCCTCTCGATGGATTACCACGTCTTCCTGCTGAGCCGAATCCGCGAGCGGTTTATGCAGACCGGCGATAACAACGAGGCCGTCGCCTTCGGGCTTCGCTCCACGGGCCGCCTGATCAGCGGCGCCGCCCTGATCATGGTCGCGGTCTTCGGTGGCTTTGCCCTGGGCGACCTGGCGGCGTTGCAGCAGTTTGGCTTCGGCCTGGCGGTGGCAGTATTGATGGACGCCACCATCGTCCGCCTGGTCCTGGTCCCGGCGAGCATGACGCTGCTGGGGAACTGGAACTGGTACCTGCCTCGATGGCTGGAGTGGCTGCCCAACGTCGCCGTCGGCGAAGGCGACTCCGCGGAGGTTCAGCGGACCGGACAACCGGCAGAGGTTCCTCCGGCCCGCCGGTCCCTCCCGGCACCGGTCCCCGCTGGGGTTGACGAATAGAGGTTAGAATCTCATTCTCCCCGTGGGCCTTCGTGATGTTCCACGAAGGCCCACGGGCCGCGCCCGTAGCGAGCCGCGATGGAGCAGGCCACCGGCCGAGGTTTGGTTCAGCCGGCGGCCTGCCACTGTGCCGGGCGGTGGTGGGGCGCAAACGGTCATGTGCCCTCCGCCCGCCGCAGGGGCGTGCGTGCTGAGGCCATCCAGCCGCCATCCACGACGATCGCCTGCCCCGTGACGAACGAAGATTCATCGCTCGCCAGCCAGAGCGCCGCCTGGGCGATGTCCTCCGGCAGACCGGCGCGCGGGATCGGCTGCAAGGCGCTCAACCTCTCCCGTGTCGTCTCCAGGTCCCCGCGCCCGGGGGTGTCGTACAGCAACGGCGTGAGCGTGCCGCCCGGACAGATACAGTTGCAGCGGATCCCCTCCTCGGCATACTCGACCGCGCAGACGCGTGTGAGCTGGACGATCCCGCCCTTGGCCGCGCCGTAGGCCGCCTGCCCGACCATGCCCATGAACGCGGACACGGAGGCGGTGCTGATGATCGAGCCACCACCGTTGGCGATCAGGTAGGGGATCGCGTGCTTCATTCCCAGCCACGCGCTCGTCAGGTTGAGCGCGACCATGCCGTTCCACTGATCCTCCGTCATGTCGGCGAGCCGGTTGCGGGCGCCGTCCGCTGCCGCCGGGCGCCGCCGGGCGCCGTCCGGCTCCCGGAGCACGCCACCGGCGTTGTTGAAGATCACGTCGAGCTTGCCGAACTGCTCCACCGCCGTCCGCACCAGACCGGCGACATCCTCGCTGCTGGTGACATCGGATCGCACCGCAATGCAGGACGGGCCGAGTGAGTCCGCCACGGCCTGTACCGCCTCCGCTTGAACGTCACCAATAACGATGCGCGCCCCCTCCTCGACGAAGAGGGAGGCCGTCGCCTTGCCCATGCCGGAGGCGCCGCCCGTGATTACCGCCACCTTGCCATCGAGTCGCACGGGCCACCTCCTTTTGTCGTTATCGTTATCGTCTTATCGTCCATCGCGCGGACCCTCGCCGAGCCCCCGCCTACCCTTGTAGCGGCGCGAGTATACCAGTTCGACGCACGAACCATGATTCAACAACGTGGGTTCTTATCGACCTGGGAATTCGGTGGAGTCGTCGCCCCGCGCGATGGCAATCGCTTCACGCAGGTTGAGTTGCGCGCCTGTGGCGAGGGATTCCTTGAATTGTCCTGGGTCGCATGCCTGCTCAACGCTGGCGAGTAGCCTGGCCTCACCAGGTCGCAGCATTGGCCAGGCGCGTAGCCCCGCACGACCCCGCAGCCCATCGACCGCACCCAGGGCCAACGCGGCCCGCAACTGGTCTCCTTGCGCCAGTGCGAGCTGGGCGTACGTGACGAGGCAGAAGGTCACCATCAGGGTGCTGCGTTCGATGCCCACGCTCGCCTCCAGTGACTCGTCCAGCAGGGTGCGGGCCTCGTCGAGTCGCCTATCCTCGACCGCGAGCGAGGCGAGTTGCACACGCGCGACCGATGTGAGCCAGGTGTCGCCCAGCCGCCGCCCACCTAGTTCATAGACCTCGGTGAGGTGTTGCTGCGCGGCTTCGAGCCGGCCCTTCGCCATCTCCAGCATGCCCAGCGTGAACGCGGCGTTGGCAGCCAAATGCGGCTCGTCTTGCCGGCGGAACTCTTGGAGTGACCTCGACGCGGCCTGCAGCGCGCCGTCAAGGTCGTTGGTGATCGGTAGAGCCCACGACATGGCCATCTGCATCGCGCTATCGAGGACGGGGTCGTCGATGCGCGTCTGCAACTGCTCGATCGCTTTGGCCGCGGCCAGGGCGCGGTCGTCGTCACCGACCTCCCCCGCCGTCATCCCTGACGCCAACCACAACTCGGCCTGCGCGTAGTCATCCAAGGTGGCGACGCGTGGCAGGAGCTCTTCGATCCACGCCCGACCTTCGGCCATGCGATCGCGCAACTGCCAGAACCGCCAGAGGTTGCGGAAGATATGAGGCAGCGGCGAGATGTCATGGACAAAGAACCAGCGGATGGCGAGCCGCAGGTTCCCTTCTTCAGATTGGAGACGTTCGGCCCACTCGGTCTCGCTGGGCAATGGCCACACGGCGTTCTCCACGAACTCACGGAAGTACGTCGCATGGCGCCGCTCGATATCGGTGTGGTCCGGCCTGGCGGCAAGGAGTTCAGCCGAGAACTCTCGGACGGTCTCGAGCATGCGGAACCTGGGACCATCATCCACAGCGGCGACGTTCACGAGGCTGTGTCCGGCGAGCGCATCAAGCAGGTCAATCGTCCTATTCTCGTCGACACCGCTCACCCGCACCGCCGCCTCGATCGTCCAGCCATCGACGAAGACCGACAGCGCGGCCAGCATGTCGCGCTCGGCGTCATCAAGCAGTCCGACGCTCCACTCGATCGCCGCGCGCAGCGTGCGCTGACGTTCGGGGAGATCGACCGGGCCGGTACCCAGCGCGTCGAGGCGACGCCCGAGCCGGGCAAGCAACGCATTCGGGTCCAGCAGCCGGACGCGGGCTGCCGCCAACTCGATCGCGAGCGGCAGCCCGTCAAGGCGCCGGCAGATCTCCGCGACCGCGAGGGCGTTGTCTTCGGTCAAGGTGAAGTTGTGGCGCACTGCTCGGGCTCGATCGACGAAGAGTGCAACTGCCGGCAACGCCGCCAGTTGCTCGATCGGCGGGCGCTGCGGGAACGCGGGCACCGACAGGGGTGCGACCGGATACTCGTGCTCAGCGCGCAGCCGCAGCACCGTTCGGCTGGTGGCCAGGATCTTCAGGCCAGGACAGCGGTTCAGAAGCTCGTCGAGGTCGGGTCCAACACCGATGACCTGTTCGAGGTTGTCCAGCACAAGCAGCGTCGGTGTGTCCGCGAGGTGTTCGGCCAGGACGTCCAGCGGTGAGCGCGTCCCTTCCACGGACACACCCACCGCGGCGGTGATCTGCGGCAGCACCAGCTCCGGCTGGGCAATCGATGCCAGCGGCACGAACACCGTGGTCATCGGGTGGCGATCCTCCAGGCGCTCGCCCACCGCCACCGCCAGCCGGGTCTTGCCGATCCCGCCGGGACCGGTGAGGGTGACCAGCCGAACCTCGGGTGTCTCCAGCAACTGGGAGACCTGGTCGATGTCGTGCTCGCGCCCGATCAACGAGGTAGAAGTCGACGGTAGGGAGCGCGGGCGGCGCGGGCTACTGCCCAAATCTGGGGAGGCCGAACGCGTCGTACCGTTGTCCCCGACCGCGAACCGCTCGCTGAGCAGCACGGCGAGGTCGTCGCGGATCAGGCGCCCAAGCTCACGGGGACTCCGGAACGATCGGTAGGAATTGGTCGCCTCCGACCCAAGCCGCTCGATCATCGCGGTCAGCCGCGCTTCCCGCTCCGGCGCCGGCGTCTTGAGGTAGAGGAGGCGGGGCATCGACTGGGAGAGCTCGAATTCGTCTTCCAGGCCCGAGATCTCCATACCGGGCCCGACCCAGCCATAGCGCTGCCAGTACAGGCCGATGAAGATGTCGCTCTGCGCCAGGTAGGCCCGGTACAGCTCGCGCGGTGGGTACGGTCGGGCGCCAAGCTCGAAGAGCACCGGTGTGAGCCGGAGGGAGGCGATGGCGCGGGCCACGGCGGCGCGCTCCTCGGCGAGCTCGGTCAGCGTCGAGCTCACGAAGACGCGCAGACGCTGGTCCGGAGTGCGGATGGCCGTGCTGGGCGCCTGGCCCTCGGTCATGACGTGGATGTCCTTCACCGAGTCTGTCGGATCCTGGCTTGTGGGCAGGGTGACGTCGCGGGCGAGGGTATCAGATGGCAAGTTCTTCATGTGGCTGGTCAACTCAAGCTCCTTGGTCGTGCGCCGCACGGAGGGGTGCGTGGACGTAAATCGTCCACGCACCCCTATCTGCCGCATCTTTGCAACGACCGGGAACGACCGGTCTGAGGCCGCCCGGTCGGGACGTGGCAGGCAGTCTTGCTACTGGGCGGTAACACCAGCGGCCTGGATGATGACCTCGGTAACAGCCTGGGGCTGCGAGATCATCACCACATGGGAGGCATCGACCTCGACGATGTTGTCAGCGGGGCAGGCGCGTTGCGCCATGGCGCGCACGTTGGCGGTGCCGATCGTGTTGTCCTCGGTGGCGACCACGCAGTAGGCGGGAATCGTCTGCCACGCCGCGGCGGCCGATGGTTCGAAGAACGTCGCGACGGCGAGCGGGCGCTGGGTGGCCGCCATCAGCGCCACGGTGCTGGCGGGGAGGTCCTGGGCGAAGGCCTGCTGGACCACCTCGGGCTTGAGGTAGGTGTCCTGGCCCATGGTGCCGTCGGGCAGCGGGTACTCGCGCACGTCAAACGAGGTGTCGGGGTTGATCTGACTGCCCGGGAACTGACCGAGGAGGGTGAACTGATTCTCGCCCACGTCCGGGATCATGGCGGCAACGTAGACCAACGCTTTGACGTTGGCGTTACCGGCGGCGGCGTTGGTGATGACGGCGCCGCCGTAGGAGTGGCCGACGAGGACGATGGGGCCGGGGATGCCGGCGAGCGTGCTGGCGATGTAAGCGGCGTCGCTGGTGACGCTGCGCAGTGGGTTGGGCAGGGCGATCGCCTGATACCCCTCGGCGTGCAGGCGCTCGATCACTCCGTTCCAGCCGGAGGAATTATCCCAGGCGCCGTGTACCAGGACGATCGTGGGCTTGGTCGCAGTCTGCGAAGCGGTAGTGGATTGAGCGGAGGCGGTCATCGAGAACACTCCTATCAGGCCGAGCAACCCGGCCAGTGCAGCGAGACGAATGACGTTGCGGTTGACGTTCAATCGTGCGGCGAGGTGGTAAGCGGTCACAGGATACTCCTTCTCAGGTGTGCGTATTCTGCGTGGACGGGGGATCGCGGCCGGACGGTGGTGCCCGCGGCCCGGCAGCAAGGACGCCGGACGAGGATGAGCTCATGAGGGACTCCTTTTCCTGTAGTTGTGTTGGAGTCAGGCGACCGCGGCGCTGCGCGCGGCCGCCAAGATCAGGTCGGCGGTCGCCGCGGCCTGCGAGACGGCGATCGCGTGCGACGCGCCCGGGATTTCGATCGTGCGGCGGGCACCGGCGCGCTTGGCCATGAAGCGCTGGAGGGCCGCGGGAATGTGGTGGTCCTCATCCCCGAACAGGAACCACGACGGCCGCTCGCGCCACAGCGGCCGCGCGCCGGACGGTTCGGCGAGCGCCTCCTGCGTCACCGGCCGCTGCGTGGCGGCCATCCGCGCTGCCTGCGGTGACGGCACGTCCGCGCAGAACTGGCCGTGGAACCGGTCATCGGCGATGTACAGGTCGGTCGTGCCGTCACCGCGCGGCACCGGCCGCAGCACTTCGCCGAGCGTGCTGCCGGGGAACATGCCGGACAACGAAATGCACGTCTCGCCGGTTTCGGGCGCAAAGCCCGCCACGTAGACAAGCCCGGCTATCTCGCCAGCGTCGGCGGGGACGTTGGAGATCACGGCGCCGCCGTAGGAGTGGCCGGCGAGCACGACCGGCCCATCGACCGTACGGACGATGTCGGCGACGGCCGCGGCGTCGGCGGCCAGGCTCCGCAGCGGGTTGGCCGCGGCGATCACGCGATGGCCCGCGCCGAGCAGCGGATCGATGACGCCGTCCCAGCTCGCGGACTCGGCGAACGCGCCATGGACGAGAACGATCGTGGCCGTCATGAGGTACTCCTTCCATTGGCCACGCCAAGCGGGCCGGTGGCGATGCGTGCGCTGTGCGGTGAGCATCGCGCGATCGGGGAGGCGTTCGAGTCCGCCAGGACGCCAGCCTGAGTGGCCAGTCGCAACGCGGGCCACTCGCTAGCCAACTGGATGGCTAGCCGGCGAGCCGCCGGTAGCGGCAGGCGCTCGCCCCGGTCACAGCGCCGGCGAAGGTCGCTCGTCGCGATACGACCGCGTGCGTGAAGCCACATCGAGCGGTCGTCGAAACAGGCGCAGAGAAACAGAATCGCTAGGTGGTGGCGAGGCGGCTGGCAGGAACGCGGAGGAGCTGGTTGCGCGAGGTGATGTCGAGCTTGGCGAAGACCTTGTGCAGGTGATACTGCGCGGTTCGCGGGCTGATGAAGAGTTGTGCGCCGATTTCGGGGTTGGAGAGACCGTCGCGGGCGAGACGGGCGATCTGCGCCTCCTGGGGAGTCAGGACGTTGCGCGTGTCCACGATCCGCCGGCGCGCCGTCTCCCCGGTGGCCGACAGCTCGCGGCGCGCGCGCTCGGCGAACGCTTCGGCGCCCATGTGACTGAACATCTCGTGGGCCGTGTGCAACTGCTCGCGAGCGTCCAGACGCCGGTTCTCCCGGCGCAGCCACTCGCCGTACACCAGGTGCGTGCGGGCGAGGTAGGCGGCGCAGCGGCTCCGTGCGAGCCGTTCGATCGCCTCGCGGTAGAGGATGTCGGCAGCCTGGCCGTCACTGAGCAGGGCGCGTGAGCGGGCCGCAACGCCGAACGCCCAGTTCGTGCCCGCGTCGCGGACGTGATCCTCCAGGCGCCGCATCGCCGTCGCCGCTATATCACCAGCGCCGCATCGGACGCTTGCCTCGACGAGCTCGAAGAGCGACCAACCGATGAAGCCAAAGTCGTCGTGCTCACATGCCCGCTGGGCGGCGTCGAGGGCGGCATCGTAGTGGCCAAGGCCGTTGTACAGCACCGCGGCCGCGTACGAGGCGACACCGATTGCCCGACCTTCGCCGGAGGCGAACGCATCCTGGATGCGGGCGTCGATCAGCGGTACCACTTGGGCTTCGGCGCCGCACCAAGCGAGAAGCGAGAGTGTGTTGTATCTCAGCGGCGCGTAGCCGGTGGCCGCTGTGATCGCGGTGGCCTCGTCAAAGAGCGGCGCCGCGGCGGCGAGTTCGCCCGTTTGCACATGCAGTCCCGCGAGATATTCAATGGCGACGGGTAGTTCAGCGAGCGCGCCGGCATCGCGGGCGCGCTTGACCGCCCGCTCGGCCACCTCATAGAAGGTCTCGTCATCCCACGCGTCGGCCCCGTACACCCATGCCAGCCACAACAATCCCCTGATGTTGTCCTCACCGCGTTGCGCATCCCGTCGAAAGGCCTCCAGCGCACGGTGCAGCGTTGACACGGCGGTCGCGTGGCCCTCGGTGAACTCCATCGCCAGGCCGTCCAGGAGCAGATCAATCGCCCGCTCCGGCGGTGGCGCGGGCGGCGCGGCCCGCGCGGCCCTGGCAACCTCCACGACGCCCACGTTGCCGCTGAGGCGACCGGCGACGTTTGCCGCGCGCAGCGCTTCGAGGTAGGTCTCACGGGCGAGTCCGGCGTCGAGGGGTTCAAGACGCCGAGCCGCATCCAGCAACAGCGGCGCCGCCTCATTGCCGCGGCGCTGGGCGAACGCGATCCGGGCACGCAGGAGATCGTGGCGTGCGTGCCGGAGCTCGTCGAGCGGTCCCACTTCTGCGATGGCGAGCAGGGCAACCGCCGGCTCCAACGCCCCTGCCTGGAACTTGGCCTCTGCGGCATCCAGGGCGCGTTGCGCGCGGCGGACCGGATCGGGCGTCAGAGCAGCCGATCGTTCGAGGAACGCCGCCGCCGCCGCAATGCCGCCACGCGCCTCCGCCCGGCCCGCCGAGCGCTCGAGCTCCGCGGCCACATCCTCGTCGGCGGCGCCCGCCGCGTGCGCGCGGTGCCACGCCCGGCGATCGGGATCGGCGGCCGGATCCGTGGCCTCGGCCAGCGCCAGATGCGCCTGCCGTCGGTCGGGTGGGGACGCCCTCTGGTAGACCGCCGACCGTACGAGCGGATGATGGAACCGCGCACGGACACCGAGATCGAGCAATCCTGCGGACTGCGCCGGCGCCGCTGCATCTGCTCCCAGTCCGAGCCGTCCGGCCGCACGCCACAACAAGCTCACATCGCCGGTTGGTTCGGCGGCCGCCAGCAGCAACAACCGTTGTGCCTCGTCGGGGAGCGACTCGAGCCTTCGCACGAAGCTCTCCTCAATGCGGTTCGCCAGCGGTTTTGGGTCGGGAAGCCCGAACCCGCCCGCAAGCTCCGCGGGTGTCAGCCCCCTGGGCAACTCCAGCAACGCGAGCGGGTTGCCACGCGTCTCGGCGATGATCCGGTCGCGCACCCGCTCGTCCAATCGTCCGGGGATCGCGCGGCCCAGCAGCGCGCGCGAATCGCCGTCACTCAGTCCGCCGACCCGCAACTCCGGGAGTCCCGCCACCTCCCGCAGCTCGCTGGGCTCACGCACCGCGAAGACCATGCCGAGCGGCTCCGCCAAGAGACGGCGCGCGACGAACGCCAGCGTCTGCATCGACGCCCGGTCCAGCCATTGCGCATCATCGATTACGCAGAGGAGCGGCCGCTCCTCTGCGACCTCAGACAGCAGGCCGAGGACGGCCAGGCCGACGAGAAAGCGATCGGGTGCCGGTCCTGCGCTCAGGCCGAACACCGTCCCGAGTGCGTCCCGCTGCGGGCCGGGCAGCCGCGCTCGGTGGTCCAGCAGCGGCGCACACAGCTGATGCACACCCGCGTAGGCAAGCTCCATCTCGGCCTCGACGCCTGCCGCGCGCGCGACGCGACACCCGGACGCCCGCCCCACCAGGTACTCCAACAACGCCGACTTGCCGGCCCCCGCCTCGCCGCGTACGACCAGCACCCGGCTCTGACCCGCGCGCGCGCTCTCCAGCAGGCGATCGAAGGAATCACACTCGGTGCTGCGGCCAAGGAGCGCTGGCCCAAGATGGGCACTCGACATCGTTCCTCCGGGCGGCACGATTACCCGCGCCCCGCGCTATCCCCGCCAGGGGCAGACAGCATGAACGATGGGAAATGATGGCGGAAGGCGGGAGGTTCAGCGGCGGGCATGAAGAACCTGACGTTTAACGTCACACGAACTGATTATCACCGATCACGACGCGGGCGCCCTCCTCAACAAAGTGGGATGCCGTCGCCTTGCCCATGCCGGAGGCGCCGCCCGTGATCACCGCCACCTTGCCATCAAGTCGCATTGATCGCTCCTTCAGGGGCGAGGTTGGACTGGGTGTGCCTGCCTGGCCCGGCCCTCGGCCCAGCGGCGGCGCGAGTATACCAGCTTGCCGGCGACGGTGCGCTGCTGCCGTCCGTGCTATGATCGCTCCTGCCATGACGAATCTTGCCGGACAGCCTCGTCGACGTCGCCCAAGTCCGCCTCCCAATTCGGGAGCAGCCGGCGCCGAATCTGATCCGCGCGACCAGGCCATCTCATCACAGGACTTCTACGAGGAGATGGTGGAGCGGCCGGATGTACGCCGAATTCTGACACGCCTGGCCCAGGTCGAAGGCGACGGCTCTTAGCCAGCATGGCAGACGATCCGCCGGCGTCTCTGACTGAGATACTCACGCGGTTGCGACTCATCCTGCAGCAGCCAATTGACTTCACCAGCACCGACACCGAAAGCACGCTGACCAAGGTCCGGCTGCTAAGCGCGGCCGCGACATACTTCAATTTGCTTGCCGTCAGCGAGTTTGGTGGCCGTGGTCGTCCCGTCCGAGGAGTGGGGTTGGTCGAGCAGGTGGTCGGTGCTGCCTTCCAGACGTTCGGCGGGGAGGATCCTCACCCCGACAACTTCGGGAAGGCTGCCCTCCTACTGCGGGGTGTCACACAGAGACATCTGTTCAACGACGGCACCAAGCGCGGGGGTTTTCTGCTGGCCGCCTACTATCTGTGTCGAGCCGGCGTGTCTGTCCCCACGCAGCTCCCGGAATCCGCGATCGTGGAGCTATGCATGCGTGTATCGGCGGGCGAGCTGAGCGACATAATCGTGCTTGCTGCCGAATTGCGACGGCTGTGGCAGGCAGCGTATACCACACACTCCTCAGCCATGCCGGAGGCGCCAATCGTGACCCCTGTCATCTTGCTATCGAGTCGCATCAGCTACTCCTCCCGTTCGACTCTATGCCGGTCGCGCCCGCACAGCGCTGTCACCGACCTTCCGGCGCGCAAAGCTCACCTTGGGTCCGCGGCCGTGGCCCGCTGACGCGACGGACTCACACCTGCGGTCGGTAGGCCAGGTAGAGCACACCGTTCTCGTACGACTCACAGGCTGCGAGCGACATCTTGAAGGGCGCGGCGCCATCGGGGAAGAGTCGCGGGCCGGACCCACGGGTGAGCGGGTAGACGCACAGGTTCAGCTCATCGATCAGGCCGTCCGCGAGCATCGCGTGGACCAGCGTAATGCTGCCGCTGACATAGAGGTCACCGACCTCGTCCTTCAGGCGGCGGATCGCGTCGGGATCGTACGGCCCGATGATTTTGGAGTTCCGCCACGTTGCGGTCGTGAGCGTCCCGGAGACGACGTACTTCGTCGTGTCGTTGAAGAACGGCGCGCCCGGATCGTCCGCCACAGTCCGCGTCGACCACGCCGGCTCGAACATCTGGTAGGTTGTGCGCCCGAGCAGGATGCCTCGGCATCGGTCCGTAACCGCGCCGATCGCCTCTCCCATCTTGGGGTCGAAGCCGTACTCGAACGTCCACGTCGGCGCATCGATCACGCCGTCGAGGCTCATGAACTCGTGTACGTGGATTGCTCCCATGGTTTTACCTCCGTGCCGATGTGGTGATGTCGTCGTACAGGAACGGTCAGCCCGCGAGCAGGGCGTCCATCTGGCCGGCCGTCTGGGCAAAGATCTCGATTGCGCCCATGCGTTCCAGTACAGCCAACTGGTTGTACATGAGCGCCGCCACGCAACCTTGTCAAGTGGTATCAGTCCTGACTCCGAAAACGCCCCTGCTTTCGCAACTCTTCGAAGAACGGCGGCATGCCCCGCTTGAACGGCGCGAAGGTCTCCCGTGCTCGTTGAAGGCGTGTCTGCATGTCCAGCGCCACCTCCGGATACGTCTCGGCGACGCTGTAGCTCTCCGCAACGTCCCGGGTCATATCGTGGAGTTGTGTGAATCCGGTCCGTGCGTAGCTGACCATGAGGCTCCGATAGTAGGATCGGTCGATATACTTCCATGCCTGCGTCCGGACGGCGACGACATCTTCATTGTTGAACAGCAGGATCTCCTCATGCGGTGAGGTCGCGCCCGCCGTCAACACCGGGGAAATGTCACGCCCGTCGAGTTCCACATCCTCCGGCAGCGCGCAGCCGGCCAGCGCGCAGAATGTCGGCAGCAGGTCGATGCCGCCGATGATCGCGTCGGTCGTGCCGCCCGGCTCCACCCTCCCCGGCGCCCAGACGATAAAGGGCACCCGATAGCCGCCGTCGTACCCCGCCCCACCCTTCCGGTCGCGCAGCGGCCCGGTCGAGCCTTCATACCAGGGCCCGTTGTCCGAGGTGAAGATCACGAGTGTCTCGCGTTCGATCTCCAGCGCCTTCAGGCTGTCCAGCAGCCGGCCGGTGATCGCATCGATCTCTCGCACGACATCGCCGTACGGCCCCGCCGCCGAACTGCCCTTGAACTCGCCGAACGGGTATTCCGGCAGGTGGGGCGCGCTCAGCGCCAGTTCGACGAAGAACGGCCGATCGCGATGGCGCTCGATGAATCGCTCCGCGTGTTCGTAAATCTGCTGCTGGAGCGCGGGGAAATCGACCGGCGTGCAGCTCACCGCGCCCGTCGCGGCATCCGCCTCGTAGAACTCGAGCGGCAGCATGTCGTGGCTGTAGGGGATACCGGCGAACGTGTCAAAGCCGTAGTTCGTCGGCAGCCAGGACGGCCCGGCGTGACCGAGATGCCACTTCCCGAAGATCCCGCTGACGTAGTCCGGCTTGAGTGCGGCGGCAATCGTTGGTTCGGACAGCGGCAGCGCGCGGTCTTCGCCGGGAAAGATCACCTCGTAGCCGAGGCCGGTCCGCACCGGATAGCGTCCGGTGAGGATGCCGGCGCGGGACGGCGTGCAGATGTTGGCCGGACAGTAGTAATCCGTCGCCGTCAACCCTTCCTCCGCCATCCGATTGAGTGCGGGGGTCGGAATCGATCCGCCGTACGGCTCGATGTCGCCGTAGCCCAGGTCGTCACACAGGATAAGGACAAAGTTCGGCGGGCGGGTCGCCATGTGTCACCTCGTCGCTCGCGGCGTAGTGGGCCGTGTCGCGGTTTTCAGCCTCGCGCTCAGGCGCTCGCCGACGCGGCCCGGCGCAGCCGCTGAACCGCGTCGGCGCGCAGACGGGCGCGGTCGAATAGTCGTTGCGGTAGAGGATGCCCTCGCGGGCGAGCCGGTCGATCATCGGCGGGCGCCCGTGCGGGTCACCGTAGGCGCCGACGAACGGATTGTTGTCCTCGCTCACCAGCCAGAGGATATTCGGCGTCCGAGGCCGGCCCGTTCCCTCATTCCGCGTCGCGACCAACGGCGCCGGCTTTTCGGTGTCGTCGCCCTGTACCTCGGCCAGGGCCGTCTCCGTGCCAGCTTCGGCGCCCATCTCGTCATCTTCCGAACGGCCGTTTCGCCACTTGCACGCCCGCAAGGGTAATGCACCCGGACAGGAACTGGAACGCGAGTCGACGGCTTGGTTCTAACCCACGGGTTGCACGATCACTTCGATGTCGCTCGTTGGATTGCCGGCCGTGATCACCGGATACGCCTGGGTGCTGGTCCAGAGCAGATCCCCGGTCGCGCTCTCGATGCGGGCACGCACGGTGTACCGTCCGCGCGGATCGATCGCGTCGGGGTCGTAGGCGATCGAGAACGGGAACGGCACCTGCCGCCCCATCGGCTCGATCACCTGCTCGCCCAGCACGACCGCCGGCGCGTCGGCGCGGGAGATGTCCTGCAGCTGCACCCGCACGACCACACCTGACGGCAGCGCGATCCGCTGCCGGTAGGTGACGACGCCGGTGACAGCCGCCTGTGTCGCCGACGCGGGGTTGACGAAGCTCATCACGGCGACGCTGGATTTCAAGCCGATGAATAGCCGGTGTCCGTCCGTCGAATACACGCCAGCGTCGTTGAGCTGCCGGAGAAAGTCGGAACCGAGCGACGCCGGCGGGCAGGCGGCGAGGGTGGTGGCGATCGGGCCAAAGGTCAGTTGATTGCCGGTGGCCTCATAGCTGCCCGAGCCGCGGTTGCAGTCGGCGCGGATGCTGGCGCGGCCGTCGGGTTGGAACTCGATCGTGTAGCGGCTCGGATCGTCCGGCACGAACGACTCCGTGCTGGTGACGGTGTGCTGCCATTGCCATACGACGCCGGTCAGCGCCGCACCGTCGGGCGGTTGGGCAGCGAACGCCGCCGGCGTGTCCGGTCCGACAAACGCAAGGAGTGCGGCGAGACTGCCGGCCGCGGTCAGCGTTGCGATCAGCTTTCGCATCATGTGTTCTCCGAATGGTGCTCTACGAAGTGAAACGGTCCACATCGTCCGCTGTTACAGTCGGGCAACGTCCGGCGCCATTCAGCCTGGACGTATCGATGCGCACGTTGCAAGATTGGTGCGCGGACGTTCCGCGCGGGCCGCATCAAGCGAGGCCCGGCTCCACATCCGGCCGCTCGCTCTCATGCGTGCGCGGGTGTGGCCGAACGACTCAGCCCACCAGGGAGGCCGTATGACCGCTTCGACTACCGGCGCCGAGCCGCAACCGTCCCGCCTGCTCGTCAAGCGGGCCGCCGATGTGCCCGAACGGGAATCACGTGGCGCCCTGCGCGTGCGCCAGATCTTTCAGGCCGAGTCCGCCGGCTTCGAGAGCTCGCTCTCCTTCGTGCTCTGGAATCGCATCCCGCCCGGCGGCGCGAACGAGCTCCACGTCCACGAGGACATCGAGAAGGTTTATTACTTCCTCGCCGGCGAGGGCGAAGTCGCCTGCGGCCCCTGGACCCGCACCGTCAGCGCCGGCGAGTTCCTGTTCTTCCCCGCCGCCATCCCCCACATGGTCCGCAACGTCGGCCCCAGCGACCTCGAGTTCGTCGTCTGCGCCGCCCGTACCCTTGCCCCACCGCGAGGACTGAAGGAAGAAGATAGCCATTAGACGATAGCCGTTAGCCATTAGCCGTTAGCCGTTAGCCGTTAGCGACTCACCACAGACTTGTTACTCCGGCCAGGTCATCCAGTGACCTAACGGCTAACGGCTATCGGCTAACAACTTGGAGTCGCAATGAACGATCTACTGCCGCTTGCAGAACGTGTCGCCGCCTTACTGAAAGAACGCAGTGAAACCATTGCCATCGCCGAATCGTCGACGGGAGGGCTTCTGTCGGCGGCGCTGCTCGCCGTGCCGGGCGCTTCCGCGTACTTTCTCGGTGGTTCGGTCGTCTACACGCGCGTCGCGCGGACGGCACTGCTCGATGTACAGGACGCCGTTGTGACGGGCATGCGCTCGTCTTCGGAGCCGTACGCGACGCTGCTCGCCCGCACAGCGCGGCAGCGCCTGGGCGCAACCTGGGGATTGGGTGAGACGGGCGCCGCCGGTCCGACCGGCAACCGCTACGGCGACGCCGCCGGGCACACCTGCATCGCGGTCGCCGGCCCGGTCGAGCAGGTGATTACGCTCGAAACGGGCAGCCCGGACCGCGTTGCCAACATGCGGGCCTTCGCCATCGCTGCCCTGGACTTGCTGGCACAATCAATCGCTCGATGACGTTGATCGAACGATTGGCTCGTCGATCGCAGCACAGTGCTGTGCAGGCCGGGCCGGTATCGCTGCTCAGTGTTGTTGTTGTCGCGCCATCTCCATGTGTCGCGCGTACGACGCTTGTGCCTCCGCGACGATGGCACCCGCGTTCATCGATGCTTGCTGTCGCATCTCCATCTCGCGTGGATGGGCCGGCTCCAGGCGCTCCAACAGTGAAGCCTCCGCGACGATCGGTGCGTCGGTTGTAAGGGCGAGGATCAGCGCGTCGCTCGGACGGGCGTCGATCGCCCGCGTGCCTGCCGGACCGGCAACCACCGCTTCGGCGTAGAAGGTGTCATTCTCCAATTGCGTGATCCGTACCTCGTGCAGCCGGGCGCCGGCGGCCTCAACCAGCCGGCCCATGAACACCGGCGTGAGCGGCCGCGGCGTTTCAATCTTCTCGATCAGCATGGCGAGGCTCAGCCCTTCGCTCGGACCGACCCAGATCGGCAGCACTCTTCCACCATCCACCTCCTCAAGGAGCACCACATGCGAGGCGTAGGGGCTGCGTTGGGGGTCGTCCGATGGCCGGGAGCGCACGTCGACGATGCGCATTCGTCGAAGTGCATTGGTGGATTCGGTTGCCATGTGTTCCTCCTGCCATAGGGCGTTGAGCCGGCTCCGCAGCGCCGCGCGGGCCTTGTGCAATCGCGTCTTCACCGCTCCCACCGGCGTACCGAGCAGCGCTGCCGTCTCCGCCTGGGTGTGCCCCGAGAGGTAGAAGAGCACGACCGCATCCCGCTGTCCGGACGGCAGCAACGCCACCGCATCGCGCACCCGGCGCTGTAGTTCGGCAGCGACGAGCGCATCGGCCGGTGCCTCATGTTGGTCAATCGGCTCGTGCCGGTAGCCGCCGCCGGACAACGCTTCCCATGACAGCGCGGTGTGCCGCTGGTCGCGCTGCCAGCGCCGGCAGAGATTCAATCCAATGCCCGCCAGCCAGGCGCCGAACCGCTCCGGCCTCCGTAGTGTGTCGATGTTGAGCAGCGCTTGCAGCGCAGCCTCCTGGACGACATCCTCGATCACGGCATCCGCGCCGAGATACCGGCGACAGACGCCGCGCAGGAGGGCTTGATGGCGGCCAAACAGTAGCGCGAACGCTGCCTTGTCACCGCCGCGCGTCCGTCCCACCAGCGTGCTATCGTCGTCCGTTCGCGATGCCATCGGCCACTGCGTCCGGCGGTTGTGCAGATCGCTCTGGTGAATAGTCACTTTGAGATGCCAGAAGTTACCCGGCCCCGAGCGATCGCCTGCCCTCGCATCCCAATGCACGATACTTGACGCAACCCGTGCGTGGGGGTACGTTGTCGCCGCCTCGCCGCGGTGTGATTCCTTACGTCGTTCCTACGTAGGCCGAACTGGCACGTACGTCGAGACAGGAGGAAGACAATGGCGCAGAAGCTGTGCATCTCCGGTGACTCTCACGTCGTCGAACCGCCGGAGGTGTTCGCCGGGCTCGAGGCACGCTTTGGGGAGGGGGCGCCGAAGATCGTCCACGACCCGGAACGGGGCGATGTCCTCACCGTCAACGGCCGCGGTGGTCTCTCCGTCGGCCGGCTCGGCATCGCCGGGCACTACGTCAACGACCCCGAAACCCAGGCGATGATCCGCAAGGGCTACGCCGGCATGCGTCCCGGTGTGATGGACCCGATCGCCCGCCTCAAGGACCAGGAGATCGACGGCATCGACGCCGAGGTGATCTACCCCAGCGTCATGTTCGGCATCTACGGCATCCAGAATCCCGAGATCGTCGCCGCCACCTTCCGCAACTACAATGACTGGACGGCGAACTACTGCTCCCAGGCGCCGAACCGCCTCTTCCCGCTCGCCTGCATCCCGCTCCACGATGTCGACGCGGCGATCGTCGAGCTCCAGCGGGCGGTCAAGCTCGGACACCGCGGCGCCTGCATCCCTTGTGTGCCACCTGTTGACCGCCCCTACTCGCACCGCTCCTACGACCCCTTCTGGGAAGTTGCCCAGGAGCTAAAGACGCCGCTGCTGATGCACATCTTCACCACCGCCGCGCCGAACCACGGCCTGCCCGACTGGGGTCCGATCACCAACTACGCCCTCGCCCACACCGGCATGGCCGCCGTGATCAGCGACCTGATCTGCGGCGGTGTCTGCGCCCGCTACCCCGGCCTGAAATTCGTGCCAACCGAGTGGGAGACGGGCTGGGTCGCCCACTTCCTCCAGCGGCTCGATTGGGCGCTGCACCGCACACCGTCGGCCGCCGCGCCGGAGGTAATCGAACGGCCGAGCGAGTACTTCCACAAGAACTTCATCGTCACCTTCGAGGACGACCGCACCGGCATCCTCACCCGCGACGACATCGGCGTGCGCAACCTGATGTGGGGCAGCGACTACCCACACCACGACTCGATCTTCCCTCGCTCGCAGGAGGTCCTCGACGAGATCTTCGACGGCGTCCCCGACGAAGACCGCTACCGGATCACCGTCGCCAACTGCTGCGAGCTGTACAACCTACCGTTCGAGTATTAGCCGGCAATCATCAGCCAAAGGTCTGCAACTATGAATCCACGAATCGCCTTCATGGGCGGCGGCGCGATCGGCAGCTACCTCGGCGCGTACCTCACCCGTGCGGGGTACGCGCCGACGATCATCGACCCCTGGCCGGAGAACGTCGAGGCGATGCGGGGGCGTGGGATCACCGTGTCGGACAGCGGCGGCGAGTTCACTGTGCCGGTGGACGGCCGGCATCTCTGCGAAGTCCAGGGCATCCGCGAGCCGTTCGACATCATCTTCATCGCGATGAAGTCGTATGACACGGCCTGGGCGACGACGATGATGAAGAGCTACCTCGCCCCCAACGGCTGCATGGTCTCGGCCCAGAACGGGATCAACGACGAGACGATCGCCCGCATCGCCGGCTACGAGCGGGCAATCGGCTGCACGATCTCCACGATCACCGTTCACCTCGACCAACCGGGTCACGTCGTCCGCGGCGGCCAATCGGGGCGCGAGCGCGGCTACGACATCTTCCGGGTCGGGGAGCTGAACGGTGTGATCAGCCCGCGGGTGGAGCGCATCGCCGCCATGCTCGACAGCGTCGATGCAGCGCGCACGACGACGAACATCTGGGGCGAGCGCTGGGCGAAGCTGGCAGCGAACAGCATGGGCAATACCCTCACCGCGATGAGCGGTATGGGACCGGTGGCACTCGCCGACGCCGCCCCCCGCTTCGCACCATTGCGCGATCAGGTCGCGCGCGAGGTGATCGCCGTCGGTCTCGCGCTCGGCGTCAACGTGGAATCCGTCGGCGGCCGTCCCGCCACCGCGTGGATCGAGGAGGATGGCGCTCTGGCTCTGGCCGATCTCCCGCCGGCATCCGAGCATCCTCCACCTGTTGACGGCGTCGGCGGCGGTTGGCAGGCATCAACTTCGCAGGATATCGCCAAGGGACGCCGCACTGAGATCGACTACCTCAACGGCTACGTCTCCGCCCGGGGCCGGGAGGTGGATGTATTGACCCCGGTCAACGACGCCATCGTCACGGTGTTGAAAGAGGTCGAGTCCGGCGCCCGACCGCCGTCCCCTGCCAACGTTGATCGTGTCTGGGACCTGTCGCATGACGCCGTTCCCGCATGACAGGAGCCGAGCCGGCACCATGACCAACGAACGATCACAATGTAGCGACGGTCACACATGGCACACACTGAACGACGGCGAATTGAAAGACCTGCGGTCGAAGACGCGGGCGGGCCGGCCGCCGGGCGCCTGGGTCGAGAGCGCCACCCGCTGCGAGGCATGTGGCGCGGTCGAGGCGCGCGTCTCCTGGTTCGGTCAGGTGCATCAGGTGCCCGTCGCCCCGAAGGAAGCCGGCGGGCCTGCCGTCGTCCACTGGCCCACCGGCCGGTAGCTGCCAAGGAGAAAGGGTTATAGGCAGGCACAGGGGGATACCCGCCCTTCACCGTGATCGGCGGGGAGCGTGTGCTCCTGAGCGTCATAGACCCACTCAGTCCGGACGGCAGGCGGTCACCACGTACCACGGCTGGATACCCGGCGGGCTATCGGCGAGGACGTGAACCGTTTCCAGGTCGCTGACCATGACCCGATCGAAGCCTGCCTGCTCGAACATCGCTACGATCGGTCCGACCGCCGTCATCTGCATGGCGGGTAGGGCTGCTCTCGTCTCTTTGGTGTAGTGCTGCTCGAACAGGCCCGGCGCATCATCGGCGGCGTCACCGTCCGTCGCGCGATTGAACCAAAAGCCGTCGATGGCAACGACGCGGCCTCCCGGCCGCAGGAGCCGCAGCCAGTTCCCCAAGGCACGCCCAGGCTCGCGCAGCGTCCAGATGAAGTGCCGGCTGATGATCGCGTCGAAGCTCGCGGGTGCGAAGTCCGGCTCGACGGCGTCGTTGATTTCGAATGTAACTTCGAGGCCGCGACGGTCTGCCTCTGCGCGGGCCTCGTCGAGCATCGCGCTCGAAAGGTCAATCCCCGTCACGCGATGCCCCAGCCCGGCCGCGATCAGGGCGACAAAGCCGGTGCCGGTCGCGATATCGAGCACGTCCGCGGGAGCAGGTGGCAGCACATCGCGAATCGCGTCGACCCACGCGCCGTACTCGGCGCTGTCGCGCGCGGGGATGTTGCCCGGGTGGGCCTCGTACTCCGGCGCCACCGTGCTCCAGAAGGCGGTGATGTGTGCCTGCACCATCTCGTCGTGCGACGTCATGTGGCCCTCCTTCGGTCAATTCCACGCCGGCGGTTCAGAGTAACATGGCGAACATATGTGCGGCAACCTCGGCTGGTCCGCCGCGAACCCGCGGATGGAAACTCGGTACAATGCTCCACGCCGGACGCCACGCCGCGCGGCGGTGCATAAGCTCGGCGTCATCAGCGAAGAAGGAGAACGAAAGATGGCGGACCCGATCCGGCTCGGCATCGTCGGCGCGACGGTCACACCTGGCGGCAGTGGCTGGGGCGCGAACGCCCACATTCCCGCGCTGAAGGCGCTCCCCGACTACACGATCAAGGCGGTCTGTACGGCCCACGAGGACACGGCGAGAGCCTCGGCCGCCGCCTTCGGCGCCGAGCTTGCCTTCCACAACATCGACGACATGGTCGCGCATCCTGACATCGATCTCGTCGTCGTCTGCGTCAAGGTTCCCATCCACTACGAACTGGTGATGGCGGCGTTGCGCGCGAACAAACCCGTCTTCTGCGAGTGGCCGCTCGGCGCCAACCTCGCCGAGGCCGAGGAAATGGCGGGACTCGCCCGCGAGCGCTCGCTGCGGACGATGGTCGGCCTCCAGGCGCGGAGCGATCCGACGCTCCTCTATGCCCGCGAACTGATCGAACAGGGTTCCATCGGTGACGTGCTTGCCGCCAACCTCAGCATCATCGGCCAGGCGACGATCGAGCGTACCTCGGGCCGGATCTGGCAGGCAGACCGCGCCAAGGGCGCCAATACCCTGACGATTCAGGGCGGCCACGGCATCGACGCGCTCTGCTTCGTGCTGGGCGAGTTCGCTGAAGTCTCCGCGCGGGTGAACACGCAGATCAAGGAGTGGCGTCTGGCCGACACCGGCGAACGCGTCCCCGTCGATGCGCCGGACAGCGTCAGTGTCGCCGGACGCCTGGTCAACGGCGCCGAGGTGGCGGTCCAGGTGGCGGCGGTACCATCCAATCCCAGCGGCTACCGCCTCGAGATCTTCGGCAAAGACGGGGCGCTGACGATAGCAACCGGTGGCTCCGCCAACATCGGACCCAGCCGACTGTACGGGGCGACGGGCAAGGAACCGGTGGCAGAATTGCCCGTGCCGGAGCGCTTCGTCCTCGTCCCAGAGGACACGCCTCCAGGCCCGCCCCGCAACGTCGCCCAGGCGTATGCCCGCCTCGCCGACGCTTACAACGCCGGCAGCGGTTTCGATCCCGACTTCGACCTCGCAGTGACGCGTCACCGTCTGCTGGATGCCTTCGAGCGGTCCTCGAACGAAGGCCGCGCCATCCAACTCGCGCAGGCGTCCGTCGCGTAGAGAGCATGCATCCCTGAGGTGTGACGTGATCAACGATGCATTGTCCTCGGTCCTGGAGGACACGGAGCCGGAACGCCCAGCGACCGGCTTCGGCTTCACCGAGGGACCGGCCTGGCATCCGGAGGGGTTCTACTACTTCGTCGATATCCGCGCCAACCGGCTCTATCGTCTGGCACCGGGCGGCCCGCCGGAGGTGGTGCGCGAGGATACGGGCGAAGGCAACGGCACCACGTTCGACCTTCAGGGACGCCTGCTCATGTGTGAGGGCAGCAACCGCCGCATAACACGCATGGAGGACGGCGGCCGGATCGTGACGCTGGCCGACCGGTTCGAGGGTAAGCGCTTCAACCGTCCGAATGACATCGTCTGTCGCTCGGACGGCAGCATCTACTTCACCGATCCCGGTCTACGGGTGCCGCTGCACGAGCGCGAACTGCCCTATGCCGGCGTCTACCGCATAGACCCGGACGGAACGATCAACCTGTTCGCGGACTGCGAGTACCCGAACGGCCTCGCCTTCTCACCCGACGAGCGTATCCTCTACGTCGCCAACACGCGCTGGACGCCCTATATCCACGCTTTCGAGCTTGAACCCAACGGGGAGATGCGACGGCGACGCATCTTCGCCGACATGTCATCCGACGAGCGCGACGGCGTCCCCGACGGCATGGCGGTGGACGCGGACGGGCGCGTGTACTGCACCGGTCCCGGCGGCACCTGGGTCTTCGATCCGGACGGTGCCCGGATCGGGATCATCCGCACCCCGGAGGTGCCGGCCAACCTCACTTTTGGCGGCCCCGACCTGCGCACCCTGTTCTTCACGGCCCGCACGTCGATCTACACGTTGCGCGCCACGGTTCCCGGCCAGCCGCATCCGTGGTACGCGCGGCGATAGATTGGGCGGCGTCCCGCGACAACCGCCCGACCTCCACCAGATGCCCGCGTTGCTCCGGGCGTCGTTCAGCTACGACGTCGCTGCCGCCGCCGGTGCAACTCCTGCCGTCTGCCGGTCTCCGAGCGCGATATAGCGGGCGCCGGCGACAAGCTGGATGCCGTCGAACATCTGCCATTGAGAGCGGGCTTCCCCGATCCGTGCCAGCACCGCGTCCGTATCCTCGGTATCGAGCTCGTAGATCGCCAGGTACTGCGCGACCGCCGGTTCGCCCGACCGGGTGACCGTCTCCGGCCCCGGTCCGGTCAGCTGAAAGCGCTGGGCGGCGACGATGCCGTCCACGCTGAGCAGATCCTTCAGATGAGTATTGTCATACCATTCGTTGAACTCCGCCTCCCGGCCCGCCTCACAGTTCGTATAGACCAGATACAGCGCCTTCGCCATCGCCGTCCTCCCAGGGTTGGTGCCGCGAGTATGATAGCTCGCCGGCAGAGGGTCAAGCTCACTCCTGGCCGGTCCAGCGAGACGCGCCGGCAGCGCCGAAACGCGCCGTTCCGCGTCGGCTATACTGAAGTTGTATCGATCAGCCGCCCGACGGTTTCGACATTCGATACGCCCCGACGTGCCCGTCCGACGACGGCGCCGGGCTGCACCACGGAGGACCAACGAGCGTGACCACTGAGATCACCGAATCAAGCCCGGACCGGCATGTGCGCGTCGTGCTGGCGGAGTCCGATCCCAACGCGCGAGAGTCGCTCGCAACCCAGGTGGCGAGCCTGAACGGTATCGAGCTGGTGGCGGCCGAGTCGAGCGCCGACGACGCGATCATCGCCACGTACCGCCTTCGTCCGGACATCGTCCTGCTCGACCTGTCGCCGCCGGATCGGCCGGCTGCCGATGCGATCCGGCACCTGCTCCGCGTCTGTCCCGGCGTCTCGGTCGCGATGCTGGTCGACCAGGAAGGGGACGCGCTGCTCACGCCCGCACTCGACGCCGGCGCGCGTGAGTCACTGCCAAAGTCGGCACCGCCGGACCGGCTCGAATCGATCCTTCGGCGTCTTGGCCCCAACATCTTCCCCGAGGACTCGCCGCCGCCGGCCTGATCCGGCACGGCATTGCTCGATGTACGACAGCGGGAGTGAAAGTACACGGCAAACACCACACCAGACCGGCAGGCGATCCGGACCCGAGTAGCGCTGAGCAACGGCATGCATCACCCACGGCGGGCTCCACTGTCCAGGCGACACCGCCACCGTCAGGCGCCGTTGTTGGTCGTCCTCCTCGTTCCTCTGCTGCTGGCCGGCTGTGGCGGCGGTAACAAAAGCACGACGACCTTCGAGAGCACGCCGGCTGATTCTCCACCCCCAGCGGTCGCGGCAAGCGGGCACGGGCTCCTGCTGCCTCGTGATCAGCGTCTCTTCCTCCGCGACATGACGACGGACAAGGAGTTTGTCCTCAAGCGCGCCGAGGCCAGCGCCTTCTACACATACCCGCGCTGGTCGCCGGACGGCAAACGCATCGCCTACGGGCTCGATGTCACCTACACGGGACTGCCCAACCAGAACTGGGGCAGCGACATCGCCGTGATCAATACCGACGGTTCCGGCGACGAGCAGATCGTCTTTCGCCGGCCCGCCTCCGGCGTTCAGGTCCAGGGCATCGCCTGGTCGCCCGACAGCGCCGCCCTCTACATCAGCTTGATGGAGACCAACATCAAGGACGGCCGCTTCCTCGGTCAGACGCTGAACCTCGAACGTCTCGACCTCGCCACGGGCGAGCGTCAGATCCTCGTCCCCGATGCAGCCTATCCGAGCGTTTCGCCGGATGGCAGTCGGATCGCCTACGTCACCTTCGCCACCGGCAACGATCCCGGCGGCCTCTGGGTCGCGCGTGCGGACGGTTCCGACCGCCGCTTGATCGTCCCGGCCTCCGGCAGATTTGTCGTCGTCACCCACCCGCGCTTCTCACCGGACGGCTCGACGATCGCGTTTTCGGCGGCAACCTTCACGTCGAGCGGCGACCGACGGCCGGCCGGCCCAACGTTGTCATCCGCGCTGAACGCCAAACCGATCGCCGCGCATGGCCTACCGCAGGACATCTGGCTGGTTCCCGTCGCCGGTGGCGAACCGACACGGCTGACCAACATGCTCGAAGACGAGCCGACCGTCGCCTGGTCACCCGACGGCAACCAGCTCGCGATCATCGCCACCGGCGGCCTCTACGACATCAACGTTGCGGGGGGTGAGCCACACAAGCTTGGCCCCGGCGGGACACTCGCCCAGATCGATTGGCGATAGGCGGGCTTCAACCCCCGCCTCGCTATCGCAGCGCGTTCGCTGCCGCCATCATCCGCCGAAGGATCGTCGCCGCCGCATCGCCGTCAACCGGCACCGGCTCGACCCGGCGCTCGATGCGATAGGGGACAAAGCGCACGGCCACGAGCCGCGGGCCGTGAAAGGCCGTCTCCAGCACGATGCCCTCCATCGTTTCCTGCGACCAGTCCTGGTCGAAGACGAGATTGCCGAGCGCGTAGGCGACATACCCATCGCCCAACGGCGCCGCCGCCTGCACGACATGGGGATGATTGCCCGCGACCAGCGTCGCGCCGCTGTCGATCGCCAGCGCGGCGATCCGCTGCTGCCGCTCCGTCGGGTCCGGCGTGTACTCCACTCCCCATTGCGGCAACACAATGACAACATCGGCGACCGCGCGGGCAGCCTGGATGTCCTCCACCAGGGTCGCCTCGTCGAGCGGCGCCGTGCCCGCCGCCGTCTCCGTGGCGTGGTAGTAGGCGGCGACATCATCGTAGGCAAGAAAGGCGAACCGGACCCCACCCGTCGTCAGGACCACCGGCCGTCGCGCCTCCGCCAGATTCATTCCGCCGCCGGCCGGTGCGATGCCGGCGGCACGCAGCAGCGCGAGCGTATCGACAAACGTCGTGTCGCCGCATGGCCCCGATGCACCGCAATCCTTGACGTGGTTGGTCGCAACCGAGAGCAGGTCGAAACCGCCCGCGACCAGTCCCTCGATCGCCTCGGGCGGCGCGAGCAGCGAGAATGTCTCCCGGCACCCGATCGGCCGGCCACTGCCCGAGATCGCCGCGTCGAGGCTGCCGATCGTCAGATCGGCGCCGCGGAGACGCCCGCCGATGCTGCGAAACGGCGCCATCCAGTCGCCCAACTGTTGCAGCTGATCGTAGACGCAGCGGGCCGGGATCAGATCGCCCGTGAAGGTGACGTGGATCGGCGGCCGCGCCGCCTGCGCCAACCCCGCGGCAATACGGGCCGCCACCTCCACAACCTCCGGCGATTGATCGACCGCGGCGACCCGCGCCCGTGTGACCAGCGGATAGGCTCGAACATCGCCCTCACCGCGCACCGGGTCGATACCATCCAGCGCCAGCGCCCGCACGCGCACGCTGACTGCATCGACGGGCATCAGCGCGAGCGCGTCCGGCGTCGCCGCCAGCTTCTCCGGTAGGGCCTCACCAGGTACGGCGGCAATGGCGCCTGCACCGGCGAAGAAACCCTCGGTCAGCGCGAGATGCTCGGCGGCAACGAAGAAGCGGCCATCACGAATCGCCTGGTCGACCGCTGCCGTGCTGACGCCGTTCAGATCGATCCGCGCCGCCGCGCTGACCACGCTCCACCGACGGACCACCGGATCAGCGCCCATCGGGTCGGACACGACCACGCGGATGCCGGCCTGCGCGTGCTCGTCCGCCAGACGCAGCTCCTCGAAGTCGTGCGGCACCCACGGCAGCAGGCCGGCGAGCAGGTCGCGCAGACCGGCAGGAACGGCGACGCGCGCGACCCTCGGCTGATTGACGTCACGGGCAACCGATTGTGCCATGACGGTGGGCGTCGTCGTGGCGGGCGGCGAATCAGTCTGGGTGCCGGCCGGCCGATCGGAATCGCACGCGCCGAGCAGCACTCCCACAAGGATCAGCAGGAGCAGACGACGGCGGGATTCTCCGGCGATCGCGCTGGTCATGGGAGACAACGTGTCCCTGTCACGAGGCTCATTGTACGCACCAAGGCGGTCCATCGCCCAATCGGGTGCCCCAGTCCTGCGGGCAGGCTATAGTAGGTCTGAGGCTCACCGATCCACGCTCAGGAGGCATTCCATATGGCAGTCCAAACACGCGCCGCGGAACTCGCCGCGCTCGACGAGGCGCATCTGATCCATCCGCTCTATCATCCGCTGGCGCAGAAGAACGCCATCATCCTGGAGCGTGGCGAGGGCATCTGGCTCTTCGACGTTAACGGCAATCGCTATATCGACGGCCTCTCCAGCCTCTGGAACGTGAACGCCGGCCATGGCCGCCGCGAGCTGGCCGAGGCCGCCGCCGAGCAGATGTCCCGGCTGGCCTTCAACAATTCGTACACCGGCTACGCCAACCCACCGTCGATCCAATTGGCCAAGCGGATCGCCGACCTCGCCCCCGGCGACCTCAACGCCGTCTTCTTCACCAGTGGCGGCGGCGAATCGAATGAATCCGCCTTCAAGATGGCCCGCTACTACCACTCGATCCGGGGGAAGCCGGAGAAGTTCAAGATCATCTCCCGCCGCGACGCCTATCACGGCGTCACCACCTCGGCGATGGCGGCGACCGGCATGTCGATCTACTGGGAGCACTTTGGCCCCAGAACGCCGGGCTTCTTTCACGCGCTCTCCCCCGACCCCTACCGCCTCGGCGACGGCGACCCGGAGGCCTGCACCCAGCAGGCGCTCGACTCGATCGAAGAGATCGTCGAGTTGGAGGGCGCCGACACGGTCGCGGCGGTGATCGCCGAGCCGATCCAGGGCGCCGGCGGCGTGATCATCCCACCACCGGCCTACCTGCGCGGCCTGCGCGAGCTCTGCGACCGCCATGACATGCTCTTCCTCACCGACGAGGTGATCACCGGCTTCGGCCGCACCGGCAAGTGGTTTGGCATGGAGCACTTCGGCGTGCAGCCGGACATCATGTCCTTCGCCAAGGGCGTCACCAGCGGCTATATCCAGCTCGGCGGCATCGTCATCTCCGCCCGCCTCCAGGAATTCCTCGCGGCCCAACCCCTTACCACGCGCTGGATGCACGCGTACACCTACTCGGCCCACCCGGCGGCCTGCGCCGTCGCCCTCGCCAACATCGACCTGATCGAGCGCGAGGGCCTTGTCGAGAACGCGGCCCGGATGGGCGAGCGTCTCGCCGCCGGCCTGCGCGAGATCGGAGAACTGCCGATCGCCGGCGACGCCCGCTCCTTCGGCCTGCTCGGCCGCGTCGAGGTCGTCGCCGACAAGGCAACCAAGCAACCGTTCGAGCCATCCCAGGGCGTCGGCAACCGCATCATCGCCGCCCTGCGCGAGCGCGGCGTCCTCACCCGCAACCGCAACGACGTGATCTGCATCGCCCCGCCGCTCTGCATCAACGACGAGGAGATGGACACATTGCTCACCGCGTTGCGCGGAGCGATCGAGCAGGTGGGTCGGGACATCTGATATCACGTCGCCGTGAGGCGGCCAGAATGTGTCATCCTGAGCAAAGCGAAGGATCTCGGACGTAAGTCACCTCCGAGATCCTTCGCTTTGCTCAGGATGACACACAAACCGATCCACTCAAGGAGCGTTGGTATTACATACGGCGACGGCAGCTTTACCTGCCGTCGCCGTCGTGATCAACCCACCGGCGGCGCCGATCAGGGGAAGCCGATCACGGTGAGGTAGAGCGGATACGTGGCGACCTGCCGGCAACGACGCGCTAGTGCAGCCGGAACAGGTGCTGGTGCAGGCGCAGGCGGTGTACCAGCTCCTCCTCGGTGCGGACGAGCTGGTCGCTTTCCGGTTCCGGCAAAAGACGGTCGCGGCGCCACCGCAGGTACGCGAGCGTCGCCAGGACACCGACACCACACAATCCGGCGAGCAGCGCGACGGTCCGGCGCACGCCGATCCGCTCGGCAAGGGCACCGGCGAGCAGGCCACCAAGCGGCGCCGTCCCGTACAGCAGGAGCGTGTAGACGCCCATCACCCGCCCGCGGAAGTCATCCGATGTCAGCAGCTGCAAGCGGGCGTTCGCGGTGGCGAGGAACAGCACGCTGCCGAAGCCCAGCGCGATCGTGAGGGTCACGAGCAGCAGCCAACCGACGAAGAGTGACAGCGAGAAGAACACGAGCGTGAACACCACGGCGCCCGCCAGTACGTGGAGACGGGCATTCATCCCCGTATAGTCGACGACGAGCGACCCGACCAGCGAGCCGGCGCCCAGCGCCGCCGAGAGCAGGCCCAGACCCATCGGTCCGGAAGCGAGCAGGCTACGGGCGATCAGCGGGAGCAGCACGCCGAGGTTGTAGCCAAACAGTCCCAGCGCGGCGAGCAGCAGCACGATCATGGCGATGTCGGCGGTGCCGAGCGTGTAGGTGACCCCCGACTTGACCTGCCTGATAATCGCCTCCCGCGGCGGGGCCGCGAGCGGATACATGCGCTGCTCGTCCACGAGCAGCAGGGCGGCGATCACCGCAAGGAAGCTCGCGGCGTTGAGATAGAAGCAGGCCATCTCGCCGATCGCCGCCACGAGCAGGCCGGCGAGCACCGGACCGGCAACCTTGGTCGCGTTGAAGAGTGTCGTCCATAGCTCGCTGGCGTTGCACAGATCGTCCTTGTCCGGGCCGACGAGTTCCCCGATAAACGCCTGACTGGTCGGCGTATCGAGGGCTTCGATCGTACCGGCCGCCGCCGATAGGACGTAGATCAGCCATAGCTCGATCGCCCCCATGGAAACGAGGATACCGAGCACCAGAGCCTGGACGAGCATCGCTGCCTGCGTGAACAGCAGCACCGGCCGCCTGGGCAGCCGGTCGGCGAGCGCGCCGCCGAAGAGCGAGAGGAGCAGGATCGGCGCCGCCTCTGCCATCACCATGGCGCCCAGCGCCAACCCCGAACTGGTGAGATCGAGCACCAACCAGGTAAGCGCCAGCATCTGCAGCCGGGTGCCGAGCGACGAGACCAGCATCCCCAGCCAATACAGGCGGAAGTTGCGATTCCCCAGCGCACCGAGCGCTTGGACCCACGAAGTTCGCCGTTGCGTACGCGTGTCGGCATGCATCCGGGACGCAGCCTCTCAAGCCTTCGCGCTAGATCGATGCTCCTGTGACCGGGATCGGTCCTCGTCGTGTCAGGGGAAGCCGATCACAGTCAGGTAGAGCGGATGTGTGGCGACCTGTAGCGTGGCCGGTTTCCCGAGCGACACCGGGGACGGATCGGGTCCCGTGCTCACGGAATCAAGGTCCTCTTCGGTAATCACACCCTGGAGCAGGTAGCGGTCAAAGACGAACGGCAGGCTGTTCGACGTGAGGATGTCTGGGCCGTCGTGCAGCCCGAAGTGGAGGTGGGGCGCGCTCGAGTTGCCTGTGTTGCCGAGGAGGCCGAGCACCTGGCCCGCCGTCACCCGGTCGCCCACGCTCACGCGAATGCTGCCCGGCTGCAGGTGGGCATAGATCGCGAAGACGCCGGGCTGGATCTCGAGGACCACGTTGTTGCCGGCGTAGTCCGCCGTCGCCCGCAGGTTGGCGGGAGGCTCGCCCAGCGTCTCCTCCGGCATCCCGTCGCGCACATGCACGACCGTCCCGTCGGCGACCGCCAGAAGCTCGGCGCCGAAGCCGTACCACTGCTCCACGCGCGAGCCGTCCCCCTCGAACAGCCGTCCTTCCCGCAGCTGCAACCAGTCGACGTCGAACGTCTCGGGCTTGATGTAGCGCGACCCGTCCACCACCAGCCGGGCGATGCGGTGCGCGGTCATGGCGCAGCAACCGCTGCCGTTGAGCCAGCCGTCCCCCCGAAACGGCGGGGCGAGCACCAGCGCGGCGCGCTCATCCACAGCAAGTTCGGGGCCGTCGACGACGAGGCTGCCGATCACCGGCCGCGCCGAGGCGTCCGGCGCCACATCGTAGTCGATGCGGTGGCCGAGCCGTGCCAGCGCCTCGCCGGGCGGCACAGTCACGTCCAGCACCACGGCCACCGCCCCGGCTACCGGCACCTCGCGCGTCGGCGGGCCGGCGAAGACCGGCTGGGTGACCGCTGCCAGGGCGTCGCCGTCCAGCCGCAGCAACACGCGGCCGTCCGGAGCGGTGACCTCGATCGCCGTCAGCGTCACGGGCGCGGTGAAGACGTTGGTCAGCACCAGGTCGTACTCCAGGTGTTCCATGCCGTCGCTGCCGAGCACGCGCAGCGGCGCGTTCGTGGCCGTCGCCAGCAGTGCGGTTACCCGCACGTCCGACAACGCCGGCTGACCGGCCGCCATCGCCGGGAGGACGCCGGCAACCAGGGCGAAGAGGACGATCGGCGCGAACAGCGCGCGGTGGAATCGAGGGCGACGCCGCTCATGGTCGGACATGGGTATTCTCCTCAGTGTGGTGCTGCGCTCGCCGCGGCCGGGCATCGCCCGGCGCGGCATCGCATCTCGGCGCGTAATCGCGCCAACGATCAGTCCGGACAGATCGTCGTCGGCGGCGCCGAGGCCGGGTCGAGCAGAAAGCCCAGCTCGGCGTCGAAGGCGCAGCGCGAGACGATCCAGCTCTGGTGGCCGTCCGCTTCGGCGATCAGCAGACGCGCCTCCGGGATCTGCAGCCACACCGAGAGCGCGTTGATCAGCGGCGTCGCCGGGTCGTAGGACGGGTTCGCCACCAGCACGTTGGGCTGCGGGCCGATACGGAAGGGGTGGGGCGGGTCGCCGGCCGGGATCGGCCAGCCGGCGCAACCGATAACGCTGGCCGTGGCGTGCTGCTGTGGCGTCGGGCTCCAGTACTTCCAGGCGAAGCGCGGCGCTAGCCGGGCGACGGTGGCGCTGGCCGCCAGCACGGCGTCGTAATCGTCCTGCGGCCCCCACTCGCCGCAGAGCACGCCCAGGAAGAGGCCGCCCCTGCCGGCGATCGTCGTGGGATCCTCGCCCGGGGCGATCACGGTGTTGCCCCGAGCGAGGACGTCGGCGATCTCGTCGAGCGTGGTGGTGTCGCCGGCGGCCACATCGGCGAGCATTTGGGCGATCAGCGCCCAGCCGAAGTCCGGGTCGTTCCCCGCCGAGAGGAACTGGGGGACCAACTGGCGCGCGAGCGGCCGCACGGCCATCGCGGCGTCGAATGCCGCACCGACATCCTGACCGTGCAGCGCGCAGGCGGGCTCCCGCGCACACCAGCGCGCGAACCGGTCGAAGGAGGCCTGCACCGACAGGATGTTGCGCGTGATGAAGGTGGGCATGTCGATGCTGTGGTCGACGACGGCGTCGATCACCAGCGCCTTGACGTGGTCGCCGTAGTCCTCCAGGTAGGCCGCGCCGTAGGCGGAACCGAACGACCCGCCGTAGGCGACCAGGCCGTCGGTCTGCCCGAGCGCGAGGCGGACGCGCTCCATGTCGGCAGCGGTGTCCTTCGCCGTGAGGTGGGCCATCAGTTCACCCGTCAGCTCGAAGCAACTCTGAAGGAACGCCGCGTTGGCGCGCGCGCTCGCCTCGAACTGCTCGCGCGTGAGCGGGTCAGCGGACGGCAACGTCACGGACGGGACGAGCGCCGGGTCGCAACGGACGGGGTTGCTCCGGCCGATGCCGCGTGGGTCGAAGGTGACCACGTCGTAATAGCGACGCACCTCGTCGAGGTGTTGGGCGGGGCCGTTGTCGACGAGCATGATCTGGATGCCGGGTCCCGGCCCGCCCGGGATGATCAGCAGCGTGCCCCGGTACTGCGCCGGGTCGGTGTTGGGCAGCCGGCCGAGCCGTAGCGGGATCTGCGGTCCGTCCGGGTTGGCGTGGTCCACCGGCACCTCGATCGTGGCGCACTCAACATCAGGGATGTCGTCGCAAGGTGCCCACTGGAGTGCCGACTGGGGTGGGGCAGCAGCAAGCGAGTGACTCCCATGGGCAGCGACAAGCGCCGCGAGGATGAGAGCAGCGAATACAAGCGGCCGGCGGGTCATGGCGTTGCTCCTTTGTTCGTCTGTCACGAATGCACGGGTCCACGGCATCATGACACATGCCGGCCGCGCTTGTGGAACGAGGCGCCGCAGGGCGTGACCCGCGGCGCCCAATGTCTTTCGCTAGCAGTGGCCAGCCGGCACTTCTGGGAGGCTTCACCACGAGCCGGGTAGAACGGGAAATGGCAGTGAGCTGGGTGGAACGGGAGTGGACGGCAGGTTGGGGGAGCTGCAGCCGGTGACGTTGAAGCAGTTGTTCGGATGGTTGCCCGACACACTGCTCCCTTGCTCCAAGCGGACGTCGTCCCTCTCAGAGTCGTTGTAAATCCCACCGCCGGCCCCACCGGGGCGAATGACCCGGTTGTTCTGCACCTTGCTCGCCTGCAGCGTCAGCCGGGCGCGGTCTTCGTTGAAGATGCCGCCACCGAACCTGTCGGCCACGTTGTTGTGGACGGTGCTCCTGACCAGCGTCAAGTTGCCATCATTGACGATGCCACCGCCTCTTGCAGCAATTTTCCCTCCGCTTACCTCGACGTCGACGGCGATGAGGATGCCGGCGTTCACGATGCCCGGTTCACCACCCGTGACACTGAGCGCATTGATGTTCGCCGAGGTGCCGGGGGACACAAATATGACAAACCCGCCAAAGCTCGTGCTGGTAATCGACGTTTCTCTTGCGCCTGCGCCGACGAGTGCGACGTTCTTCGTGATTTCCAGCTTCTCGTTGTAGCTGCCTTTCCGAATCTGGATCGTGTCACCGGATGTAGCCGCCTTCAAGGCCGACTGGATCGAGGTGTACGGACAGCCGTGCTTGCAGACCACGAGCGTGGCGGCGTGGGCCGTGTCGATCCCCCGGCCGAGCCCGAGTGCCACGGCTGCGATGCCAAGGACGATGAGAAAGCGACGCATGCGAGACCTCTCCTTGTGGTGTGATGGAGGTGTGAGGCGGCGCCCGCCCGCTCCGCCGCGGGAACCGCGCCGTTGCACGGGCGTCACCCGCCCCGGGCGCCCAGGCCGGTGGCCGGACCGGGCTGGACGGGCGGCGGCGCCGCGCTCAGACCTCACGCACACGCTAGGGCCGCGCTGCCCGTCCGGCATCGACCGATTGGACCAATCTGCAAGCAACGCGCGATACGATCAATGGGCGGCGACAGGAGGGCTCTACACCATCTGGTGCAGCCGTCATGACGCAGGGGGACCGGCGAGACCGTGGCGGAAGGTGTAGGCGGTGGCGTCGGCACGGCCGCGGGCGCCGATCTTGGCGTAGAGGTTGACGGCGTGACGGCGCACGGTCGCCGGACTCAGCACCAGCTCCGCCGCGATCTCCTTGTTCGTCAGACCGGCCGCGATCAGCCGCAGCACCTCCACCTCGCGCGCCGTCAGCCCATCCCGGTAGGGCGGGACGGCGCCGTCCCGCGATGCGGGCGAGGGTGCAGAGGCGGCGGCCGGCGCCGAGGACGGTTCCAGGCGCGCGGTGAGGGCGCGGGCGCGGGTGAGCGCCGGCGCCATCTGCATCGCCTCAAACGCGGCGAGCGCCGGCTCCAGGTGCCGGCGCGCCTCGGCCTCCCGTCCCGACTGTCCGGCCAGCAGCTCGGCGTACTGGAGCCGCGTCAGCGCCGCCTCCGGCCGGAAGCGCACGCTGAGCGCCGTCGCCAGCGCCTGCTCGTAGTGGCGGGCCGCCGTCTCGGCGTCGTCCGCCAGCGCCGCGGCCGCTCCTAGATGGCGGCCGAGGCAGGTCATGGTCAGATCCGTCGTCGCCAGCCCCGCCAGTGGGGCCAGTGGGGACGCCAGCATCGCGGCCGCCTCCCGGTCCTCCACCAGCACCGCCGTCTCCAGCATCCAGGTCAGGTGGTCGATGGCGATCGCGTCCTCCCCGCCGCCGGCGCTCCGCCGTAGAACCTCTCGCAGGATGTCGCGCGCTTCGGCCGTCCGGCCCGTGTGGGCCAGGAGCAGCGCGTGGTCGCCCCGCAGCCACGCGCCATCATCTCCAGCCTGGTAGAACTCCAGGTGAGCCGCCAGTGCCTCCTCGGCACGGCCAAGGTGGAGCAAGGGGCGCATGGTCGCCTCGATGGCGGAGTTGCGGCCGCGCACCGGCGCCCCCAACCGGTCCGCCAGCGCGATCAACCGGGCGCCGGCCGTCATTGCATCGTGCAACCGCCCGTCCAGCAGCGCCAGGTGGATGTCGCGGCGATGGCGATGCAGAAGGAGGATGGCATCATGCGTGCGGGTGGCCAGCTCCTCAACCTCGCGCCAGAGCGCCTCGGCCTGCGCCCGCTCGCCCCAGTCCAGCAAGAGGCAGCCGGCATGGAAGAGGAAGTCGCCCAGGTGCGTCGGGTTGACCGCCTCACGCGGCCATGTGGCGCACTCTTGGGCCAGCCGCAGGCGCTCGGCGTGGTAAGTGGGCGCATCCGGCCAGTCGATGATGTGCAGCGCTGCGACGAGACGTGCCTGAGGGTCGTTGAGGGTGCGGGCCAGCGCAAGGGCGCGCCGCTTGAGGTTCCTGCCCTCCGCCGGCCGGCCCATGACGCTCCGTAGGTACCCCAGGGAGATATCAGCCGACACGCGCTCGCTCGTGTCCGGGGCGGCGAACCGGTCTGCCCGCTCTGCCCACCGGCGGAACTCCGAGGTGGTCATGGAGAGCGTGTCGCCGAAGTAGACCAGCGCGCTGAGCGCCAGCCGGCACGACTGCCAGGCGCGGCGCCCGTCCTC
Source organism: Dehalococcoidia bacterium (assembly GCA_050184225.1). Taxonomy (GTDB): domain Bacteria; phylum Chloroflexota; class Dehalococcoidia; order CAUJGQ01; family CAUJGQ01; genus JBFXAN01. The sequence goes on along the minus strand of JBFXAN010000005.1, from coordinate 38,747 downwards.
CAGCGCCTCAGCCAGGCCGAACGCCTGTGACGCCACCTCCTCGGCCACGCGGCGCGGTGCCCCAGCGGATAGGAGCGCTTCGCCCAATGCCAGCAGCAGATCGCAGCGTAGAGCGAGTCCAGCCGGATCATTCGCGCCACCTCGACGCTGTAACTGTTCCAGCGCCGCCTGCCAGTGCGCCGCTGCCTCTTCCCAGGCAAAGACCGCCGCCGCCGCCGCGCCGGCGCGTTGCGCGTAGTCGATCGCCTTGCCTGCCGGCGCCACCGCCCCCGCCAGCCGGTAGTGGCCGGCGAGCACGGCAAGTTGGGCAGGCTCGTCGCCGGCACCGATCTGCTCGGTCGCCTCCGCGACGCGCAGGTGCAGACGCGCTCGGCGGGCGGTGGAGATGTCCTCATACAACGTCTCGCGGATGAGCGCGTGGGCGAAGCGATAGCGGTCGGGCGCGCCGGGGACCGCCTGGATGACGTGGGCCGTCTCGGCTTCCTCCAGCGCCTCCAGCAACGCCTCGCCGGCAGCGTCCGCCGCGGCCGCGAGCACATCCTCCCCGAACTCCCGCCCGATCACCGCCGCTGTGGCGAGCACCTGCCGGCACGCCGGGGACAGCCGGTCCAGCCGCCGGCCGATCACGTCCCGCACCGTTTCCGGTACCGGGCCGGACGTGGCGCTCCCCGTCCCGTCGCTCCCCGTCCCGTCGCTCCCCAGCCGACCCTCGGCCGCCAGCAACCGGACGAGCTCTTGCACGAAGAGCGGGTTGCCGTCCGTGTCGCGGTGCACCCGCGCAGCAAGCAGTTCATCCTGCGGCGGCGCGGACGCGACCATCTCTGAAGACGGCCCGATAGCGCCCCGTGTGAGCGCGACGATGCGTGCAACCTCGGCGAGGCTAAATCCCGCGAGCGTCAGGCGGGCCACCTGCGGCCGGCGGGCGATCTCCCCCAGCGTCCGGGCGAGCGGATCGCCCCGCCGTACCTCGACATCCCGGTACGTCCCAACGACGAGCACGGGGACGTGTGTCAGGTCGCGCGCGAGGAACTCCAGCAGCAGGAGTGAGGGGGTATCCGCCCAGTGCAGGTCGTCGAGGATAAGCAGCAGACCGCTCCCCGCACCACCGACATTGGCGAGGAGCGTCGTCACGGCCTGGAAAAGGCGAAAGCGCGCCTCCGCCGGTTCCAGGAGCGGAGGGGCAGGCAGGTCCGGCATCAACTCCAGCACCTCGGGGAGGAGCGGAGCGATCGAGCCCGCACCCGACCCGAGCGCCGCCCGCGAAGAAGCGGCGTCCCGTCCCCGGAGCGCCGCGCGCAGAACCTCGACCCAGGGCCAGAAGGCGGGAGCGCCCTCGCCCTCGTAGCAGCGCCCCCACAGGATTCGCACGTTCCGCCGCCCGGCGACGGCCGCCAGTTCCTCGGCCAGCCGCGTCTTGCCGATGCCCGGTTCCCCGGCGACCAGCACCAGCCCGCCCCGGCCTGCGGCCGCTGCGTCCAGCGCGGCGATGAGCACGGACAGTTCCGCCTCCCGGCCGACGAAGGGAGGAACCTCGAAGATCGGGACAGGGGAGGACGCCATGACCCTCGCTCACCAGACGCCGCTCAGGCTCGCCCGCACGGACGCGACGGCGGCCGGCGCAAGTATATCTTAACCAAGAGCGAGCTATACGAGACCTACATTCTACAGGGCATGTTCGCGATGACGCTGGCAGCATCGTCAGACGAGTGCACCCCTCTCCGCGCGGCAGCGGGGGGAGGGGCCGGGGGAGGGGTTCGCTCACCCCGCTTCCACCGCCACCCGAAAGTCTTCGATCACCGGATTCGCCAGCAGCTTCCGGCACATCTCTGTGGCCCGCGCTTCGGCGGTGCCGGCGTCATCGGCGTCAAGGCGAACCTCGAGGTACTTGCCCGCGCGCACCGACTCGACTTCGCCGAAGCCGAGTTGATGCAGGCCGCCCCGGATCGTCAGCCCCTGCGGGTCGTTGACGGTGGGCCGCAGCGTCACATAAATGCGGGCGAGAAAGGTCATCCTGCTCCTCCGGCCGGGCGTACCTCGGCGCCGGTCAGGCGGCGGTAGGCCTCGCGGTATCGTTCGGCGGTTGCCTCGACCACCTCGTCGGTCAGGTCAGGCGGCGGCGGTTCCTTGTTCCAGCCGGTCGCCTCCAGCCAGTCGCGCAGCGGTTGCTTGTCGAAGCTCGGCTGCGGGCCGCCGGGACGATAGCGGTCCAGCGGCCAGAAGCGGGAACTGTCCGGTGTTAGCGCCTCATCGATCAGGATCAGCTCACCATCCCGCTCGCCGAACTCGAACTTCGTATCGGCGATCAGGATCCCCCGCTCGGCGGCGTAGTGCCAGCCGAAGCGATATACCGCCAGGCTTCGCAGCCGGAGCACGTTCGCCGTGTCGGCGCCCACCTGCCGTACCAACTCGTCATAGCTGATGTTCTCGTCGTGCCCGCTCTCCGCCTTTGTGCTCGGCGTAAAGATCGGGTCCGGTAATTGTTGACTCTCCTCCAGCCCGTCCGGCAGCCGGATGCCGCAGACCGTACCGCTCCGCTGGTATTCCGCCCAGCCCGAGCCGGCGAGATAGCCACGGGCGATGCACTCGAAGTCCAACCGCCGCGCCTTCCGCACGATCATCGACCGCCCGACCAGCTCCGGTGGCAGCGGGAAGGGCAACTCGTCCGCCGCTGTGCCGTCCGCCAGGCGGATGAAGTGCGTCGGCACCACCGCGTCGATCTTCTCAAACCAGAACGCCGAAAGCTGGGTCAGCACGGCGCCCTTGTCCGGAATGCCGCGCGACATCACCACGTCAAATGCCGACACACGATCGGTCGCGACGATCAAAAGCCGGTCGCCGAGGTCATAGATATCCCGCACCTTGGCCTGAAAGCGCGGCACGGGCAGATCCGTCTCCAGCAATACATCCGTCATCGTCGCTCTCCCACCGGTTCGCTCAGCGGCCGCTCCCCTTTGCGCGCGCGGAGGTCGGCATAGAGCAACGACTGCGCGAGGGCGATGAACGGCGCCGTGATCGAGCTGCCAACTCCGGCGCCCAGCGCCGTCGCCCACTGCTGGTCGATCGGACCGGTCACCCGGCTAATCACCAATCCCGGCAGAAACGCGAGCAACGCGATCGCCAGGTTGATCCCCAGCGTGCGCCACCACTGACCGCGCACGATCTGCCGGCTCCGGCCCATCGCGCGGAACGGACCCACATCTTCGTTGACGATCACCTGCACCAGCAGGCTCCAATTGACAAACAGGTAGACGGCCAGCGGCAGGAGAATCAGCGTCGCGCTCAGCAGCGCCGCGATCAGGCCGACGACGAGCGAGCCCGCCAGCGCCGGCAGAAATCGCCGAATGCCCGTCGCATACGCCCCGCCCACCTTCAAGGCTGCGCCACCGAACACCGCGAATGCACCCGCGACCAGCGCCGTATGGGTGAACAGTTCCGCCAGCGCCGAGACACCGAGCGACACGCCGACGTAAGGAAGCGACTCCCGCACCTCGTCGCCGGTCGGATCGCTGCCGATATCGATACGGTCGCCCAGCGTCCATTGCAGGGCGACGACGACCACAAAGCTGATCGCGGTGAGCGCAAGCCATCGTCCCGGCGCACGCAGATACGCCGTCCACGCGCCGGCGACGATGTCGCCCATGTCCAGGGCACCCGGCTCCGGCTTCTTCGTTGATTGGTTCAACGGTACTCTTCCCGAGGCGGTGAGAAGATGTCGATCGCGATCGAGTCCTCGAGTGCCGTCACGACATGCGGCACATCGCCAGGCACGCACCAGCTATCCCCTGCGCGCAGCTCCCGCTCCTCATCGCCGATGCGGAAGAGCAGCCGCCCCCGCGACAGGTAGCCGATCTGCTCGTGTGGGTGCGTGTGCAGCGGCACCACCGCTCCCTTCGCCAACTCGACCTCGCAGAGCATCGTCCGGTCGCCCGCGTTCATCGTCCGGCGGATCACACCGGGAAACATCTCGACGGCGGTAACCGCGTCGTGGGTGGTGAGCATCTTCTGACCCCTTCAGGCAGAGTCGTGCGCCGGCAATAGTTCCCGCAGAGCAATATCGTGCCGGTAGTGCATCCCCGGAAAGTGCAGTCGCGCCACGTTATCGTAGACCCGCTCCCGCGCCTCGGCCAGCGTGCCGCCCGATGCCACCACCGTCAGCACCCGCCCGCCCGCCGTAACGATCCGATCGCCGTCCCGCCGCGTCCCCGCATGAAACACCTGCACCCCGTCGTCGAGCGCATCCAACCCCTCGATCGGATACCCAGTCTGATACGCGCCCGGATAGCCGCCCGACGCGACGACCACGCCAACGACGGCATTGTCCTTCCAGCGGATCTCCGCCTCGGCCAACCGACCCTCGTTCACGGCGAGCATGATCTCGAGGAGGTCACTCTCAAGCCGGAGCATCAGCGCCTGCGTCTCTGGGTCGCCAAACCGGCAGTTGTACTCGACCACCCGCGGCCCGGCATCCGTGATCATCAGCCCTGGATACAGCGTACCGGTGTACGGAGCGCCGCCCTCTGCCAGAGCGCGGACGGTCGGTTCGATGATCGTCCGCCGAATCTCATCCTGTAGCACGTCATCCACGAATCCCGGCGGACTGTAGACGCCCATGCCCCCCGTATTCGGCCCCGCATCGCCGTCGAAGACCCGCTTGTAGTCGCAGGCATACGCCATCGGCACCACGGTCACGCCATCGGTGAACGCCTGCGCGCTCGTCTCGCGTCCGGTCATCCGCTCCTCAAGCACCAACCGGCTCCCGGCCGCGCCGAAGGCGCCGTCGTTCAGCGCCGCCTCGATCGCCCGCCGCGCCTCCTCGACATCCGCAGCCACCGTCACGCCCTTGCCCGCCGCCAGCCCATCCGCCTTCACCACCGGCGGCATGCCGGTGCGATCCGCCCAGCTTTCCGCGAACCCAACTGCCTCCGCGACCGAATCAAAGACCCGCGACTCCGCCGTTGGAATGCCGGCCCGCCGCATCAAGTCCTTGGCAAATGCCTTGCTCGCCTCGATCTGCGCCGCCGCCTTCGCCGGCCCATACGCCGCGATCCCGCGCTCCTGGAGGAAATCGACCAGTCCCGCGGCGAGCGGATCCTCCGGCCCGATCACAACCAACTCCACGCGGCGCTCAACACAAACCCGCGCGATGCCCTCAAAATCCATCGGATTGATATCAAGGTTCGTCGCCACCAGCGCCGTGCCGGCGTTTCCCGGCGCAACAAAGAGATCGGTCAGCCGCGGACTCTGCCGCAGCTTCCATCCCAGCGCGTGTTCCCGCGCGCCGTTCCCCACGATCAGTACATTCACGTCTCAGATCCTGGCCGCGCTCCGGTTCCCGGTCCGTCTGGCGTTGAAACCACCTGGAACCAATCGCCCGGAACCCTCACTCCCATTCGATCGTGCCGGGTGGCTTGCTCGTAATGTCATAGACGACCCGATTGACACCCGGAACCTCATTCGTGACCCGGCTGGAGATGCGGGCGAGCACCTCATACGGCAGCCGTGCCCAGTCCGCCGTCATCGCGTCTTCCGCCGTCACCGCCCGCACCGCGACCGTGTGGTCGTACGTGCGGTAGTCACCCTGCACGCCCACCGACCGTGTGTCGGTGAGCACGGCGAACGACTGCCACAGATCCCGATACAGCCCCGCCGACTTGATCTCGTCCATCACGATCCAGTCGGCGGCGCGCAGCATCTCCAGCTTCTCCCGCGTCACCTCGCCGATCACCCGGATCGCCAGCCCCGGACCGGGGAACGGCTGACGGTAGACCATGTCGGCGGGCAGTCCCAGCGCGATGCCGACGCGCCGCACTTCATCCTTGAAGAGATATCGCAGCGGCTCCACCAGCTTGAAGGTCATATTCTTCGGTAGCCCGCCGACGTTGTGATGCGTCTTGATCTTGGCGGCGGCGCCGGCGCCCGCGCCCGCGCTCTCGATCACATCGGGATAGGTCGTCCCCTGCGCGATGAAATCGACTCGCCCCAGCTTCCCCGCTTCCGCCTCGAAGACGCGGATGAACTCCTCACCCACACGCACCCGCTTCGTCTCCGGACTCGTCACCTCGGCCAGCGTCTGAAGGAATCGATCGGTGGCATCGACGTGGATCAGCCGGATCTGCATCGCCTGGCGGAAGGTAGTCACCACCCGCTCCGGCTCCTCCCGGCGCATCAGGCCGTTGTCGACAAAGATGCAGGTCAGTTGATCGCCGATCGCGCGGTGGATCAGCGCGGCGGTGACGGCCGAGTCGACGCCGCCCGACAGCGCGCAGATCACCTGCCCGCCGTCCACCTGCTCGCGGATGCGGCGGACGCTGTCTTCGATGAAGTTGCCCGCGTTCCAATTGCCAGTGCAACCACAAACTTTGAAGAGGAAGTTCTCGAGGATCTGCTTCCCCTGCTGCGTGTGGATCACCTCGGGGTGAAACTGCAACCCGATCAGCCCGGCGTCGTTGCCCATCGCCGCATACGGCGAGTTCTCCGAAAACGCCAGTCCGTGGAACCCCGGCGGCAGGTCGATGATCTTGTCGCCGTGGCTCATCCACACCGGCATCGCGCCGGGCAGCCCCTCGAAGATCCGCGCCGTCGGGTCGTCGCGATGCACGACCGCATGTCCGTACTCACGGGCGCTGCTCGGCGCCACCTTGCCGCCCAGCTCGTGCGCCAGCGCCTGCATGCCGTAGCAGATGCCGAGCACCGGACTCTCCGCCTCAAACACATAGGAAGGAATCGTCGGAGCGCCGGGATCATAGACGCTCGCCGGGCCACCAGACAGGATGAACCCCTTTGGCCGCAGCTTCGCCACCTGCTCCCAGGTCGCCGTGTAGGGCACGATCTCGCAGTAGACGTTGCACTCCCGCACCCGCCGCGCGATCAGCATGCTGTACTGCGACCCAAAATCGACGACCACGACCGTATCCGGCGGCGTCACCAACTCGGGCACAGCCTCACCGTCCGGCGCATCACCCGCCTTTTCGCGGGCGATCTCCAGATAAGTGGAAACCTCGAGGTCGTCGCTGGTGGGAACCCGGTGCGTGGAGGGATCGCGTCCGTCCGGCATTGCTCCTCCTCCCCCGCTGACGTTCAGTGTAGCGGTTACGCTGGATCGGGGACAAGAAATACCTAACCCGGTTCGCTACGCTCACAGCGCCCCCTACCCTCGCAGGGAAGGGGGCGTCCGCTCCAGCGATGGTTGAACTAAAATATCTATGCCAGATACCGACGAGATACTGGCACGGGCGGTTGACGAGAACTCCCCCTTCCCTGCGAGGGAAGGGGGCCGGGGGGTTAGGTATCGCACGCATCCTCTCACTCGACGAACTCGACGAAGCCGTCGCCCTCCTGCACGCCGGCGAAGTCGTCGCCTTTCCGACGGACACGGTCTATGGCCTGGCCGCGATGCCCGGCGATGCCGAAGCGATCCGTCGCCTCTTCATCGCCAAGCGCCGCCCGCCGGAGAAGGCGATCCCGATCCTGCTCGCCGACACGTCCGATCTGCTCAAGGTCGCCGCCAATGTCTCTACACCCGCCCGCCGGCTCGTCGAGCGGTACTGGCCCGGACCCCTCACGGTCGTCTTTCGCCGGGCACCTTCCTTTCGCGGCGCCTCTGATCCCGACGCGGAAACCGTCGCCGTGCGCGTGCCCGCCCTCGACGCCGCTCGCGACCTGATCGGGCGGGCCGGCGGTGTCCTTGCCGTCACCAGCGCCAACGTCTCCGGTGAGCCGGCGGTCGCCACCGCCGCCGAGGTGATGCAGCAGATCGGCCGTCGGATCCCTGCCATCGTCGACGGAGGTCCTGCCCCCGGCGGCCGCGAATCCAGCGTCGTCGATTGCAGCCGCGATCGGCCCCGGCTCTTGCGCGAGGGCGCCCTCTCAAGGGCCGATCTCGAACGGGCGGCGCTGCTGCGCATCTTCTGACGGACGCATCCACACCGACCGCTGCTTCGTACCTCCAATGTCATGTTTCATGTATGTTTCGTGACCGTGTGCTCCATGACGCTGACCTGAACGCTCTTCGTGATAAAATGCACAGAGATTCAGTCATCGCGAAGGGGTATCACGTTGAAGACACGGATATCGGCGCTCGCCCGCCCGGCGCTGTCGATTGGGCTGGCGGTGCTGGTGATCGCCGCTGTCGCCTGCGGTTCGGACGACTCGGACGACAATGCATCGGGAACGTCCGGTTCCGCTGCCTCGAATACCGCGGCAGTGGACGCCTCCGGCGCCATTACGATCATCGCCAAGGACAACGTCTACGACCCGAAGTCATTCACCGGGCCGGGCGCCCAAAGCATCAAGGTGACCCTCGATAACCAGGGTGCGGCGATTCATGACTTTGTCATCAAGGATCAGAAGGGACCGGACGGCAAGGAGATCCAGACCGGTTTGATCCAAGCCGGCAAGATGGGCACCGTCGAGTTCACGCTCGCGGCCGGCGACTACGATTTCTACTGCGCCGTGCACCCGGTCGAAATGCGCGGAGAGTTCACCCTCAGCTAACCCCACCGTCCGGAGAGTGAGACCATGCTTCGATCGACACTTGTACTGACCCTGGTCGCCTGTGGCATGGTGCTTGCTGCGTGTGGCGGGTCATCGGATTCAGACCAAGCCGCCGCGCCGCTCCCCACGGCAACGAGCGACGCCGCGCAATCCCCAACGACCGGCTATGGTCCGGTCGTCGCCGCTTCGGAACTCGTCGTCGGCGAGAACCGCTTCGTCCTCGGCATCATCGACAACGCAACCGGACAGCCGGTCCCGGACGCCAAGGTCCACCTCCGCTTCTTCACGCTCCAGGGCGACCAGGGAACGCTCAAATCCGAGGCCGACGCCACCTTCATCGCCCCGGCGCGAGACGCCGGCGTCACCGGCATCATCGAGCATCGCCACGCCGACGGTTCGGTCCACCCGCACGCCAACGTCGAGGCCGATGTCGGCGTCTACGTCACGCATGCCACCTTCGACCAAGCCGGTCCCTGGGGCGTAGAAGCGACCTTCATGACCCGAGACGGCCAAGCGGGCAAAGTCGCGACCCGCTTCGATGTCCAGCCACAATCGACCTCGCCCGCCGTCGGCTCCCAGGCTCCGCGCACCGACAACCCGACCGCTGCCGATGTGAAGAATCTCACCGAGATTGACTCGGCGGTGGAACCGGTCGCCGCGCTGCATCAAGAAAGCGTGGCCGACGCGATCGCCGCCGGCAAGCCCGCCCTCGTCGCCTTCGTCACCCCCGGCTACTGCTCCACTCGTTTCTGCGGCCCCACCTATGAACTGGTCAAGAAGCTGATCCCGGAGTACGGCGACAAGGCCGCCCTGATCCACGTCGAGATCTACAAAGACCCGATCAACAAAGTCGTCGCCGACTCTGTCCGCGAATGGAAGCTCCAAAGCGAGCCATACATCTTCATCCTCGACCGCAACGGCACGATCACCGACAAGTTCGAAGGCCCGGTGTCACTTAGTGAATTGGAGGAAGCATTGGGGAACGTGGTGAGCTAACGGACCCGGCAAGCCGGCCCTCACCCCCAGCCCCTCTCCCGCCGGAGCGAGAGAGGGGAGCCTGAATCAACCGTGACCGCCAACTCGCACCCAGGCACCGTCTGACCGATCGATATGCTGATGCTCATGGTCAGACCAAGCTCCCCTCTCCCGTCACGACGGGAGAGGGGCCGGGGGTGAGGGCGATTCCTTCATCACACCACCTTGGTCACCGGCTTCGTATACCCCCCGAACGTCGGGTGCCAGCACGAGTGCTTGCCCGATCCGCCCGCCACGATCACGAGCAGATCCTCCGGGCGCTCGATGATCCTCGCGGCAACCTCGTCGCGGTTCATCGCCCGCAGCACCTCGCCGTATTCCGGACTGAGCCGATCGATCGGATAGCGGGCGTGCTCGAAGACGTACTCACGGATCGACGCTTTGTCGTACCCGTCGGCCGCGATCGTCGCCGCGTGCTCTGGACCCAGGCTGAGCAGCGGATTGCCGTGGCGGAGCAGGTTGTTCGACCCGGCCTGTCCCATCGCTCCGGCAACATTTTGCAAGACGCCGAGTCCGGTGTTGCTGTAGTGGTCCTGAATGTTGTGGGGCGCCTCGCAACCGATCACGGTCACGGTGCTGGTGTCGGACGAATAACCGCGTTCGAGGTGCAGCGGCCCCCACGGGTTCGCCGTCTCGTTCTCGGCGACACAGTAGGCAAACTTGCTGGGGCTGCCCTGGGTCGAGCGGTCGCCGCTGCCGGGAATGCCGCCGCCGATGTTCATCAACACCAGGCGCAATGCCCGGCCGATCGTCGCGTTGGCGCGAAAGCCCTGTCCGAAGCAGTTATAGCCGCTATTGATCGCCAGCCGCCGCGCGATTGGTCCGTTCACGACGATCAGCGGCGCAACCGGATGCGTCGTCGCCTGCACGCCGTCCAGGTTGAACGCAGGATCGGCCACCGCTTCGACCGCCGCGAGCACCACGGGCAGATACTCCGGCTGACACCCGGCCATCACGGCGTTGATCGCCACCTTCTCGACCGTCGCCTCCCCCTGCCGCGGCGCGAGGATCCCGACGACCTCATCCCGATCGCGGCCACTGCCCGCCAGCATCGCCGCAACCGCCGCCTCCGTGGGCGGCACGATCGGCAACCCATCCGTCCAGCCGCGTTCATAGAACGTGTCATTGATCTCAACGAACGAATCTTCAATCTCAATCAAGCGTGCGGATGTCATCGAACCCCTCCCCCGACCCCTCCCCCCGCTGACGCGCGGAGAGGGGAGTCCTGATCTGACGGCAGTGCCAGCGTCGTCCTCGCGATAGTCAGACCGTGTGATGGCTTGTGTTGGTATCCCAGACCCGGCGAGGCTCCCCTCTCCGCGCGTCAGCGGGGGGAGGGGTCCGTCACCCCCGTCACCGCCGCGTCGATCATCGCATCGGCCTTGACCGCAACCTGCTCCGGTTTGAGTCCGCCGATCGGGTGGTGCGTGATCGCGAGACGGAGATCCGGCATCCCACGCGCCTTGCACTCTAGCTGTGCCAGTTGGAGAAACTCGTCCGTGCCGACGACCACCGTCGGGATTCCTTCCTTTTCGAGCACGATCGCTGCCTGGACACTCCAGGCGGTGCAGGAACCTCAATCGGCGCTGCCGACGAGGACGAAGTCGGTCTGCTCCTTGAGCACGCGTACGGTCTCCGCCGATGCCGGCCCGGCCACCGGCTTGGTGCGGACGACCACATCACAGACACCGTGCTCCTCGCGCATCTGCTGGACGATCGCCTTCATCAGCACGGCGGCGTTCGCCTTGCCATTGTCGAGGATGCCGGCGACCCGGCCGGATAGATCGGGCAACCGGGGCGCCAGAGACGATCCGCGAATGCTCGATTCGGCGGTCGGTTCGTAGACCTTGATAGTGGCCATTGCTCCCTCCATCGTTGCGATCAGGCTGGCTCGCGGGTGCGCCGATCGTAGGCAGCCATGATCGGTGATGTCAATTTGTTAGACTGACCGGGTCATATTCAACTCCGAGGAGGCGTGACGCGGTGGTGGACGTCGATCTGGCAATCATCGGCGGCGGCGTCGCCGGACTGACGGCGGGCCTGTACGCTGCCTGGCATCGCCTCGACGCGGTGCTGGTCGAGCGGATGGGCACCGGCGGCCAGATCGTCAACGCCGACGCGATCCACAACTATCCCGGTTTCCCACGAGGCATCAAGGGGTACGAGCTGGGACCGCAGATCGCGGAGCAGGCGATCGATCTGGGGCTTCGCATCGAATACGCCGATGTGCAGTCGCTCGGCAGCGAGGGCGGCGCGCACGTCCTCAACACCGACGGCGAAGGGTTCCGCGCCCGTGCCGTGATCGTGGCGGCCGGCTCCTCGATCGCCCGCCTCGGTTGTCCCGGCGAGGAGCAGTTTGAGGGCCGGGGCGTCTCCTACTGCGCCGTCTGTGACGCCGATTTCTTCCGCGACCAGCCCGTGGTGGTCGTCGGCGGCGGCGACTCGGCGATCGACGAAGCACTATACCTCGCCACGGTCGTCTCCTCGATCACGCTGGTGGTGCGGGGCGATCGGTTGCGTGCGGCGCCGGCGATCGCGGAGCAGGCCCTCTCCCATCCGAAGATCCACGTCCGGTGGCAGACCGAACTGGCGGCGATCGAGGGTGGAGACACGGTCGAGCGGGTGCGGGCAATCCGTGACGGAACGTCAGAGGAGTCGATCGAGTGCGGCGGCATCTTCATCTACGTCGGGCTGCAACCGAATACGTCGCCCTTCCGCGATGTCCTCCCGCTCGACGCGGCGGGACATATCCCGGTCGATCCGTGGATGCGCTCGTCCGTTCCGGGCGTCTTCGCCGCCGGCGACATCCGCCAGCACTCGGCCCGCCAGCTGGTGACCAGTGCGGGCGATGGTGCAACCGCCGCCATCGCCGCCGCCCGCTATCTCAAAGACGGCGTCTGGCCCGCCCCGGCACAGATCGCCTGAGCATGGCCGCGCTCAAGCCGGCCATCGATAGGTGGCGAACGCCCATTCCAGCAGCGCCGCGCTCTCAGCGGCACGATTGGGCGTGTTCAACAGCGCGACGATCACCCGATGGCCGTTCCGCGTCGCCGAGGCGACGATCGTGTTCCCGGCGCCCGGCGTCCAGCCGATCTTGACGCCGTCCGCTCCGGCGAACGATCCGACGAGCTCGTTCAGATTGCGCATCGCGATCGTGCGGGAGCCGGTTGCCGTCCAGACACGCGCCGCCGACAGCTCGCGGAACGCGGGATATTGCAACGCCACGCGTGCGACCTGTGCGAGGTCGAACGCCGACGCCAGATTGTGCTCGGTCCGGCCCAACCCGCTCGCGTTGATGAAGCGGCTTTCGACGAGACCCAACTCGCACATGCGCTGGTTCATCATTCCGGCGAACGCCGCTTCGCTGCCGGCAATGTGATCGGCGATCACGGCGGCGGCATCGTTGCCGGACGGCAACATCAATCCGTAAAGGAGATCGCGCAGTGTGAACCAATCGCCGGTCACCAGGCCCATCCGCGTGCCCCGGTTCAAAAGCCGCTGCTCTAACGTGACCGGAATGACGTCGTCGAGATTGCCGCGTTCGATCGCGATCAGCGCCGTCAGGATCTTGGTGACGCTCGCCGGTTGCAGCGCCCGGTGTTCGTCGCGTCCCCAGAGCACCATGCCGGACTCCGCGTCGATCACGACCGCCGCCATCGCCCCGATCGCGGGTGGCGCCGGACTGCGTGCCTGGACCGGCGGAGGCACGAAACCTTCCTGAAAGGCCGGACAGAGGGACGGGCCAGCTTCGGCCTGGTTCGGTTCGGCGGGCGGCGCCGTTGGTTCCACGGCCGGTGCTGCCTGAGCCTCGTCCGCGCCACCGTACGCCGCGACGGTGCGCGCTGGTTCCGGTGTCGTCGAGCGGGCGATCTCATCCGCCACGGGAGAAGTCGTGGAGGGCGGCGCCGGCTGAGGCGATTCGCAGGCCGCCGCGAGCATGAGCAGGGCGATTACGATTGCGGCAGGAGCAAGCAGACGAGTGGCGGGATTCATCGCGCTGGACCAGTCAAGCCTCGTCTCAACCTGAGCGATCGCTCAGCCTTGTCGAATTGTTTGCGCTTCTCTACACTGACTATCACTTGACCATATCGGAACCTGACAGGCGTTCGAGCATATGCGGCGCCAGCGCGATAGTACCAGGGTATTCATCCGCCGAGCGGACGTACAGGAGCGGGTGTCGATGGCCGGCGATGATGCATGGTATCATCCCGCACGTCTGCCGGCTGGAGAGCATATTCCGGTGTGATGCCGTCTGTGGGAAGGCTGACCCCGGATCGTGTGCTTGGATTGGTCGAAATTAGGCTTCCCTCAAAGACGGCAAACGCGGTACATCTAACCGAACAGGTGGTTGGTGGTACGTCTGGTCCGTGGTTCCGGCGAGTGATTCATCCGGCAATCGTGTCCCGACCAGTCGATTACAGGTATTCTGGATAAACGAGGAAACGACACTAGCGGAACACACAATCCACATCGAAAACTGGTTGCCCAGGTAGAAACAAGGGAGCGGAGAGGTCCATGGGGCGGTATATACTCCAGCGTTTGCTGCTGGTGATACCCACGTTGTTGGGTGTCACGATCTTTGTCTCGTTGCTGGTCCGTTTCATTCCTGGCGGCGCAGCAGCAGCGTTCTGCGCCGAGGGATGTACGGAGGAGCAGTCGGCCGCGATCGAAGAATCGCTGGGACTCGATCGGCCCTGGCCGGTGCAATACGCCGATTGGATCGGCGGCGTCTTCCAGGGCGACCTGGGCGAAGGCTTCCAGAACCGCCGATCGGTGATGGACGACATCAAGACGCGCCTGCCCGTGACCATGCAGCTTGGCATCATGGCGATGATCATCGGCCTGCTCATCGCCCTGCCGATCGGCATCATCTCGGCGATCCGGCAGGATTCCTTCATCGACTACATCGCCCGCAGCTCGGCGATCGCGTGGCTCTCGCTGCCGTCCTTCTGGCTGGGGACGCTGATCATCGCCTACGGCGGCAAGTACTTCGGCTGGGCGCCGCCGCTCACGTACAAGTCATTCCTGGAATCCCCATCTGAGAATCTGACGATCACCCTGATTCCGGCCCTGTTGCTCGGTGCGGCGCTCTCCGGCACGGTCATGCGCCTCTCGCGCACGCAGATGCTGGAAGTCATGCGCCAGGACTACATTCGGACCGCCTGGTCGAAGGGTCTCAAAGAGCGGACGATCATCGCCCGCCATGCAATCCGCAATGCCTTCATTCCCGTAATCACGGTGATCGGTCTGCAGGTACCGATCCTCGTCGGTGGATCGGTCATCGTCGAGACGATCTTCAACGTGCCAGGCATCGGCCGCTATCTGGTGACCGCGATCAACCAGCGTGACTACCCGATCATCCAGGGCGTCAACCTCGTCATCGCCACGGTGGTCGTACTCACAAACGTCGTGGTGGACGTGAGCTACTCGGTTCTCGATCCGCGCGTGCGCTATTCGTAGGAGGAACCAATGAGCGCGACAACACAGGCCGGCTCGTTAGAGACCCTTCGACCGCGTGCGAACCGGGGACCGATCCTCGGCCCTGCCCTCGCGGTCTGGAAGTTCATGCGGCGCAAACCCCTGGGCGGGATCGGATTGGTGATCGTCGCCATCCTCTTCATCTCGGCGATCTTCGCGCCCCTGATCGCCACCCATTCGTTCGAACAGCAGAACATCCGCAATCGCTTCCAAAAGCCCTCTGCCGAGCACTTCCTCGGCACCGACGACCTCGGCCGCGACATCTTCAGCCGCATCGTCTACGGCGCGCGCGTCTCCGTCCTGGTCGGCTTTGGCGTTGTCTTCGTCGCCGGACTGCTGGCGAGCACCGTCGGCATTGTCACCGGCTTCTATGGCAAGGGAGTCGACCTCGTCATTCAACGGTTCGTCGACATCTTGATCGCCTTCCCGAACCTGATCCTCCTGATCACCTTCACCGCCTTGTTCCCGCGACCGGAGGAAGCGCTGGCTATCGGGCCGGTTTCGCTCGACCCATCGGCGCAACGCGGTCTGTACATCGTGATCGCGCTCGGCATCCTCTTCTCCTTCGGCGCCAGCCGGGTGGTGCGCGGTTCGGTGATCTCGATCAAGAACAACCAGTACATTGAGGCGGCGCGGGCCATCGGCGCGACCGACAGCCGCATTCTCCTCCGCTACATCCTGCCGAACATCTTTCCAACGCTCCTCATCCTCACCACCGTGCAGCTTGGCGCGGCCATCCTCGCCGAATCCTCCTTGAGCTTCCTCGGCTTTGGCATTCCGCCACCGGTGCCGGCGTGGGGCGGTATGCTGAGCGGCATCGGCCGCGCGTTCATCACCCGCGAGCCACTGCTCAGCGTCTGGCCCGGCCTCGCGATCGCGCTCGCCGTCTTCGGCTTCAATATGCTCGGCGACGCCCTCCGCGATGTGCTCGACCCCCGCCTGCGCGGCAGCAGATAGCCGAAGGAGCGGTGCCTCGGCTCCGCTCCTTCGGCGGCAATCGGCAATGGGCAGTCGGCAGTGGTGAGTGCGGAACCCTACTGCCGACCGCCCATTGCCGATTGCCGCCGGGGACCTGCTATACTAGAAGTCCAAATGCTGCCGAGGAGTGTAGCTCAGCTGGAAGAGCAGCGGTCTCCAAAACCGCCGGTCGGGGGTTCGAGTCCCTCCACTCCTGCCGAACCGCCGTCCACAGCCGGCGGTTGATCGTGCGCCACGCTTGGTATACTCAAGTATAGGTGCACGCCACTTGCCGAGGTGGTGGAATAGGCAGACACGCCGTCTTGAGGGGGCGGTGCCGCAAGGCGTATGAGTTCAAATCTCATCCTCGGCACCAAGGAACGCTGTTAGCGATTAGCCGTTAGCCATGAGCGGTCAGGTCCAGCCTCGTAACCATATGGTTCCGGAAGCTGAGAGCAATCCGCTAACGGCTACGGGCTAATCGCTAACAGCTACCTGTTGGTTCGGCGCCGTGGCCAAGTGGTAAGGCATGGGTCTGCAAAACCCTGATCACCGGTTCGAATCCGGTCGGCGCCTCCAAGACAGCGGCAATCGGCAATGGGCAGTCGGCAATGGTGAGCGCGTATCTCGATTGCCGACTGCCCATTGCCGATTGCCGCCGCTCGGGGGGATGGCGGAACGGCAGACGCACGGCACATAAAATGCCGGGTCGAGAGACGTGGGGGTTCGAGTCCCCCTCCCCCTACCCGATCCGATATGACTGATGACTGCACATCCCTCCCTCCTTGTCATATCGACGGACCTCATGAGCTCGGTGCGCATCGCGGACACCGCGACGGCACTGGGATTCGTATCGGTGACCGCCGAGTCCGCCGCCGCGATCGACGGCACGTCCGCCGACATCGTCGTCATCGACGTTGCCTCGTCGCCGCTCCCTCCAGTCGCTGCGGTCCAACAGCTGCGGCAGTCGAACCCCGCTGCCCGGATCATCGCCGTCTATCGCCACACCGACCCGGACCAGGCCCGTGCCGCCCGCGCCGCCGGCTGTGACCTCGTCATCAACCGCGCCCAGTTCTTCGGCGACATCGCCGCCGCTCTGCGGCCGCAGTGACGCTTCGCCGTTGACCGCCAGAACACACGTTCGCTAGACTCGCGGCGACTCTGCCGGTACGGTCATCGCGGTGGGATCGGCACCCGCATCGGCCGGCTGATCGAATCACGCTGCGAGCTGCCCGAGCCGCCAAGAGGAACAACCATGCAGAACAACCAACATGCGGCCGGTCCGCCGAACCTAGAGCACTGAAACAACCAGAGAAATCGAATCTGATCGCCGCCGCGGAAAAAATTCAACATCAACCATCCGCCCTCAGCGCCGGGTATACTGACCTCGGAGCACGCACATGACACAGACTGCCGTCGACTACGAGACCGTCATCGGCCTCGAAGTCCATTGCCAGATCCTCACCCAATCCAAAATGTTCTGTGGTTGTAGCTCGGACGAGAGTGGCGCGCCGGAAAACACGCACCTTTGCCCGATCTGTCTGGGGATGCCCGGAACGATGCCCGTCGCCAACCGGCTCGCCGTCGAGAACACGGTGATGACCGGCCTCGCCCTCAACTGCGAGATCCCCGAACACGCCAAGTTCGACCGCAAGAACTACCACTACCCCGACCTGATGAAGGGCTATCAGATCTCCCAGTACGATTTACCCTTCTGCGTCAACGGCTGGCTTGAGGTCGAGGTCGACGGCGAGCCGAAGCGGGTCGGCATCACCCGCGTACACCTCGAAGAGGACACAGCGCGGATGCGTCACGAAGACGAGTCCTTCGGCGACGGCTACAGCCTGGTCGACATCAACCGCTCCGGCGTGCCCCTGATGGAGATCGTCTCCGAGCCGGACATGCGCTCGCCGGAGGAGGCGCGCGAGTATCTGGTCAAGCTACGCGGCATCCTCCGCGCGATCGGCGTCAGCAAGGCCAACATGGAAGAGGGCAACTTCCGCTGTGATGCCAACGTCTCGCTGCGACGCCGCGGCGCGAGCGCCTTCGGCACCAAGGTCGAGATCAAGAACATGAACAGCTTTCGCTCGGTCGAGCGGGCGCTCAAGTTCGAGGTTGAGCGCCAGGCCGCCGCCCTGGACAGCGGTCAGACGATCGGCCAGGAAACCCGCGGCTGGCTCGACACCGAGGGCCGCACGGTCAGCCAGCGGAGCAAGGAGTTCGCCCACGACTATCGCTATTTCCCCGAGCCGGACCTGCCGCCGTTCACGCTGACGCGCGCGTGGGTCGAGTCGCTGCGCGCGCGGCTGCCGGAGCTGCCGGAGGCGCGGAAACACCGTCTCATGGAGCAGTACGGCCTCAACGCCTATGACGCCGGCCTCCTCGCCGAGACAGCGCCCCGTGCCGCCTACTTCGAACGTGCCGCTGGCGCCACCGATGATCCGGCAAAGCGGGCGAAGGCCGTGGCCAACTGGATGCTCGGCGAAATGGCGCGGTTCCAGAACGCGGACGGCAAGGACATCGAGGACGTAGCCATCACCCCGGCGGCGCTGGCCGCCCTGGTGACGATGGTCGAGTCCGGGACGCTGACGTCGACGGCGGCAAAGTCCGTCTTCGAGCAGATGTATCGCACCGGCGCCGCCCCGGAGCAGGTAGCGGCCGGCCTCGGCCTTTCCCAAACCGGTGACGACTCAGAGCTTGAGAGCATCGTCGACCGCGTGATTGCGAGCAATCCCAAACCGGTGGCTGACTACCGCGGGGGAAAGTCCACCGCGATTCAGGCGCTGATCGGGCGGGTGATGGGGGAAACCAAGGGGCGATATGCCGCCGATCGCGTGCGCGCGCTGCTCCAGTCGAAGCTGGAGTCCGCGTAATGGCATCGGGGTCACCGAGGCGAAACGGCTCACTCCGCTCGATGCGCGCGTTCGGCCGGCCGGACCGCAGCGTGCTCAAGTGGCTCTATCCGGGCATGCATGTCAAGCGCTGGCTCGCCCTGCTGTTGCTCGGCGTCGCGGTGATGGGCCTCGGCATTGCCTATCTGCTGCGCGAGGTGTACGTCACCTATACCTTCCCCGGCGCCTTTTACTACCTGACGCTCCAATTCTTCCCGCGGTTCGTGCGCGGCATCCTCTTCATGTGCGTGTCGCTCGGCATGATCTTCTTCGCCGTCTGGCACCTGAATCGATCGCTGCTCTCCGCCGTCATGCTGCCGGGCCGCACCGACCGGATGGTTGACCTGGTCTACAACGCCCGCTTCCGCAGCCGAGGACCGCGCATCGTCGCGATCGGCGGCGGCACCGGTCTCTCGCAGTTGCTCCTCGGACTCAAAGAACACACGGGCAACCTCACCGCCGTGGTGACCGTCGGCGACGACGGCGGCTCCTCCGGTCGCCTGCGCGAAGACATGGGCATGCTGCCGCCCGGCGATGTGCGCAACTGCATCGCCGCGCTGGCCGAGACAGAGCCGTTGATGCGCTCCCTCTTTCAGTATCGCTTCGAGAAGGGGACCGGCCTCGGCGGTCACTCATTTGGCAACCTCTTCATCGCCGCGCTCACCGATCTGATGGGGGGCAACTTCGAAGAGGCGGTGCGCGCCACCAGCCGCGTCCTCGCCGTTCGCGGCCAGATCGTCCCCTCGACCACCGCCGACGTGCAGCTCGGCGCCAAGTTCGACGACGGTGGCGTCGTCTGGGGCGAATCCAACATCACCCACCAGGGTAAGCGCATCGATCAGCTCTACATTCGTCCCGAGCACGCCCACGCCTACCCGGAGGCGGTCGACGCGATCCGTCTGGCCGACATGATCGTGATCGGTCCCGGCTCGCTCTACACGAGTGTGCTTCCCAATCTGCTGGTGCGAGAGATCCGCGATGCGATTCGTGTCTCCCACGCGGTCAAAGTCTATGTCTCCAACGTCGCCACGCAGCACGGCGAGACCGATGGTTTCAGCGTGGCGGACCACATCAGCGCGATCGAAACACACGTCGGCCGAGGGTTGGTCGATTACGTCTTCGCGAACAGCAACGTCGCCGACACGTTGCCGGAGGAATGGATGTCCCGCGCGGTCGCCGTCGATCCCCACCGCATTCCACATATCCGTGTGGTACAGGAAGATGTCGTCCGCGAGGACAAACGCTACCATCACGACCCGGCCAAGCTTGCTGCCGGTTTGATCCGTCTGTACTATGATCGAGAGCCGGCCAACCGGCTGCCACAGGCTGTCATCTCCGGTTCCTAATCTCCGGATGCAGAACGAGCGCGCAGGAATCCCCGAATGTCACTTGAAACCGCCTTCAACATTGTCCAGATCCTGATCTCGATCGCGCTGATCATCGTGCTCACGCTGCAGGCGAAGGGGTCCGGATTTGGCTCGGCGCTCGGCGGTCAGACCACCTCGGTCTTCCGGACCCGACGGGGTGTGGAGCGCACCCTTTTCAATCTCACGATCGTCCTCGCGGTCGCCTTTATCGCGATCTCGCTGCTTAGCGTTCGCGTCGCGCAGTAGCCGTTATGGCCCGGCGTCTCTCTCGATCCGCTTTTCAAAGCCGAGGGCTCCTCATCGCGGTGCTGGCCGTCGTCGGGTTGCTCGCCTTCGTGCTCTTGGCAACGAGGCGGAACGACGGGCAGCTCGTGCCCGCCGAAGGCGGCACGCTGGTCGAATCGTCCATCGGCCCGGTGGAGCGCGTGAATCCACTGCTGGCCGTCACGCCGGCTGAGCGCGATCTGGCGGCGCTGGTCTTCTCCGGCCTGACCCGTCCAGGCCCAGGCGGCGAGGCGCTTCCCGATGTCGCCGAAGCGTGGGACGTGTCGAATGATGGCCGGAGCTTCACATTTGCCCTCCGCCGTGACCTGTCGTGGCACGACGGCGCGCCGGTCCGGGTTGAGGACGTTCTCTTCACGATCAAGCTGATTCAGGCCGGCGCCGTTGCCGACCAGCGGCTGGCCGATGTCTGGCGGCCGGCAACGGTCAGCCGAGTGGACGCGCGGCGGGTTCGGGTCGATCTTCCCGCCCCCTACGCGCCGCTGCCAGCATATGCCGGGTTCGGCCTCTTACCGGAGCATCTGCTCCGGGACTTGACACCGGCCGACCTGGCGACAGTCACGTTCAACCAGCGGCCGGTGGGTAACGGCCCGTTCCGGCTCCAATCGCTCGACGGCGATCGGGCGGAGCTGGCCCGATACGACCGGTATCATCTCGGAGCGCCGTACCTGGAGGGGATCGAGTTGCGGATCGACGCGGATCGTGAGGGCGCCGATGCGACGGTGCTCGGTGCGGCGGGCGTCACCGGCGATCGTGTCACCTATCCGCTGAGCGAGCAGGCATACGTGGCCGTGATGCTCAACAACGACGCGCCGCTCTTTGCCACCGACACCGTGCGTCGGGCGCTGTCGCTGGCGGTAGACCGGCGGGCACTCGTCGCGAAGACGCTCGGCGGCCGCGGCGCGCCCACGGATGTACCGTTTGCCCCCGGCTCCTGGGCACATGACGGCCAGGAGCCGCCGCCGCCCGACCTTGACCTGGCCCGCCAACTTCTTGAAAGCGCGGGATGGACACCCGGACCGGACGGCGTCTTGCAGCGAGGAACCACGGAATTGCGGTTCACGCTGGTGACCACCGACGAGCCGGTCTGGACCGGCATTGCCGGCGTCCTAGCGGACACCTGGTCGCAGATCGGCGCGCGTGTGACCGTGGCCCCCGCGCAAAGCCAGGCATTGCTCGACGACTTTCTCAACCCGCGCCGATATGAGGCGGCCCTGATCGGCTGGGATCCTGGTTTCGACCCCGATCCCTTCACCGCCTGGCATTCCTCGTTGCGCGGCGAGCCAGGTGGCAATCCGGCGAACTTCGCCGATGAGCAGTCGGACGCGCTGCTGGTCGAGGGCCGGGTGCTTGGCTCGGAGGAGCAGCGGCGCGAGCGCTATCGCACGTTCCAGACGCGATTCCGCGAACTGGCGCCGAGCATCGTCCTCTTTACCGAGATCGTGCGCTATGCCGTTCGGGAGGAGTTCCGGCTGTCTTTGCCCGCGTCCGGACCGGATGCCAGCGCCCGCTTTACCGATGTTCGCCGCTGGTTCACGAACACACGCCACAGCCCATAGGCACGACGGCTCATGATCCCGTTGATCACGCTGCTCACCGACTTCGGGACGGACGACACCTATGTCGGACAGATGAAGGGTGTCATTGCTGGCATTGCACCGACAGCACGGGTGATCGACCTGACTCACGCGGTTCGACCCCAACAGATCGAGCAGGGAGCCTTTCTGCTCGAAACAGCGGTCGAGCATGTTCCTGTCGGCGCGATTCACGTCGCGGTGGTCGATCCTGGCGTCGGCACGCGGCGACGAGCATTGGCGATCCACACGCGAACCGGCGGGCGCGGGCAATACTTCGTCGGGCCGGACAACGGTCTGCTCTCCTGTGCCGTGCCGCAGGACGAGCGGCCCGATCGCGTTGTCGCGATCGCGCTCCCTCCTGGGGTTGAAGCGGTCGCGCTCGACTTCTCGAGCGAGCGGGTTGTGTCACCGACCTTTCACGGCCGTGACCTCTTTGCCGTTGCGGCCGCGCGCCTGGCGATCGGCACGCCGTTCGGCGAGATCGGCAGTCGAGTCGACCAGATGATCGCGCTGCCGCGATTTCTCGCACGTCGTCAAGGTCACGGTCGTCTCTGCGGACGGGTGGTCCACATCGACCGGTTCGGCAACGCGGTGACAACGGTTCACGCCTCGCAGATACCATCGGCACCGTGGGCGATGCGGGTCGGCAGGCACCGTATCGAGACGTTCGTCCGGACGTTCGGCGATGGATCGGGGCTCGTCGCGCTGGTGGGGAGCAACGGCTATGTGGAGATTGCGGAGGTCAGCGGCGACGCGGCGGCACGCCTGGGTATTCGAATGGGACAAGACGTGTGGGTGGAAGCGAGTGATGAGTAATCCGCTGCTGATGTCTTTGCCAATCCGGCGCTGATCGGTACGCTGCCACTATGACGCGCATCGTGTTCATGGGATCGCCGGATTTTGCGGTACCGTCGCTGGAGGCTTTGATTGAGGCGGGCCACGAGATCATTGGGGTCGTGACGCAACCGGACCGCCAGGCCGGGCGCGGTCGAAAGGTCGTGCCGCCCGCCGTGAAGATCGCGGCACAGCGCCTGCAGGTGCCGGTGCTTCAACCATCGAGCCTGCGTAGAACCGAAGCGGTCGCAGAACTGGCGGCGCTGCGGCCGGAGTTGATCGTCGTGGCGGCGTTCGGGCAGATCCTTCGGCGGAACGTGCTCGACCTGCCGGCGCGCGGGGTGCTCAATGTCCATGCCTCGCTGCTGCCGCGCTGGCGCGGCGCCTCGCCGGTGACGGCGGCGATCCTGGCCGGAGACGCGCAGACCGGCGCGAGCGTCATGCTGCTCGACGAAGGACTGGATACCGGTCCGGTGCTGGCGATGCGGTCGACGCCGATCGAAGACCACGACAGCGGCGGTTCATTGACCGCACGGCTCGCCGAGATCGGTGCGACGCTCCTCGTCGAGACGATCCCAGGTTGGATTGAGGGAAGCATCGAGGCCACGGCACAAGATGGCGCCCATGCGACCTATGCGCCACGCATCGACAAAGGGGCGGGGCAGATCGACTGGAGCCGGCCGGCAGTTCAGATCTGGCGTCAGGTGCGGGCCTATACTCCCTGGCCGGGCGCGATCACCGCTTACAGCGCGAGCCAGCTCAAGATTGAGGAGGCATGGCCGTTGACCGGATACGCGGTCGAGCCGCCGGGGACGGTGGTCTCGCTACCATGGGGCGCGGCCGAGCGGGTGCCGGCCGAACGGCCACGGCCGGCGTTCGCCGTGGTGACCGGCGATGGGTATCTGCTTCCGCTGAGGGTGCAGCGGTCGGGAAAGCGATCGATGTATGCGGAGGAGTTCCTTCGTGGCGAGCGGGCACTGACGGGCAGCCGGCTCGGCGACGTGGTAGAATAGTGAGGCATCCGTCCTTCGCTGTGCCGGGCGCCCGATTGCGGCGCTCGTTTTTTCTGTTGACGCCAATGTCTATTCCTTCGATCTACGATCTGTCCCGCGAGCAGCTTGCCGCACAACTCGGCGAGTGGGATCAACCCGCCTATCGCGCTGGTCAGATTTGGGGATGGCTCTATCATCGCCTCGCTTCGTCGTTCGATGAGATGACGAACGTTCCGTCGGACCTCCGTCGCCAGCTTGCCGCAGCCTATCGAATCGAGGCGATGGAGCATGATGTGCTGGTTCGTTCGGCGGATGGATCGACGCGGAAAGCGTTATTCCGGCTGGCCGATGGCCAATCGATCGAGACGGTGCTGATGGAGTATGCGGCGAGCGAGCACGGTCGGGGGCGGGCCACGGTGTGCGTCTCCACGCAGGCCGGCTGCGCGATGGCGTGCGTGTTCTGTGCGACCGGCCAGCAGGGGTTTGTCCGCAACCTGACCAGCGGGGAGATCGTGGGACAGGTGGTGCAGATGGCACGACTGCTGCGGGCGGAGGGCGGCCATCTGACCAACCTGGTCTTTATGGGAATGGGTGAACCGCTGGCGAATTACGACCAGACGATGCATGCGATCCGCACGCTGGCCGACCCCGATGGCTTTGCACTGGGTCAGCGTCGTATGACGCTCTCGACGGTTGGGCTGGTGCCGATGATCCGCCGCTTCGCGCGGGAGGGACTTCAGGTCGGACTAGCGATCTCCCTCCATACACCGGACGACGAGCAGCGGCGGCGGCTGGTGCCGACGGCGCGGAACAGCGTCCGCGAGATCATCGGCGCGGCGCGGGAGTGGTCGGACGCGACCGGGCGTCGATTCAGCGTCGAGTATGCGCTGGTGGACCAGGAGAACGACCATCCGGAGCAGGCGGAGGCGCTGGCTGGCCTGCTGTCGGGCGTTCCCTGTCATGTCAATCTGATCCCAGTGAATCCGACGGCGAACGCGAACACACCGCGTTCGCGCCGGTCGCGGGTGCTTGCGTTTCAGCGCGTGTTGCAAGAGCGCGGCATCAACACGACCGTGCGCGTGGAGAAGGGGATCGACATCGCCGCCGGTTGCGGTCAATTGCGCGGCGAGGTCGAGGGCCGGCGCGGCATTCGCGCCGAGCCGGTGGTGATGACGGCGACACTCAGCGCAGACGCCTAGGTTGATATTGAATTTTTCAAGGTGCGCGGGAGTGAATCTGGATCGTCTGGTTGTTTCGATGGGGCGAATCTGAGGTAGCCCGCGATTTTGGTTGTATTCCTCGATTGTTCCTCCATGTGGCCTATTTGGTTGCGGCATGGACTCGGCATACCTTCTGATACTGCAGGCGATGAGTTCCGCCTTGACGATAGAGTCGAGAGGAACGGGCGGTCAACGGCGAGGTGTCACAGCACTAGATTGCTCAGCGGCACTGACGAGTCGCCGATCTTGTTGATGAGATGCCGGTGCGCTATGATACGAGGGCGCATTGCGGAAGTAGCTCAGCGGTAGAGCATCGCCTTGCCAAGGCGAGGGTCGCGCGTTCGAATCGCGTCTTCCGCTCCCTCAAAAACCGGGTGAACCAATTTCGCCCGGTTTTGTGTATTTCAGAAGCTGAACTGAACTGTTGACCTAACCAACTGATGCAGCCGTCTCGACGTCAACGTCAACAGGGATGAGATGCGGCGTCTCCTGCTCCTGAGGAATGAACTCACCGCGAGCAGCCATTTCTTCCAAGAAGAGCGAGATCACGTCTTTCGCGTTCTCGATTGCCTCCTCCACCGATTCAGCCTGTGTCACGCATCCGGGCAGCATCGGCACGGAGACCACGTAACCACCGTGCTCCAGATCGGGCGTCAGAAGAATCGTGTACCGTTTCACAGCAGCCTCCGAAAGCTCTCTGGTGTCAGGCCCGCTTGGGCGATGATCGACCGCAGTGTCCCTTCCTTCGCGGTTTGGGTTGGGTGACGAAGGAGGGGAACGATTCCCGGCTTGCTGTCATGAGTGTAGATGTCGTGGCGACTTCCGCGTCGTGCGAGCTGCCATCCATCACGTTCGATTGCTCGCTGGATCTGTCGGTACGTAACGCTGGGCAGCCTCTCTGCCATCCTAGTGTACGCCTCCTCTCCCATCGGCCGGACACAAGTCGATAACAGATTGCATTGCGGAAGTAGCTCAGCGGTAGAGCATCGCCTTACCAAGGCGAGGGTCGCGCGTTCGAATCGCGTCTTCCGCTCCCTGCAAACCGGGTGAATCAAGTTCATCCGGTTTTGTACGGTTTCGAGGGCCGAGACGTCAGCTATTGATGTGCTAGACGACATCCGCCCGAGCCGAATGGATCGCTGCCGTGAGATCCTTGAGGGCCTTGGTATAGCTGAGGTGGCTGTAGGTCTTCCAGGGCCAGGCGCCGACCTGGTTCGCTTGAACGGCGGGCAGGCTTCGCCAGACCTCCTTTTCCATAAGCTTGGCGTGCGAGAGGGTACTCGGGCGCTGGTCGGTCAGGATCAAATCCACTGGGTAGCGGTTGGCCTGCTCCCAGCTCAGACTCTCCCAGAAGGACGTCACCGGTGGCTGGACGATGTCGAGGCCGAGCTGCTTGAAGTAGATCAAGTCGGTGGCGACACTGGGGTTGGCGACGCTGAGGGTATCGGTACCTCCCGCGACGACGAGGACTTTGAGCCCCGGCTTGGAGGTAATGGCTGCTTTCAAGTCGTTCACGGCGGCATCGAAGCCCGCCTTCGCCTCCACGTTTTCCTTCGAGTTGAGGTCGGCGCCAAGAGCGGCGCTCAGCTCACCGAACCGAGTGATTGGCGAGAGGATTGGCACGTCCTGGACCTTGATCGCGGCAAGTGGTGCGATCGCCTGCATCGGCGCCATTGCATCCTCCGTGATGTACCAGACCGTGTCGCCGCTGTAGTACAGGCTGACGATGAGGTCCGGCTGCAGGCCGGCGACCTTCTCGAAGTCGATCTCGCCGTGTGTCTCACCCAGGTTGGTGACGGTCTTGAGGTCGACGTTGCCCACTTCGATGCTCTGGCTGCCGTCAGCGTTCTTCTGAGGGCCGAAGACGCCCATGGGCCGAACACCGTAGTTCCAGAGCGAGGCGGCTGCCGTCACCTGCGCGACGATTCGCTCAGGCCGCTTCGGCAGGGTGATGGTGACGCCGCGATCGTCGGTGAACTGCCACGGGCCGGCACTGGTTGCTGAGGCGGCTGGGGTCGATGCGGCCACGTTCGAGGTGGATGCGGTTGTACCCGCGTCGCCTGCCTCGCCGTCGCCCTCGCCACAGGCGATCAAGAGCGCGGCACCGGCTGCACCGAACAGCAACGTGCGGCGGGTTATGGAATTGATGCCTGTCGGGCCAGAGGTGTCGCCCATTGTCTTCTCTCTCCGATTCCTTGGTTACGCGAACGCCTTGACGAGAGCGTCCAGAATCTGGCGCTGGCCGCGCAGGCCGGCAGTGCCAAAGTTGGCCTGCGACTCGATCTCCACGACCCGGCCGGCGCGGACGGACGGCAGCGTCTTGAAGACCGGCATGTTGTAGAGGTTCTCTTTGATCGAGGAGTACTCTGAACTGAGGTTGGCCAGGACGACGAGCGTCTCACCATCGATTGCGGACACCTGCTCGAAGCTGATCAAGAGGATGTCAACGGACGGCTCAGCACCGAGTTTGCTGATGTCGGGCGTGATCGTCTTGCCGAGGGCGCGGATGATCTGACCGGCCATGTCATCGCCGCGATAGACCCGAACGCCCTCCAACAGGGGCAGGATGATCGAGACGGTGCCGGGCGTACCGACCTTCGCCTTCGCCGCCGCGACCTCGGCCTCAAATTCCTGCGTCAGCTTTGTCGCCTTGTCCTCCAGGCCGAAGACCGTGCCCAGCTCGGTCAGTTCCTTCTGTGGGTTGTTCAGTTCGAGGGCGAGGGCCACGGTCGGCGCGATCGCGCTGAGCTGGGGATAGACCTTTTCGACGTCGTTGCGGTATCCGACGATCAGATCCGGTTGCATCGCCGCGACTTTTTCGAGGTCCGGCGCCTGCCAGTCGAACGCCTCGACGTTCTCAACACCGGGAAGCAGCGGGTGGAACTTCGATCCGTAGATCGTCGGCGCCGACATCGCCCCGACCGGCGTGATGCCGAGGTCAAGCAGGTAGGCAAGGGTGCCGCGCCGGTCGAAGACGACGACGCGTTCGGGACGGACCGGCACGTCGACGGGACCGAGTGGCGTGTCGACCGTGCGCGTCGTCGCGGCCGGCGCGGACGCCTCATCCTTCTCGCCGTCATCGCCACAGGCGACGAAGATAGCGGCGGTCAGGGCGCCGATCAACAATCCGCGTCGAGACACGTCATCGATGTACGAAGTATTCGTGAGCTTGGTCTGCGGGGACATCGTCATCACTCCAAATGCCTGATTTACGCGAGGGTGGCGTAGACCTGATCCCAGAGACGCAGGCACTCCATGATCGTGTAGAGGAAGCCGGCGCCCACGTTCTGGGGCGCAACGACAGCACGGCCGGCTCGTACTGCCGGAAGGAGCGGCCAGAGTGGGTTTCCCATGAACTCCGCACGTTGGACGGGATCCGGCGCCCAGATGAGGATCGCGTCCGCTTCCTCCAGGACGCGCAGGTTCTCCATGCTGATCGGGCGGTTGCCTTGGAATCGCGGGTCGACTGGTACGGACAGAGGCAAGAGGTGGCCGCCGAGTTCGGACAGCGCCTTCGTTGCCGGCCCCTTCGCCTCATCGAAGTCCCGAAGGAACAGATTTGGTGACTCGTATGAGCCGTAGGCGACGCGCGCATGCTGAATCCTTGATGCGTGCTTCTGCTTGATGCCGTCACGGAGTGCGTCGAACTCACGGAGCGTCTCAGCGAGCCGGTCTTCACGGCCGAGCCAACCGGCCACCTCTTGGAGGGCTTCCCGCCACGGCAGATCCACATTGATAGGCACGACGGGCGCGACGGCACGCAGGGCGCTGTAGCTCCGCGCCGACGGATCGTCTCGATCCAGCCAGGTTGTCCCGCTAACAATGAGGTCCGGTCGCAACTGGAGCATCGCCTCGATGTCCGTCTCGAATGTGTCGAAGAACTGCTCGTTAGAGACGGTAAAAGGCACCCATGGCGCGACGAACTCGTGGTGACCACCTGTGAAGCTGAAGAACTTGCCGATGGCGATTGGTGACAGGCCAAGGGCAGCCGCGGTCTCCAGCTCAACGCGGTTTTCCATGAGTACGATGCGTTGAGGGTCGGTCGGAATGTCGTATGTGCCGTACTTGGTCGTGATCGTTCTGGTCGAGGCGGTTGGCGGTGCATCCTCGTTGCGATCGTCTCCACAGGCGACGAACAGCGCCGTGGCGAGCGCACCGACCATGAGGCCGCGGCGCGTGACGTCTTCAACGTGTGCGGCGCGGGTGAAGGGCGATGTAGGCGTGGATACGGTTCGAGCGGTCATGAGCATCTGCTCCTGAGCGATGGTTGCTTGACGAGACGTGCCTCTATTGCACGAGGCCGTACTTGACGGCCGAAGGCACCTTCGTCGCTGGGTTGCCATCGATCGCCGCCTCGATCTCCCGTTCGATGGTGTCCAACACATAGGGCAGGCTCAGCGGGCTGCTGTACGACCAGGCGCCGCTCAGTAGGTCGTCGGCGACGATCTCTCGGCCCTCGTTGAATGCGCGCAGAAAGCGGCGACGAGCTTGAAGATCTCCCGCCACGGCGTTACCTGACCGGCAAATTCGGCCGGTTGGACAATCGTCGGTGCGATGCCAGAGAGCAGCCGGTACTCATCTTCCGTGACTCCGTTTCGTATGCCGATGATGAGGTCCGGCTGAAGCGAAACAATCTGTTCGAAGTCGATCGGTCCGGAGTAGACGGCAGGCTGAGCATCACCAAGTGCGGCCTGTGCCCATGACCAGACGCCGTAGGGTTTGTTCCCGTACCAATCTCGAATTCCTACCGGCGCCACGCCCAGGGCCAGGAGGAAGTCGTGGTCTGCGACCGTGACCGTGGCCACGCGTTTGGGCCTTGACTGAATCGTGGTCTCGCCATACTTGTGCTTGATCGTGACAGGGAAGCCCGCTTCTGGCGGCGAGCCTTCGCTCTCATGGCCAGCGCGGCAGGCAGCAAGCATCGCAGTGGCGAAAGCACTGATCATCAGACCGCGGCGCGTCACATCCTCGACGCTGGTACCGCTGGTTGACCCTTCAAGCATCAGGTGTGGCATTCCTCCGTCCCTCCTCTGCAAGCATCACGTGCACCTGGTCCCAAGAGCGCAGGCGCTCCATCTTGGTCTGAGCAAGCATGGCCACCTCCTCAGGAGGCAAGCCGAATCAACGATATTAGAGATACCGAATATGTTGCAATAGGTTTTGCTATTCAGCCGGTCGCGCGGCGTCGGCCGGGCGGTCGAATCCGCTCGGTGCGGCCGCGCCGACCGATTCATCCCGCGGCGCAGGTTAGACGTTGAAGTACCGGGCGATGTCGTCCATGATCAGGGCCGCAGCCTTGTAGCCGAGTCCGGCGATCCAGACGTTGTCGTCCACGACCAGGACCTTGTTTGCCTGGACAGCGGGCAGTCCCTTCCACAGCGGACTTTCCTGCAACTCCGTGGCAAACTGATTGCTCGATCCGCCGATGATCGAGAGCACGATCACGTCACCGCCGCCGAAGCGGCCGATCGTTTCCAGGCTCTGGTTGTTGAGGGCGAAGTCATCGACATTCTGGCCTTCGGGCCGGGGGAAGCCGAGATCGGTGAGAATCGTGCCGAGGAAGTTGGAGCGCTGGTAGTAGCGGAGGTTGGTGGCTGTCGCACGGACGACGGAGATTGTCGGGCGTGGGTTGGGGAGCTTGGCGTTGAGTCGTTTCGCGTGCTCCTCGTACTGCATGACCGTCTGCGTGCCCTGTTGCTCGCGGCCGAGTGCCCTGGCGTATAGTTCGTAGTTCTGCCGCCAGACGAGGCCGGGGCGTTCGCCGAGCACAGACGGCGCGATCGCGGCGAGCTTTTCATAGATGGCTTCATGACGCGTGCGGTTGGTCAGGATCAGGTCCGGCCCCAGGGCGGCGACCGCCTCGAGGTTTGGCTCCATGATCGAACCGACGATCTGGACGCCCTGGAGGCTGCCGGCAAGGTAGTCGGGCAAGCCGGCGCCGGTCCAATCGATCGTGCCGAACGGCTTCAAGCCAAGGTCCACGACCGTATCCATCTCGCCGGTGTCCAAGACCACCACCCGCGATGGTGGGGCGGCGATGCGGGTCTCGCCGAGGGCGTGCCGGATCGTGCGCGGGAACACGCCGGGGGCTGCATCGGTGCCGTACTTCGCGTATGCCGCGATCGCCGGTCCAAGCGGTACGGCGGTGGCGGAGGTTGACGCCGTGGGCGGCGACACAGCCGGAGCGCCGAGTTCGGTGGGGGCGGCCGGGACGAGACGGATGGCGGCCGGTGGCGTCGAAGCAGGCGGATCTGTCGTCGTGTTCGGCGTGGTGCTTCCCTGCCGGACTTCTGCCTGGGGCGTCGAGGTGTCGTCGCTGCCGCAGGCGATGAGCAGGGCCGATCCGGCGGCGCCGATCAGGAAGCCACGCCGGGTGAGGTCCGTCGAAGTGATGGGGGGGCGCTCGGTCTGCATCATCGGTGTCTCCTTCATCCACGGCCGGTGGTGTGATCCTGCTGCCGGCCGCGAGTCAGTTCGATTTGCCTAATTAGTACAGTTAGTAAAAGCTAATATGAGGCTCGGAACAATCCCTCCCACCGGCCGACGGCGCAAGCGGCAGCGGGAACCAGGCGATAGACGCTCGACAGAGCGAGCACGACACACTAGATTCAACCGTGCGAAGGAGAGACTGACATGGAAACGGGTAACTTCCGCGGGTTTGACGTCGTGATTCACGATCCGGGGATTGCGCTGATCACCTTCAACCAGCCGGACCGGTTGAACGGGATGCAGCCGGCGATGAAGCGTGACCTGGTTGAGACGTTGCTCCAGGCGCAGATGGACGATGCGATCCGTGTGGTTGTGATCACCGGGTCGGGGCGGGCGTTCTCGGCCGGAGATGACATAACCGGGCGTTCGCCTTCGAACGAGGGCGCGCGGGCGCTGGTGCCGGAGATTCCGCGCGGTCACAACAATCCGCTCGGCACGTATGCGGCGCTGCGCGGCATCTCACAGGCGTTGAACCTGGCGGTGCGGTCGCTGGACAAGCTGTCGATCGCGGCGGTAAACGGTGTGGCGATCCAAACGGGGCTCTCGCTGGCGCTATCCTGCGACTTTCGGATCGCGTCATCCGATGCGCGGCTGGGAAGCGGCACGCTGCGATTCGGCCTGCTGCCGGATGAAGGCGGCCAGTATCTGCTGGTGCAGCTGATCGGGGTGGCGCGGACGATGGACTTCCTCATGCGGAACCGGATCATCTCGGGGACGGAGGCGAAGGAGCTTGGGCTGGTGCATGAAGTGACGCCGCCGGAGGAGTTGCAGGATCGAGCAATGTCACTCGCGCGGGAGCTCGCGAACGGCCCGCAGGCGGCGATGCGGATGCTGAAGCGCTCGATCTACAACGCGGCGGAGATGCCGCTGCTGCAGGCGTTCGACGAGATCGCGGCGAAGACGGCGGTGACCGACCATCATCCGGATTCGCGGGAGGGGGTTGCCGCCTTCCGCGAGAAGCGGGCGCCGCGGTTCAACCAGTCGGGGTGAATGCGGTGTTTCTGATCATGCCTTGATCGGCACAGTCCCTCCTGGGAGCGCGGACATCCTATCCGCAACGCCGTCAGGCAGACATGCGGACAAGATGTCCGCGCTCCCAGGGAGCGGCACGGTTACTCTATGTTCGTTCTCACGACGACGAGTTTGTCCTGACCGGACATCGCCCCCCAGACTTCGCCGGGGCGACCGAGGATCTGGCGGACGTTGGCGTTGGGTTGCGGGTGGGGGAAGCTGGTGAATTCCTCGGTGGCCGGGTCGAAGCGGACGAGGGCGTTGGCGCCGAAGTCGCTCAGCCAGACGATGTCCTCGTCGTCGACGTAGACGGCGTAGGCCTGGGGACGGGCGCCGGGGAGCTTCCACTCCTGCCAGCTTCCGGACGCGGGGTCGTAGCGCCCGACCTGTCCGGCGTTCCATTCGCTCACCCAGATGTTCCCGGCTGAGTCTGACCAGACGCGGCGGGCACCCTGGTTGGTCGTGGGCGAGTCGATCGGCGTGGACACACCGGTTTCGGGGTCGATCCGGGCGATGTGACTGCCGGCCAGCGATGCGTAGTAGACGACGCCGTCCGGCGTGGTGGTGATGCCGTAGGGACCGCGGCCGCGCGGCGCATCCCAGACGCGAACATCGCCGGTCGCCGGATCGACGCGACCGTAGATACCGGCTTGGCCGGTGAATCAGAGGATGCCGCGATTGTCGAACGAAGCGGTGTTCAGGTTGGCGTTGGCGCCCGGCAAACGAAAGAGGCGCACTTCGTTCGTCGAAGGATCGACGCGAACGATCGCATTCTGGCCGCCGTCGGTGATCCAGGGCGCGCCGTCTGGTCCGACGATGACGCCGTGGGGAGCGGAGCCGGGGCCGAGCGTGATGTGACGCGTCTCACCGGACTGCGGGTCGAGCCAGCCGAGCTCGCCCGACCGCTGGGCGGTGTACCAGACGCCTCCGTCTGCTGCTGGTGCAACGTCGTGAGGAGCGGAGCCGCGCGGCACCGGATACTCTTGCACCCGTGGCTCGGGCCGCTGCGACTGAGTGGCGACGGCCGGCGATGGTGTCGCGTCCTGACGGGCCGCCGACGAGGCGACCTCAGTCGGCGCCGATGTTGCCGCAGCCGCAACTGGTGAGGCATCGGCGGCGGGCGCCGGTTGGGCCGGCTGGTCCGAGGTGGTGTTTCCACATGCGACTATAAGTACAGCGGTGACGAGCGCGATGGCGATCGTTCGATTCGTCGCGGTTGCGTCACGGTCGACCTTCATGGCGAACTCCCCTGACCGATCCGCCGGCGATCCGGTTCCATCCCGGTTCTGATTGTACGACTTGAGCCGAAGGCAGGATTTCAGAGGTGAGTCATAGTGTCAGAGGTCCGACCCACCTAGCTGTGCGACAATGACAGTGCCCCGCCCTGCTCATGAGGTTGACGATGACCCGCGACCGTTCGGCGCCGCCTGAAGGCGACTTCACGCGCACGGTATTGGAGGCGGCGATCGGCGCGCTGCCGGCACTGCTCCGTGCCGAATCGTGCACTATCCTCCTCCCCAGCGCCGAGCGCAACGCGCTGCGGACGGTCGCGAGGCGCAATCTGTCCGAACCGCAGGCGCAGGCGCTGGCCGAGCTCCTGGCGCACGGCGAGGTCAGCGGGCTGCTTTCCTCCGGCCGGCCGTTTCTGCCTCGCTCCGGCGATGGTGTCTCAACCGCGCTGCATGCGCGGCTTCGTGAGGATGGCTGGCCGGACCTGATCGCGGTGCCGCTGGCGGGCACCGGCCGGCCGGCCGGGGTGCTCGTGCTGATTCCCGAGGGGGATGGCCACTGGACGGCCGCTCGGATCGATGGGGCGATGCGGGCGGGGGACCTGGTCGCCGCCTCAATTCGGGCCGCCGCCCGCGCGACCGAGGGGGAGCGCCGCCGACGGCAGGTGGCGGGACTGCTGGACCATCTGCCGCTGCTCGCCGATCGGGGGACGTCGCCCGAGGATGCGCTCGGGTTGGTCGTTGGCGGTGTTGGCTCAGCACTCGGCCTGACCCACTGTGTCGGCGTGCTCGATGGTCCGCGGCCGATCTTCGTGGAGTTCTGCCAACCTGGGGCAACGCCCCTCGGTCAGCCGCGGGAGATCGAACGTCATCCGATGTGGAAAACCCTTCAAGCCGGCGGCATGTGGAGCTACGACGATCGGGACGCATCGTCTGCCGATCGGTCGCTGACCGCGCAGCTGCTCGGTGATCTCCACCCGCGGTCGCTGCTGGCGGCGGCGGTCGCGCGGGGAGAGTCGATCGCCGGCTATCTGCTCCTGATTCAAGCCGACCGGCATCGTCGATTTACCGACGAGGAGCAACGTTTTGTCCATGCGGCCACGGCCGAGCTTGCCGGTGCGATCCTTGATGACCCGTTGCCGACGGTGGAGCCGGCGGAACGCGGCGGCGGTGATGCTCTGAAGAGCCGCGCCGCTCGGGCCGCGATCGCCTCGGCGATCACACCGGCAGAAACCGCGCTCGCGCTGCGCCGCGCGTTGGCGGAGTCCTGCGGTGGCGTCGAGGCGCTTCTCATCGCGCGGGTTGATTCCCACAATCGGCGGGTGCTGCCGTTGGCCGCGCTGGCCGGACGCTCCGATGTGGCCGAAGTTGCCTTACCCACGTCGTCACTGGGCGAGGATCTGGTGAGCGTGGCCGTGCGAACGGGAGAGCCGGCGACGGGTGGCGGCGGCCGGGCGCTGCCGCGTCCGTGGCGGGAGTGGTATCGACCGCGGCAACACGCGCGGGCGGTCGCGGTTCCGGCGTCCACGGGCGGGGGCGAGATGTTTGTCGCGCTGGTGTTCGTCGAAGCGGAGTCGGTGGCCGGCATCACGGCAGCCTTGCAGTCGCTGGCGCCGGTGTTCGGGTTGAACCTCTCGCGCGCCGATCTGATCGAACGAGCGGCCAGACGAGAGCGCCGGCTGACCGCGCTGAACGAGGTGCTCCTGGCGACGGCGTCGGCGGGGGACCTGCCGACCGCGTGCAGCGAGGTGTCAGCGATTATCCTCCGCAATCTTCCCGGCATCGACATCGTCAACATCTGGTTGCTCGATCAGGATGGAGAGACGCTCGATCGCGTCTCGACGACCAGTGCGATGATCGCGGACGATGCGTTCCTGCGCAGCATGCCGATGACCCACGACGGCGGTGCGACCCACGTGGTCCGATCCCGTGCCAATCAGGTCTGGCACCTCGACGAGGACCGGCTTCCCGAGGGACTGCGACGGTTCATGGAGCGCGCCGGGTTGGTAACGCTGGCGTCGGTGCCGATGCGGACCGTGCGCGATGTATCAGGCACGATCAGTCTTGGCTCCCTGCGCCGGCGCACCTACGAGACGGACGAGTTGACCTTTCTGGAGACGCTCGCGGGTCAGGTGGGCAGTCAGCTGGATCTCGTACAGTTGCGACAGCACGCCGAGGCAGAGCGGCGACAACTCCTCTCACTGGTGGAAACGCTGCCGGAGGGACTCCTGGTGATGGACCAGGATGCCGCCATCCGGCTCTTCAGCCCGGTGGCCGAGCGGACCCTCGGCCAGGCGCTGACCGGCCGCACCGTGGGCGAGGTCTTCGATGGTCTGCGATTGTGCTATCCAGACGGCCGCGACTACGCAATGGACGATCTGCCGTTTCTGCGGGTATTGCAGGGAGAAGTGGCGATCGGCGTGGAGGTGGTGCTGGTCCGGCCGGATGAGACGGAGACGCCGCTGCTGGTCAACTGCCGGCCGGTCTTCGACCTCGAGGGCGCGGTATCCGGCGCGATCTGCGTCTTTCAAGACCTGACGCCGTTCCAGGAACTTACCTCGCTCAAGAGTGATTTTGTGAATACGGTGTCACACGAACTGAGGACGCCGATCACGACGATTCGCGGCGGCGCCCTGACGTTACTCAAGCGACGGCAGTTCCTCGACGAGCAGACGCAGAATGAATTGCTGAACGATATCGCGGAAGAATCGGAGCGGCTGCACCTGCTCGTGGAAGACCTGCTCTCACTCACGCGCAGCCGGTCGGGCATGAAGGTATCGCCGGAGCCGATGCTGCTGCATCGACTCGTCAACCGGGTGATCATCGAGTTGGGCGGCCGGGTCGGCAGCCACTCGGTGCAGGTGCACGTGCCGGCTGACTTGCCGCCGGTCGATGCGGACCCGACATTGATCCAGCAGGTGATCCGCAACCTCCTCGAGAACGCGGTAAAGTTCTCGCCTCGCGGTCAGCCGATCGAGGTGGCCGCCGAGGAGGAGGACGGCGCGGTCGTCTTCAGTGTGTTGGATCGAGGGAGCGGCGTTCCGGCCGACGATCTCGACCGGGTCTTTGAGCCGTTCTACCGTCCCGACATCACCGTCCGGTCGGGGACGGAGGGGGCGGGCTTGGGACTTGCCGTTTGCCGCCGGCTTGTGGAAATGCAGGGTGGCCGGATCTGGGCAGAGGCGCGGGAGGGCGGCGGCGCCGCCTTTCGATTCACTGTTCCGGTGGCGATGGTCGTGGGCGAAGACTGACATGCAGGATTCACGATCAAGAGTCCAGGCCACCACGTTCGATGGTGGCTTTGTGCCCTGGCGTCTTGGAGGTGAGTCCTTCGATCGTGGTCAATGGATGGAGCCGTTCGTCACTGCCGGTCCGCATAGCAATATCAGCCGAGAGCGCGGCGGCCGCGTGGTAGAATAGCGACGGCTCCCCGCACCGTAAGGGAGGTCCCCACTTGGATCCATTTGATGTCGTTGTGATAGGCGGTGGCTGGGGTGGTTATACGGCCGCCGTCACCGCCGCGGGCCACGGCCTCCGCACGGCGATCGTCGAGCGCGACAAACTCGGCGGCACCTGCCTGCACCGAGGCTGTATTCCCACCAAGGTCCTGCTTCAGACCGCCGACCACCTGGCGATGATCCGCAATGGGCAGG
The DNA here is from genome assembly GCA_050184225.1 of Dehalococcoidia bacterium. Classification (GTDB taxonomy): domain Bacteria; phylum Chloroflexota; class Dehalococcoidia; order CAUJGQ01; family CAUJGQ01; genus JBFXAN01. The sequence continues at coordinate 1,239 of JBFXAN010000005.1, read as the reverse complement.
AGTTTGGCATCCGCGTGCCGGCGCCGGAGCTGGACTACGGCCGTGTCCTCGAACGCAAGGGGCAGGTGGTCGACCAACTTTACAAGGGGTTGCAGACGCTGGTGAAGGCGAGCAAGGCAACGATGATCGCTGGTGACGCGCGCCTCGAAGGCAGCGATACGGTCGTCGTGCGAAACGGGGACGGTGACGAGCGGATCGAAACGAAGAACGTGATTCTTGCGACCGGGTCGAAGCCGCGCGCCCTGCCCGGTCTCGAGACCGACGGCCGGGTGGTGCTCGACAGCGACGAGATCCTGAACCTGGATCGATTACCAGGCTCGATGATCGTGCTCGGTTCGGGAGCGGTCGGGGTGGAGTTCGCGTCGTGCTACGCGGACTACGGCGTCGCGGTGACGCTGGTGGAGTTGCTGCCGTCGATCGTGCCGCTCGAGGACAAGGATGTCTCCACCGGTTTGGCGCGCAGCTTCGGCAAGCGTGGGATCAACATCGTGACAGATGTGCGGGCGCTGCCGGAGACGCTGGAGCGGATGGAGGGCGGCATCCGCATCCAGGTTGAGGAGAAGAACGGCCACCGGCGACAACTCGATGCCGAGGCGCTGCTGGTGGCGGTCGGCCGGGCGCCGCTGACGGAGGGTATCGGCTTGGACCGGGCAGGTGTCACGGTCGAACGGGGGCTGGTGCCGGTCGACGAGGCGATGCGCACGAACCTACCGACGATCTATGCGGTGGGCGACATCATTCCGGGGTTGCAGCTGGCGCACGTCGCCGCGGCGGAAGGCCAGCATGCCGCCGATGTGATCGCGAACGCTCTCACGGTGCCGGTGACGTACAACCGGCTGCCTCGGACGACCTACTGCCGGCCGCAGATCGCGAGCATCGGCATGACCGAGGAGGAGGCGAAGCAGGCGGGCAAGGCCGTGAAGACGGGACGGGCGCATCTTCGGGTGAACGGCAAGGCACTGATCACCGGTGAGCCGGAGGGCTTCGTCAAGCTGGTGGCGGACGCGGACCGCGGCGATGTGCTCGGCGTGCATATCCTCGGCACGACGGCGTCAGAACTGATCGCGGAGGTCGCACTCGCCAATCTGCTCGATGCCGCCGTATGGGAAGTTGCGCGGACGGTGTATCCACATCCGACGCTGTCGGAGGCGGTCGGCGAGGCGGCGCAGGCGGCGGAACGGCCGCCGGTGCGGTTGTGAGGTGCGGACGGACCCCTCCCCCGGCCCCTCCCCCCGCTGG
>JBFXAN010000004.1:0-93742 GCA_050184225.1 Dehalococcoidia bacterium | reverse complement strand
GATGGACATGGAGCCGGCCCTCACCCCCGACCCCTCTCCCGTCGGGACGGGAGAGGGGAGCCTGAAGTAACCCTGAGCATCAGCCTGTCGATCGGTCAGACTGTGTCACGGTACGTGCTTGTGTTCACGGTTTAGCGAGGCTCCCCTCTCCCAGCATTGGGAGAGGGGTCGGGGGTGAGGGCCGCCCTCGCCATTGTTATTGACCTCACAATTTGGGCTTTGCGATACTGAGGTTGCATCAGGGGAACCCGCGCGGTTGCCGCGGGAACCGTGGTCCCGGCGTGCCGGGACGCCGCTCCCCCACCGGCGTCCGCGCTGGCCGGCCGGCGCGCATGACCGGGGTCCCAGCCCTCCCCGTTCACCCGCGTCCGCAGTGCGCCCACCCCGATGCAGGGAGTAGACGGCGTGTCGGAGATCTTTACGAACTGGGTCGCGGTCGGCCTCGCTGCAATCGTCGGCTGCGTCCTCGTCGCCACGGCGTTCATCGGCAACCTGCTCCTGGCGCCCAAATCACCATCACGGGCCAAGAGCACGCCGTATGAATGCGGTATGTTGCCGATCGGCCGTACGACCGGCGCCGTTCACTTTCGCTACTATCTGTTTGCGATCTTGTTCTTGATCTTTGACGTCGAGGCGGTGTTCCTCTTTCCCTGGGCGCTCACCTTCCTTGACGTGGGAGAGGCCGCGTTCTGGAGCATGGTGATCTTCATCGTCACGCTCGGCCTCGGTCTCGTGTATGCCTGGAAACGAGGTGTGCTCACATGGAGATGATCAGGCAGTCCTCCACGCTCGTCGCCGAAACCACGACCGCGCCGGATGTCGCTCCCGTTGCGCCGCAAACAGTACCGGAGCAACCGGAAGCCCCGCCCGCACCGGCGCCGTACCGGCCGGACTTCACCCCGGAACTCGAGCGCCTTCAGCCGCTCGATGTGCAGCCGGGGAAGGCGCTCTATCGCCAGGTACTGCCCGGCGTGTTGCAGGTTCCAGCGGAAGCGGCTTTTGCCCTCGCGCGGAAGTCCTCGCTCTGGCCGATGACCTTCGGTCTCGCCTGCTGCGCGATCGAGATGATCGCCACATTCATGGCCGACCACGACCTGGACCGCTTCGGCATCGTGCCCTGGCCGAGCCCGCGCCAGTCTGACGTCATGATCGTGGCGGGCACCGTCACGAAAAAGATGGCGCCGGCGGTCAAGCTCCTCTACGAACAGATGCCGAACCCCAAGTGGGTGATCGCGATGGGCGCCTGCGCTACCAACGGCGGTCCCTACACGCAGTACGACCGTGTGGTGCAGGGCGTCGACAAGATCATCCCGGTCGATGTCTACGTCCCCGGCTGCCCGCCGCGGCCGGAAGCATTGATGGATGGCTTCATCGCGTTGCAAAAGAAGATCATGACCGAGCGAAGCCGGGACTAGGAGCGCAAGCGCGGTCAGCAGAACGCGGGCCGCAGTCACCCTCGCATCTCACACAATCTCGCGCCGGCCGTTTGGCATCCGAAGCCGACGGCCGACCGCTGATAGCTGACGGCTACCGATGACCAACGAACGTGGACTGAACGAATCACCGGAGGAACGGGCCGCCCGCATCCAGGCGGCCAAAGATCGGGCAGCGGCCGCCCGCGCTGCACGGGAGAGCGGAGCGCCGCCGCCCGCCGCTGCATCGGCGCCCGTCGTGGAGACAGAAGCGGAACCAGTGGCCGCCGCCGTGCCGCCTCCAGCGGATGATCGCCCGCGCACCGAGGCGGGCACGTTGAAGCGCGATCCGAACGAACCGAAGAAGGAAGCGCCCGCGACGCCTGAGGAGCGACGGGCGCGGGTTGAGGCAGCGAAGGCTGCTGCCGCTGCCGCCAAAGCCGCACGCGAGGCCGGCGGTGGCGCGGCTGCGGCTGCCCGGCCCGCCGTGGCGCAGGCGGCGGACGTTGCCGATGAGGCGGTCGAGGAAGCGGCGGCAGCGCCGTCGGATGGCCTGGAGCGCACGGCCAAGGGCACGATCAAACGCGACCCCAACGCGCCGAAGAAAGAAGCACCGGCGACGCCGGAGGAACGCGCCGCCCGTATCGCCGCCGCGAAGGCTGCTGCCGCCGCCGCCAAGGAGCGTGCTGCTGCCGCACCGCCGCCATCTGCTGCCGCACCGGCCGCCGCCCGCGCGGCCCGGCCCGCCGCCGGTGGGCCATCTGCCGCCGATCAGGCCGCGTTCCGACAGGCATACGAAGCGGTAACCCGGCCGATGCCCGGCGCCGAACCAGTGCTCAAACCGGTTCCCACCGCCCGCGCCGAACGGCCCGGCGCCCGCGCCGAATTCCCGATGACCGAGGCGATGGAGGCGACGCTTGCCGCGTTCCGCGGCGCGATGCCGGATGTCGAGTTCGTCGAGGTCTTTGCCACGCCGACCGATGTGGCGATCGTCGTCGAGCGCGCCGATCTGCTCAAGGTAATGGAACGGGCGAACACACACCCGACGCTGAACATGAAGTTCCTCCGCTCGATCAGTGGCGTCGATCTGATGACTGAGGGGATCGAGGTTGCCTATCAGCTCAAGTCGTTGACGACGAAGCATGCCGTCACGGTCAAGACGCTGTTGCCACCGCATGACCTGGTTGTCGATTCGCTCACGCCGCTCTGGGCCGGTGCGAACTGGCACGAGCGTGAACTGATGGAGATGTTCGGTGTGCGCTGTGCCGGCCACCCCGACCCCCGCAACCTGCTCCTCGACGAAGATCTGACGATCCACCCGCTTCTGAAAGCGCACCCGCTCGCGGATGTCGAGCTCAAGCAAGGTGTGAACGTGTTCTAGCGGCAATCGGCAATCGGCAATCGGCAATGGGGTTCCGCACTCACCACTGCCGATTGCCGATTGCCGATTGCCGCAGCCTGAAAGGCTGCCGCCATGGTTCTGGACCAGGACTACGAGACGATCGATCTCAACATCAACATGGGGCCACAGCACCCAAGCACCCACGGCGTCTTCCGCATGGTGCTGTCGGTGGACGGTGAGTTGGTCATCGATGTCGAGCCGGTGATCGGCTACATGCACCGCGGCGGCGAAAAGCTGCTGGAGAACCTGGATTACCGCCAGGGGATCGGCATTCAGGACCGCACCGACTATCTCGCTCAGTTCAACTGCGAGCAGGCGTACTGCATGTCGGCTGAGAAGCTGGCCGGATTCGAAGTACCGGAGCGGGCCGAGTGGATCCGCACGCTCTGCGTCGAGATGAACCGCATCTCCTCCCACATGATGTTTCTCGGCGCCTATGGGTCGGACGCCGGCTTCTTCGGCACCGCCTTCACCTACGGCTTCCGCGAGCGCGAGCGCATCCAGGACATCTTCGAGGAGTGGACCGGCGAGCGGCTGATGTACTCCTACTTCCGCGTCGGCGGCGTCGCCTGGGAGTTGCCGAACGGCTGGCAGCGCAAGGTGCGGGAGGTATTGCCGCTGTTGCGCCAGGGCGTCAAGGACTTTGAGGGATTGCTCACCGAGAACGAGATCTTCATCGCGCGCACGCTCAACGTCGGCATGATTACCGCCGACAAAGCGATTGAGTATGGACTGACCGGCCCGATGCTGCGGGCCTGCGGTGTTCAATGGGACCTGCGGCGCGAAGAGCCGTACTCGGTCTACCCGAAGCTCCAGTTTGACATTCCGGTCGGCAGGCAAGGTGACTGTTACGACCGCTACATCGTCCGCCTGCGCGAGGTGGAGCAGTCGATCCGGATCATCGAGCAGGTGCTCGATATGATGCCGGAGCGCGGGCCGATCATGGCGGAGAAGATGCCGCGCATGCTGCGCCTGCCCGCGGGCGAAGTCTATGCGCGGACAGAGAATCCACGGGGGGAATATGGGCTCTATCTGGTCTCAAAGGGCGGCAACAAGCCATACCGGATGAAAGTGCGCTCGCCCTGCTTCTGCAACCTCTCCGCCCTGCGGGAGATGACGATCGGTGAGTATCTTGCCGATGCGGTCATGATCCTCGGCTCAATCGATCTCGTGCTGTGCGAGGTGGACCGGTGATCCTGCTCGGACACGCCTTTGGCATTGACTGGCTCGACGCGATCATTCGCCTCGTGATCCTGACGTTGTTCATGACGGTGCTCGTCATGTTCCTCACATGGCTCGAGCGAAAGGTCGCCGCCCGTCTTCAGCAGCGCCTCGGCCCGACCCGCACCGGCCCCATCGGCCTGTTGCAGCCCGTCGCCGACGCGGGCAAGCTGCTCACCAAGGAAGACCTGCGGCCATCGACGGCGGACCCCTGGCTCTTTCAGCTTGCCGTGTTCGGCCTGTTTGTGCCGATCTTCGTCAGCTTCATCGCCCTCCCGTACACGCGCGATCTCTGGGTGCGGTCGTTGCCGCTGGGGCTGTTCTTTATCGTCGCCATGCAGTCGGTGTCGATCGTCGGCATCCTCATGGCCGGGTGGGGGTCGGACTCCAAGTACGCGCTCGTCGGCGCCGCCCGTGGTGTCGCGCAAATGATCAGCTACGAGATTCCACTCGTGCTCTCGGTGCTGGTAATCGCCATCCTCTCGCAGTCGCTCGACCTGATCACGATCGTCGAGGACCAGGCGACGGTGCCGAACATCGTCTGGCAGCCGCTCGCCTTCGGCATTTTCGTCGTCGCCGTGCTCGCCGAGTTGGGGCGTCAGCCATTTGACATGTCGGTCAGCGAATCGGAGGTCGCGGGCGGTTTCTTCATCGAGTACAGCGGCATCCGCTGGTCGTTGTTCCAGTTGGCCGAGTTCGCCAACCTCTTCATCCTGTCGGTATTCGGTTCAGTTCTCTTCCTCGGTGGCTACGCCTGGCCGTTCGGGTTGGACGTGGGCTGGCCGCTCCAATTCGTACTGACCGTGATCAAGGCATCGTTGATGGTGGTCGCGATCATGTGGATTCGCTTCTCGATGCCGCGGCTCCGGATCGACCAATTGATGACCTTTGCCTGGAAACTGCTCATCCCGTTGATTCTGGTGCAGGTCTTCTTGAACGGCTTGGTGCTGATGTACGACCTGCCGAAGATCGTGTTGACGATCAGTGGTTTGATCATCCTGGCCGCCGCCGGCATGACCGTCCGGACGCTCGTGCGCCGCACCGCTCGCTCCCCACGCGATCAGCGGCTGGAAGCCATGCGGATCCGTGCCGCCCGCGGCCTTTCATGAGAGAATGAGGGAGGGAATCGGGAGTCGTGATCCCCACACCCGATTTCCGACTCCCGACCCCCGCGCGAACGGAGTGAGCGCCCATGATCGGTGTATTCAAAGCGCTAGGCACGACGCTGAAGGTGGCGATGCGCCGCCCGGTGACCGTGCAGTATCCCGAGGTTCACATCCCGCTGCCGGAGCGTGACCGGTCGTTCCCCTTGCTGCTCTGGGATCACGACGTTGACGAGCCGTTCTGCACCGGCTGTCAGGCGTGCGAGCGCGCCTGCCCGGTCGAGTGCATGACGGTGACGATGAAGGACAACCCGAAGCAGAAGGAAGGCGAGTCGAAGCGCCGCAAGATCGTCGATACCTTCTGGATCGACTACGGCCGCTGCATGCGCTGTAACATCTGCGTCGAGGTCTGCAACTTCGACGCGATCGCGATGAACAACACCTGGTCCGGCATCGAGAACTCGGTCTACGACCGCCGCGACTTCGTCATGGACATGGACGAGCTGATGGCCAAGTCCAAAGCCGGCGAAGTCCGCCCCTGGCTCGGCGCCCTCGGCGGCGGCGAAGAATGAGCAAACGGCACGTGAGGACAGCATGACCGCCGCGATGGAGCGGATCGCCTATCGGGAAGCGTTTCGCGCCAGCATTCCCGAAGTCGTCTCGTATCTCCAGGATCTCTTTGGAGGACGGCTGACTGCGGTGATCGCGGACGTGCCGGACGCGAGTGTGGTTGGACAATGGGCGCGAGGCGACGGCGAACCCCAGAGGGAGACCGAGCAGACGCTCCGCGCCGCCTACCAGGTCGCTCGACTGCTTCGCCAGTCAGAATCTGAGCAATCAGTTCAGTCATGGTTCATGGGCATGAACCCATATTTGGATGATCGAGCACCGGCGCTGGCCATCGGCCAGGATTCCCTGGCCGTCCTCCAAGCGGCGCGCGCCCTGCTTGTCAGCGGCTAATGGCAATCCAGGTCGCCGTGGTTCCAGACGACGGCCTCTTCAGGATCGGCCGTTGGCCAAATCCCTTGGCGTTCCCGCCCTGGGAGATTGCCGCGAGGAAGCAAAACCGGTTTGACGATCCACACGACCGTTTTCGAGTGCTCTACAGGGCGGAGACTCGACTGGCCTGTTTTGTGGAGACATTGGCTCCGTATCGTCCGGATGGTCATGTACTGGCTGCGCTCAGGCAGGTGACTCCCGCTGAGGGTGAGGACGAACTACCCGAAGCGGGCATCATACCCAGTGATTGGCGTCGGGACCGACTGATGGGCCGGCTCAATCTCGATCCCGGCCAGCAGTGGCTGGACCTGCGGCTCAACGAAATCTTGGAGTCGCTGCGGTGGGAGCTGGCGGAGTCATTCCGCGACCTCGGCTACACGGCATTTGACATGAGCAACGCATTGGGCAGTAATCGCCGCCTCACGCAAGTCATTGCTGGGTGGGCGTATGACCAACACTACCAGGGAATCGCCTACAAGAGCCGGTTCGGTTCAGACCTCGATTGCTGGGCAATTTTCGAGGGCGCTGGCTTCGAGGACACGGACATTGCCCCGATACCAATCGATGATCGCGATCTGGCGAACGCCGCAAGGCGCTTCATGTTGAGACTCAGCCCATAATACCGGGCGGCGTCGAGAACTCGGTCTACGATCGCCGCGACTTCGTCATGGACATGGACGAGCTGATGGCCAAGTCCAAAGCCGGCGAAGTCCGCCCCTGGCTCGGTGCCCTCGGCGGCGGCGCTCCCGCCGGCGCTCGCCAACCTTGAGGAGAGCGACGAGGATTCCGCGCTTTTCTGGGGTTCGGATTGGAAAGAGCAGCTTGAGGAGGCGCGAGCCGAAGCTGCCGAAGGTCGGGGAGACACTTTTTATTCTGAGGAAGAGTTCCTCCTGGCGCTTGAATCTGATTTGAATGCGCCCCCGCGCTAGTGCCAGCCTTCAATCGAACGCCAAGGTTTCGGCGTGCCTACCGGGTTCTCACGCGCGAACAACAAGAGGCATTCAAGGCCGCCGTCAAGCGATTTGTCGAGGACTTGCAATCAGGACGATTTCGACCAGGGCTTCGCGTCGGAACACACGAAATCTTCGAGGAACGGTAAACGCATCGCGGCCCTGATATGGCCATGGACGACCAGATGGCCAAGCCGAGAGCCGCCGCGTCTATGGGGCATCATCTGGATCGGGGCGCATGCCGCGCAACCAGATTTGCACGATCTCAGTCAGGGTCTGCTCCGGTGGTGGCGCGGCGCCGGCTCTCTCAAGCCAGAGGTCTGGCCGTGTGGCGGCATAGAGAAAGAGCGGACCGAGCAGCGCCTGAGCGGCGGCGACTGGCTCGGTTCGGCGCAACCGTCCGGCGGCCATGTGGCCTTCGAGATATTCGGCCAGCGACTGAAACATCTCACTGAGCACCGTGCGCCCCACCACACCGCTGGGTCCGACGACCGCCAGTTCCGCGAGCACGGCGCGCAGGATACCGCGGTTGGCCAGCAGCCGGGGAACGGCCGCCGTGATCAGGCGCGGTAGTACCTCCTCCGGCGGGTGGTCGGCCACCTGGGAGAGGACCGCGCCCAACTGGACGAGGGGCGACCGGGTCTGCGTCACCGCCGCGATCAGCTCCGCCTTGCCGGGGAAGAGCCGGTAGAGTGTGGGGCGCGAGACTCCCGCGCGTTCCGCCACCATATCCATCAGCAATCCCGTGATACCCGGCTCATCGAGGAGCTCCGCCGCCGCTGCTAGCACCCGCTCGCGCGCGGAAGGCGCCGCGACATACCCCGCCTCACGCAACAGCGCCTGGTGAGAGCCGCCCGCGAGCCGGTAGTAGCTGGCGCGGGAGATGCCGGCGGCGGCGGCAACGGTCTCCGCCGTCGGCACAGCTCCCCGCGCCAGCAAACCACGCGCGATCGCGACCACGCGCGCCCGTCGATCCTCGTTCGCCATGGGCAGTTTCCTTCCCGATCACCAATTTGACAGAATCGTGACCCGATCGATACAAGGCGAGACGTATTATTTGGACCGTATCATCGGCTCCTGACCAAGCGGCCCCTGGGATGCTTGGTCGCGTCACCCTTTGGAGCGGTGCAACGGGTTGGTGTCGCCGGTACCTGCGTTCGATGATAGGAGATGCTCGATGCATGTCAGTCCCTGGCGGAAGCGCGTGCCTTTGTGGGCAGCTCTTGCCGTTGCGGTCGTCGGCCTGATGGCCATGAGCGACGTGCCGGCCGCACACGCCGCCACCCTCTCGGTCTGCGCCAGCGGTTGTCCCTACACCACCATCCAGAACGCGATCGACGCCGCCCAGACCGGCGATACGATCTCGATTGCTCCAGGTACCTACACCGAGAACCTGACCATCGGTGGGAGTGCGACACAACTGCGGCTGCAGAAGGGTCTGGGCGGCGGCTTCTTCGCCGGCTTCCCTGGCATTCCGAACTTCCCGGCTATCCCCTGGTTCCCCAACCCTGGCGGCGAGGTGATCATCGACGGCGGCGGGGCCGGCCGCGTGCTGACCGTCGACAGCGGCCGCACCGTTGACCTCATCGATCTCACCCTCCGCAACGGGGTGCAACCGCTCGGCGGCGGTATCAACAACGGGGGCACGCTGCGGCTGACGCGGGTGACGGTCACAGACAATGAATCGGGCGACTTTGCCGGCGGCATCGAAAACACCGGCACGCTGGAGGCGCGGGACAGTGAGATTAGCGGAAACCGCGCCCGCCACGGTGCCGGCATTTCGAACCAGGGCGCGATGACACTGACCAACGTCGTCGTTCGTGACAACATGAGCACGGGTGTTGGCGGCGGCGGCATCTATAGCTCAAACAACCTCACGCTCCGCAATGTGCAGGTGCGGGGCAATCAGACCACCGGCCTGGGTGGCGGCATCTTCGCCGACGCTGGTAGCCTCACGGGCACCGCCGTCGAGGTCAGCGGCAATACCGCCGGTGGGCGCGGTGGCGGCATCGGGACCTCCGGCATCGTCACGCTTACCCTGACGAACTCGTTCATCCGCAACAACACTGCCAACACAAGTAGCTCCACCTTCGGGGGCGGCGGCATCTACCACGGCAGTTCCGTACCGATGACGCTGACCAACACCATCCTCACCGGCAATACCGGGATCCAGGGCGGCGGGTTGTACATGGCTGCCGGCCGCACCGCCACATTGCGAAACGGACTGGTGAGCCGGAACACGGCGACGGACATCGGCGGCGGCGTCTTCGCCGAGGCGGGGGCGACGCTCAATAGAACCGCGACCCTGATAGCCGGAAACACGCCCAACAACTGCGCCGGCGCGGTGAGTTGCTGAGGCGGTCAAGCGGATGGACCGCCTCAGCATGCCGAGTCCCGCCGCTGCACCGGGGCGCTGTCCATGGTGACCCGGTCCGCCACTCATTGCCACGACATGAAGGAGCCCTGCCATGCGTTTCCGTCTGTTGCTGCTCGGTGCAGTGGCCGCTGGTGTGCTTGGACTGAGCACGCAACGGGTACCTACTGCTGAGGCTGCCACGCTCACCGTCTGCGCCAGCGGCTGTCCCTACACCACCATCCAGTCCGCGATCAACGCGGCCCAGACAGGTGACACGATCTCGATCGCGCCCGGCACCTACGTCGAGAACCTCGCCATCGGCGGGGCCGCGACGCGACTGCGCCTCCAGAAGGGCCTCGGCGGTGGGTTCTTCGCCGGCTTCCCTGGCTTTCCGAGCGTCCCTGGATTCCCCTGGTTCCCCAACCTGGGTGGCGGCGAGGTGATCGTCGATGGCGGTGGTGTGGACCGCGTCCTGACCGTGGACGGCGGTCGCACCGTCGAACTCGTGGACCTCACCGTGAGAAACGGCGCGGCTGCCGGCGGTGGCGGTATTCTCAACGCGGGCACGCTGCGGCTGACGCGGGTGACGATCAGCGCGAATGCGTCAACCGGCTTCGGCGGCGGCATCTCCAACACCGGTTCGCTGGACGCGACCCTGAGTGAGGTCAGTGGCAACCACTCTCCGAGCAATGGCGGCGGCATCTTCAACGAGGGCACGATGACGCTGACCAACGTCGTCGTCCGCGACAACACGGCGACGGGTAATACCGGGGGTGGCATCTCGAACGTCGGCACGCTCACCCTGCGCAATGTGCAAGTACGAGGCAACCATGCCGGTTTTAGCGGCGGCGGTCTCTCGAACGCGGGAGGGGGCAATCTCACGGGCACGGCCGTCGAGGTCGCCGAGAATACGGCCGGCCAGCGTGGCGGCGGCATCTTCAACGTTGGTGGCGCCGCACTGACGCTGTCCAACTCCTTCATCCGCAACAATGACGGCAACACGATCAGCGTTGGTTTCGCCGGTGGCGGCGGTATCGCCCAGGAAAGCCCCGGCCCGATGACGCTGACCAACACGATCATCACCGGCAATACGGCGTCACAGGGTGGTGGACTGTATCTCTTCGCCAACCGCAGCGTATCGCTCCGTTCGTCGGTGGTCAGCCGGAATACGGCGACGGGCGCGGGCGGTGGCGGCGGCGTCTTCACGGAAGCGGGAACGTCACTCACCCGGACGGCGACGACGATCTTCGGCAACAACCCCAACGACTGCGCCGGTGCGGTGAGCTGCTGAGCCGGTCGATCCGTCGGGTCCCCGACACATACACATGGAGGAGTCTCGCCATGCGCCTTCGTCTGTTGCTGCTTGGTGCCGTGCTCGGCGGCATGTTCGGGCTGAGCACCTATCAACCACCCACGGTTGCGGCTGCTACGCTCACCGTCTGCGCCAATGGCTGTCCATATGCCACGATCCAGGCGGCGATCGACGCCGCCCAGAACGGGGATGTGATCTCGATCGCCCCCGGAACCTACACCGAGCACCTCACCATCCCCGGCGCAGGCGACGCGACGCGGTTGACCCTCCAGAAAGGCTTGGGCGGCGGGTTCTTCGCCGGCTTTCCCGGCATCCCCACGCTACCCTTCCTGGGGTTGGGTGGGGAGGTGGTTGTCGATGGCACGGCGAATGGCAGGGTGTTGACCGTCGAAACCGGCGCGACCGTCAATCTTGTCGACCTCGCCCTGCGCAATGGCAGCGCCGGCGCGCTCGGCGGCGGCATCCTCAACGACGGCACGCTCCGCCTGACACGGGTGCGCGTCACCGGCAATAGTGTCAGCAATAGCGGCGGTGGCATTGCCAACCGCGGCGCACTCGACGTGCGTGAGAGCGAGATCAGCGGCAATAGCGCCGGCAACTCGGGTGGCGGGATCAACAACGGGCTCAGCGCCACGCTGACGCTGACCAACTCGGTCGTGCGCGACAACACGGCGAACACCGGTGCAGGCGGCATCTTCAACGTCGGGACGCTCACGCTGCGTGCTGTCCAGGTGCGCGGCAACCGCGCCGGCAACGGCGGCGGCATCATCAACGGCTTGGGTAGCCTCACGGGCACGGCCGTCGAGGTCAGCGGTAACACGGCGACCGTCCTCCGCGGTGGTGGCATCAGAAACCAGAGCGGTGGCACGCTGACGCTGACCAATTCCTTCGTGCGCGACAACACGTCCGCCCACAGCGCCGGCGGCCTTCTCCAGGACAGCAGCGGCGCGATGACCCTGACCAACACGATCATCACCGGCAATCAGGCGCCGTTCGGCGGCGGACTGTATGTGGACAACAACAGAAGCGCGACGTTGCGCTCGTCGGTCGTCAGCCGGAACACGGCGACGACGGCGGCCGGCGGCGGCGGTGTCTTCGCCGACACAGGAGCGACGCTGACCCGGCTGGCGACCGCGATCTTCGCCAACACGCCGGACAACTGCGCCGGTGTGGTCACCTGCTGAAGCGTCCTCCGAATGCGAAACCCGAACCGCAAAAACGTGGATCGGTTCGGGTTTCGCATTCGGGCATCCAGCGCGGTGACGTGGAAGGTACCGCCGCACATCACCGTACCCACCCAGAAGGAGTCGAGCGTCAGTATCGTCGGGATGCTGCACGGGCGCCTCCACCAAGCGGGTGGTTTCATTGCGAGCGGGGACTACACCTGGCCAGGCAATCGCGGCCCGCTCCCGGTTTGCTCAGATCGTGCCGATCGCTCGCGCGAGCAAGACGGCGACGACCACCAGTGAGATCGTCGATTGCGCCATCATCAGCACTTTGGCGAGGCCGGACAGGACCATCGTGTCAGTCGGGCTGAAGGCGGTGCTCGTTGTGAAGGCGAGGAAGAGATAGTCGACAAAGTCCGGCTGCCATCCCTCGCCCAGCTTCGGGTCGTCGGCGGAGAATTGGGGAAAGACGAAGTCGACCGAGCGATAACCTTCCGTCCGTCGCGCGCGCGGCCCGCCGCAATCGATCTCCCAGTACCAGAGTGCGAAGACACACACGTTCAACGCCCAGATCAGACTGGCATCGAACAGCAGCTCGCGCGGCGGGAGGATCTTCGCCGGTATCCGGTAGACCAGCAGCGCCGCGCTGGTGGCAACGGCGAGGGTAAGGAAGGCCATGACGACGAGCCCAAGCAAGCGGGCCGCGCGGTGCCGCTCACCGAGGATCAGCAGGGCAAGGACGACGGTCAGGAGGGCGATGCCGGCCGGGAGCAGCAGGCCGGGTCCGACGCGAAGCTGGCCGGGGAGGAGGGCGAAGCCGGCGCCGATCGCCCCGAACGCCGCCAGCGTCGGCCACAGGATGGGAAGGAGGCGACCGGACTGCGTTCCGGACGCGCCGTTTTCCGATGTCATACCCGCCGGCTCTCCTCGTCGTATCCCGCCGCCTACTTGCTCGCAACCGGCGAACCCGATAGCTTCATGATTGGCCCCACCGCCCGCTAGAGCGAGCTTGGATGAGCGTCGAACAAGTCGTTTTCTACATCGTCGCCGTGGTCGCCGTCCTGGCCGGCCTCGGCGTTGTCCTGTCACGGGACATCGTCCATTCGGCGCTGTTCCTGGTGCTGACGTTGTTGATGACGGCGGGTATCTTCGTCCTGCTCGCGTCTGAGTTCCTCGCGCTCGTCCAGATCCTCGTCTACGGCGGCGGCATCACGATCCTCGTCATCTTCGCCCTGATGATCACACAACTGCGCTCGGCCCGGCAGGCGCTCGATGGCCCGCAGAAACCCTTCGCGGCCGTTGCCGGCGTGGTCTTGATCGGCGCCATTTCGTATATGGCGCTCGAAACCGAGTGGATCGGTGAGACCGACCAGGTATCGGTGATCTCGACCGAGGCGATCTCCCGGACCCTGTTCTCTGACTTTCTCATCCCCTTCGAAATCGTTGGCTTTGTGCTCCTGGTGGCGCTGATCGGCGCGGTCGTCCTCGCCCGCAGCGACGACGAAGGGAGCGCGTCATGATCCCCTTCGAGCACGTCCTCCTGCTGAGCGGCATCCTCTTCTCGATCGGCATCTACGGCGTCCTGGCGCGGCGCAATGCGATCCTGATCCTGATGTCGGTCGAGTTGATGCTCAACGCCGTCAACATCAACATGATCGCCTTCTCCGTCTATCTGAGCCCCGACCGGTTCACGGGGCTGCTTTTCGTGATCTTCATCATCGCCGTCGCGGCGGCCGAGGCCGGCCTCGCGCTGGCGATCATCCTGCGGCTTTTCCGCAACCGCCGCACGGCAAATGTGGATGAGGCGGACCTGTTGAAATGGTGAGGAAGCCGTTAGCGGTGAGCTATCAGCCGGTAGGCGGCGGTTCCGCGACCTGTGGCGGGATCGCACGGGCTGGATGTGGCGTCGGCCGCGCCTATCGAATTGAAGGTCAGCAGCGTGGCGCGCGTGAGCTGAGGGCTGAAGGCTGATGGGCGAGATCCTAACCACCAGCGACGCCTGGATTCTGACCGTCATCCCGCTCGGCGCGTTCTTCGCGATCGCGCTGCTCCACAACTTCATCTGGCGCCAGGGCGATTGGATCGGCGTGCTCGCGATCTTCGCCTGCTTCCTCGGCGCACTGGCGATCATGGCGAACGGGCTGACCGACTATCCCAACAACCTGCCCGGCCTGAAGAGCTGGGAGTGGATGAGCGTCGGCGACTACGAGCTGCGCGTCGGCTTCTTCGTCGACCAGATCGCGCTGGTGATGCTCGTCGTCGTCACGACCGTCGCCCTGATGGTCAACTTCTATTCGCTCGGTTACATGCAGGGCGAATTGCGCTACGGCTGGTTCTACGCGGTACTCGCGCTCTTTGCCTTCTCGATGCTCTTCCTTGTCCTCGCCGACAGCCTGCTGATGCTCTTCGTCGCCTGGGAATTGGTCGGCGTCTGCTCCTACTTCCTGATCGGCTATTACTTCGAACGCCGCTCGGCGGTCGAGGCGGCGAAAAAGGCGTTCGTCGTCAACCGGATCGGCGATGTCGGCCTGTTGATCGGCATCATCATGCTCTGGCGGGCGACCGATACCTTCGACATCCAAGCGATCATTCACGCCGTCGAGGCGGGTGAGGTCGGCGAGACCTACCTGATGGTTTCGATGTTCTTCATGCTGCTCGGCCCGATCGCCAAGTCGGCCCAGGTGCCGCTGCATGTCTGGCTGCCGGACGCGATGGAAGGCCCGACGCCCGTCTCCGCGCTGATCCACGCCGCGACGATGGTCGTCGCCGGCATCTACCTCGTCGCGCGGATGCTGCCCGTCTTCCAGGCGGCCACGTATCTGCCCGAGACGATTATGTTCCTCGGCATGATCACGGCGCTGCTCGGCGCCACGATCGCGCTCACCCAGACGGACCTCAAGCGCGTGATCGCCTTCTCCACGATCAGCAACCTCGGCTTCATGATGCTGGCGCTCGGCGCGGGTGCACTCACGGCAGCGATGTTCCATCTGATGACGCACGCCTTCTTCAAAGCCTGCCTCTTCCTCGGCGCCGGCTCGGTCATCCACAGCACCGGCCACCAGGAGATGGACCGGCTCGGCGGGCTGCGGAAGTACATGCCGATCACCTTCATCACCTTCCTGATCGCGGCGCTGGCCAACGCCGGCATCCCGCCGCTGGCCGGCTTCTGGTCGAAAGATGAAGTGCTGCACGCGCTTGAAACGCATCAGATCTACTTTGCGTTTGCGATCGGCTGGGTGGTGCTCTCCGGTGCGTATACCGCGCGGATGCTGAAGTACACCTTCTGGGGGCGCTATCGTGGCCTGGACGAACCGCTCGGAGCGGAAGAGGCGGACGCCGATACGACCGAGCAGGCCCTGTACCACGCCGAACCGGAGCCGGCAGTTTCAGTTACCGCCGGCGCTCCCCTGATCGCGGCACACGCCGGACACGCGGACGAAACCTCGATGCAGCATGGGCCGGGTGGCGACGCGCATGACATGGCGCTCGACGGCCACGATGACGCGCACGGCGGGCACGGACATCACGGCGAGCCGCACGAATCGCCGTTCACGATGACGCTGCCGCTGATCATCCTCGGTATCCTCTCGGTGACGGCCGGCCTCATCACCATCACGGCGGTGGGGGAAGCCGTCGGACTGCCGGGTGGCTTCGGCGAAGTGGTGTTTGAAGCGTCGCACGGACCGGAACACTTCCACTTCAGCTGGGCGCTGGCGACCGCGGGGTCGGTTGCGGCGGTCGCCGGCATCGCCTTCGCGCTCTATCTGCTGGCCCGGCCCAGCCGAATCGCGGCGTTCCGCAACGCGATTCCCGCCCTGGTTGAGTTCGCCAACCACAAATACTACTTCGATGAGCTGTATCAGGCGATCATCGACCGCGTTGTTCTTGTTTCGGCCCGGCTGGTCGCCTGGTTCGACCGGAAGGTGATCAATGATACCGGCGTCGATGGCCCGTCGTTCCTGACTCGGTACCTGGGATATCGATTGAAGTTCACGCAGACGGGCAAGCTCCCGAACTATGCGTTGATCATCGTGCTGGGCGTGATCGTACTGACAGCGCTCGCCTACACAACTAGAACCTAGCGTTCCGGGTCTCGAGGAAATGTATCGAGCAACAGGCTCGGTACCCGAAACCCGGAACTTGGAACTCGGAACAGTACATGCGCGACGGATACTGGCTGCTTGCATCCTGGATCGTTCCGCTGGCAACAGCGGGGCTGCTGGTGCTCATTCCGAGCCGGGCTGGGCGGACGATCCGCGGCGTTGCCGCGCTGTCGGGCTTCGCTCAGTTCCTGATCGCCGCCTGGATCTTCTTCGGCTATCAGACCGGCGAAGGCGGGTATCAGTTTGAAGGGCAATGGCGCTGGGTGGAGAACGTTGCCATCCTCGGCCAGGATGGCATCACGATGCACCTCGGCGTTGACGGCATCGCGGCGCCGATGGTGCTGCTCACCGGCATCGTCATCCTGGCCGGCTCCCTCGTTACCTGGAAGGTGCAGCACCGCACCAAGGACTTTTACATCCTCCTGATGACCCTCACCGCCGGCGTCTTCGGCACCTTCGTCGCGCTTGACCTCTTTTTCTTCTTCTGGTTCTACGAGCTCGCCGTGATCCCGATGTACCTGTTGATCGTCGTCTGGGGCAGCACCAACAAAGAATACGGCGCGATGAAGCTGACCGTGATGCTGGTCGCCGCGTCCGTGCTCATCTTCATCGCGATCTTCGCCATCTTCGCCGAGGCGGGGCTGGGAACCTTTGACCTGCCGACGCTCTGGGCGAACGGCTTTGACGAGGACTTCCAGAAGCTGATCTTCCCGCTGGTCGCGATCGGCTGCGGCGTTCTCGGCGGCCTCTGGCCGTTCCACACCTGGTCGCCGGACGGGCACGTCGCCGCGCCGACGGCGGTATCAATGTTGCACGCGGGCGTGCTGATGAAGCTCGGCGCCTTCGGCATCATTCGCCTCGGCATCCAGATGATGCCGGAAGGCGCCCAGTTCTGGATGCCCGGCCTGCTCGTGCTCGGTACGGTCAACGCCCTCTATGGTGCCTTCTCGGCGATGGCGCAGCGCGACCTCAAGTTCATGATCGGGTATTCATCCGTCAGTCATATGGGCTACGTCTTCATGGGGCTGGCGACGCTGAACGTGGTCGGCATCAACGGCGCGGTGCTGCAGATGTTCGCCCACGGCGTGATGACGGCGCTCTTCTTCGCGATGGTCGGCGCGATCTACGACCAGGCGCACACGCGCGTCATTCCCGGCTTCGGTGGACTGGCACGGGTGATGCCGATCTTCGTCATCTTCTTTACGATCGCCGGACTCTCGTCGCTCGGTCTGCCCGGTCTGGCCGGCTTCGTCGCCGAGTTCAACATCTTCGTCGGCGTGTTCGAGTCCTATCCGGTCTTCGGTGCGCTGGCGGTGCTGGCGGCGGCGGTGACGGCGGCGTACATCCTGCGGATGGTGGGCACTGCCTTCTTCGGCCAGCTCAATCCGCGCTGGCGCAATCTGCGCGATGTGCAGAAGACGGAACTGGTCGCCGGCGGCCTGCTGGTTGCCGCAATCCTCTGGATGGGTATCTACCCGAAGCCGTTTACCGACCGGATTCGCGAAGGCATCGCGCAGCTCCCCGGCGTGCAGCAGCAGGTGTCCGCCGAGGCAAACGAACAGTCGCGCGTGATCTGGACCGGCGCCGGCGACGCGCCGGAGTGGCTGCAAACCGGCGCGGAGAACGCATCCTAGCACAAGCATGACCCGCGGCTCCTCTCTCACATGGGGTGAGTGAGGGGCCGGGGGAGGGGACCGTAGCCCGTGGATTTCGACTACTCACTGCTGATCCCTGAGTACTTCCTCATCATCTGGGCGATCCTGGTGATGGCCGTCGAGTTGTTCTTTCCCCGGCTACGGAAGGATGTCCCGGCCTACCTCGCCGCGCTTGGTGCGATCGTTGCCCTTGGCATCTCGTTGTACTGGGTGGATGAGACGGAAGCCTTCGGCAACCTCCTGAGCATCGACAACTACACGACCTTCTTCCGCGTGCTGCTCTACGGCATTGCCGCCCTGATCTGTATCGCCTCGGCGCAGTTCGTCCGCCGCCGGCTGGACAGCACGGGTGAGTACTACGGCCTGATCTTGATCGGCACCGTCGGCGGCGTCGGCATGGCGGCGGCAACGGAGATGCTCACCGCGTGGGTATCGCTCGAAATGCTCAGCTTCACGCTCTACATCCTCGTCAGCTTCGCCAAGCGCGATCTCCGCTCCAACGAGGGCGGCTTGAAGTACATGCTGCTCGGCGCCTTCTCGACCGCGCTCTTCCTCTACGGCCTCAGCCTGATCTACGGCGTGACGGGCAACACGACCTACGCGGGCATCGCCGAGGCGCTTCAGGGACCGGCAGCGGATCTGGACCTGGCCCTGCTGATGGGCCTGGTCTTCGTCGTGGCCGGGCTGGGGTTCAAGGTGTCGGCGGTGCCGTTCCATGTCTGGGCGCCGGATGCCTATCAGGGCGCACCGCTGCCGATCACGGCCTACATCTCGACGACCTCCAAGGCCGCCGGATTCGCGCTGTTCCTGCGTTTCTTCATCCAGGCCTTCATGCCGGTCGTCGACGACTGGCGCTGGCTGCTGGCGACGATCTCCGCCGCGACGATCATCTTCGGCAACCTGCTCGCGCTCCAGCAGACGAACCTGAAGCGGCTGCTCGCTTATTCGAGCATCGCCCAGGTGGGCTTTCTTCTGATCGGCATCGCGGCGGCGACGCCGGAGGCCAGCGCGACGCTGCTGTTCCACCTGGCCGGCTATATCGTCACCAACCTGGCGCTCTTTATCGCCTTCATCGCCTACTTCAACGTCACGGGCGATGACGAGATCGACGGGATGCGCGGGCTGGCCGAGCGACAGCCCCTGCTTGCACTCGTGATGACGGTGTCGCTGTTTTCCCTGGCGGGCATGCCGATCTTCGCCGGCTTCTTCAGCAAGATGTTCCTCTTCCAGGCAGGCTGGCAGGCCGGGTTGGAGTGGTTGGCGATCATCGCCGTCGTCGGCAGTCTGATCTCGCTCTATTACTACCTGCTCGTGATGAAGCAGATGTACATGTATGATCCGCCACGGGAGGGCCGGATCTCCATACCGGCGATCCTCTCCGGCACCGTCGCCATCCTGATGGTCGCCGTGATCGCGCTCGGTGTCTATCCGACGCCGCTGATCGAAGCCGCCGACAACGCTGGCCGCCTGATTTTCTGACGGACCACTGCTATCGTCGCCGAATCGTTCCTTCCGACACGATAAAGAGATGGCCAGCCATCTCCATCGCCATGATCGACGGAAGATGCCGACGGACAAAGGTCAACACCGCTCCGCGGCCGGAGGCTGACGGCCGAAAGAGTACGATGCCGGCGTAGCGGTCCGGAGGATACTCGCGAACGTCTGCTATTCCTTTGTCGAATGTGAGAAATACTCTGCCTTCGCGTTGCGCGATGGCAAGCAATTCGCTGTCCGCAGCGCCGACCATCTCTTCGTCATGGACAGAATGGGCGTCATGACCTGCTGCGCGTAGATCGACGACGACTCCGACCGGCAGATTCTTGTCGACCTTGAACTTCACTCCGGCAACACGGGAAGCATACTTTCCTCCCTCGCCAGTTCTGCCGCATACGCCAGCGCGGCATCAATGTGAACCGGCTGAAGTGATGGAAAGCTGCGGAGGATCTCTTCCCGACTTGCGCCCTCCGCCAGGCTGTCGAGGATGTTGGTGATGAAGACACGGGTTCCCCGAGCGCAGAGTTGTCCGCTGGCGATGCGCCCGTCAGCAATGAAGTAATCACGCCAATTCAACATTGTCTTCGACTCCACGAAGGACAGATTCTCAGCCGCCGAAAGAGTGTGCTCGCTCGTCTTTGCAGCGTAGCACCAGACCAGTGTCTTCGTTCGGATATTGAACCGTGCGAGATGCTGTCACGATAAAGAAGGCGGGACGCTTAACTGTACCCGCCTTCTTCCACTTTCGTCCGCGCCCGGATTACTCCTTCGGCCGTTTGAAGAACATCAGGAAGATGTTGGTGCCCCACGGGATGACGGAGACGAGTTCCCAGCCGTCGTTGCCCATCCCCTCCAGCTTGCCGATGTCGTCCCGCTCGTTCGGATTCACTGAGATCCAGGCGTGCTGCCAGCTTGGCATGCGGATACTCCTTCGATCGAAGACTGTTCACCTGAAGGCAAACGTCGCACTTTCATCGTTGTACCCCATCCGCACCGCACGCAAAAGGGACCGAACGAACGTAAGGTTGGTCGTGTGATGACGATCGCTGACGGCATTGGCATGCCACTCACGCCGTGATGCGCATACCCGTGTAACCACGCTTTCATGTTCGCGTAACGTGACCGTCATCTTTGGCTGATACGGTGCTCCTCGATGGGGCATCCCGTCACCCATGCCCCCATCGTTTGGAGTTGGTCTGTGCCGGAAATTGCCGTTGTTGCCCCGGAGGGGCCGGCCGCGTCGCCGCTGCTCGACGGCTTGCGGCAGCAGGGGGCGCTGGTCCGCGCCTGCTGGTACGGATACCCGGACCTGGAGCGCCGGTTGCTGGGCGTGCGGCCCGACGCCGTCGTCTTCTGGCTGGATACGAACGGCAGCTTTCGGGGTGATGCCGATCTGGTGAATGCCCTCGCTGGTCGCCTCCGGGCGCTGGCGGTGCCGTCCGTCGCCACGGTCACCGACGCTGTGCTGCGCGACCATCACGACCTGGTGGTGGCGTTGGATGACTTCATCCTGCCGCCCGTCCGGCCGGAAGAGGTGCTGCTCCGGATCGGCATCGCCGCCGCCCGTCGTGGCCCCGGTTCCTCGAACCTGCTCTCCGCCGGTATCCTCAGCCTCGACCCGGAAGGCTTCTGCGCCTACGTCTCCGGGCGCCCGCTCGACCTGACGTACAAGGAGTTCGAGCTGCTCCGATTCCTCCTGGTCAATCGGGGCAAGGTCGTCTCCCGTCAGGCAATTCTCAACCATGTCTGGGGATACGACTTCTACGGCGGCCTCCGTACCGTCGATGCTCACATCCGCCGGCTCCGCTCGAAGATCGGTGCCGCCGCTCCCGATGTCATCGAGACAATCCGTAACGTCGGATACCGGATACCATAGGAGCGGCAATCGGCAATGGGCAGTCGGCAATGGTGCGTTCCCTTCTCCACTGCCGGCTGCCGACTGCCCATTGCCGATTGCCGGCGAACGGAGTGAGCACCGTGTTTTCCACGATCGTTGTCCCGCTGGACGGTTCTGAAACGGCGGCCCAAGCGCTACCGGTGGCGAAGGAGATGGCGCAGCGTTTCGGCTCGCGCATGCAGTTTGTGCAGGTGGTCGATACCGGATCGGCATCGCTCGCGCTCGGAGCGAACGCGGCGAGCGGGGGCATGGCCGATCCCGCGTCGATCACGGGCGAGGTCGATGCCCGCGTCGAGGTTGCCAAGAGCTATCTTTCGGCGGTGGTGGACGAAATGTCCGGGGCTGGCATTGACGCCGAGTACGCGATCCATGATGGGCCGGTCGCGGACGATATCATCAGCTCGGCCGCCGCCGCCGGCGCGGATCTGATCATCATGTGCAGCCATGGTCATACCGGGTTGCGCCGGCTAGTGTTTGGCAGCGTCGCCGACAAGGTGATTCGCAACGCGCCGATGCCGGTGCTGATCGTCCGCGCCACCGACTAGCGGCGTCGGGGCGGGCGCACCGATCGGCCCGCGATCGCCGCCCGCCGGCGCCTGTTGAGCGCCCGTTGGCGAAGCGCGAACAGGCCGAGCAGCGCGACGAGCGCCAGTGCGGTGACCGCCAGCCGGATGATCCCATCCCGGTCCGCCGTATCCAGCCGGCGTTGCAGCGCGGCAGACCGCTCGATCGCGGTCTCGAGCTCACCCTGCGCGAGCGCCTCACGGGTGCCCGCGGCATCGTCGGTGAGATCTCGCCCAAAAAGTCCGACCCGCATCACGAGGCTGCGTTCGTCGTGGAGCCGGTCGCCCGCTGCTTCGCTCGCCGCGAGGGCATCCGCCTCGAGGCGGGCGACCTCGCCGGCTTCCTCGGCACTGCGGGCGTAGGTCGTGGCAAACCGATCACCGAGCCCGTATCCGGCCTCGCCCGCGCGGGCCGCTGTCTTCGCGTGCGCATCGAGCGCTTCCGTCGCGATCGTGATAAGCCGTTGTGCCCGGGCAAAGTCCCAGTTCCGCAATGCCTCGGCCAGATCCTGCGGCCGCGACATTCCAGACGGCCCTGCCTGCCGCTGCAGTTCTGCCGCGGCAGCACGGGCATCGGCGCGGGCTGGAAGCAGCTCGATATCGCTGGGTGTGAACGCCCAATCGGCGAATAACGGAGCGAAGCCGGCGCCGGTGATGTCCTCGAGTACGTCGAGATAGGTGCGCGCGCTCGCGCGGAGGCCGTCACGCGCCAGTGTTGCATTCGCGTCGCGGAGCGCGTCTGGTCCCGCCCGCTCTGCCAAAATCTCGACAAAGCGCAACGAACGCGCGTATCCAGATTCTTCGAGCTCGCGCTCATCACTGTTGACGACGATCTGCCGGCGGAGTGCGCCCCATTCCTCCAGGACCGGCGCGGATGGGAGCGGTTGGGGGACCGTCGTCGGGCGGATATTGAGCGTCTGGGCGGCGACGTTCGCGGTAAAGTCGGCCATGCCTTCGGCGAGCCAGCGCGATGCGAAGACGCCGGACCACATGTGGGAGATCTCGTGCAGGATCGTCTGGTCATCGGCCACCGGCGTCAGCCGAATTCGGCCCTGGTGGTTTGCCAGTCCTTCGTAGCCGTGCGTATCCCGATAGCCGCTCTCGACAATCTCGATCGTCGACGGACCGGGATATGGGAAACCATTTGCCTCTTCAAGCAGCGGTAGGCCCCGTCGAACGATGTCTTCAACGCGGGCCGCCCATGTCTCGTCGCCGGTGAAGTACGACACCTTGACCTGGATCGTGGCGCCCGACAACGCTGTGCGGCTCGCCCGCGTCGCCATCGCAAGCCCGGCCGCCGTCGCTTCGAAGGGAATGACGACGAAATCGTCGCCGGTGAAGGCGCAGTCCCATTGCGGCGCATCGGCGGTGTAGGCACAGCGCCCGCCGGCGCCATAGTCAGCCGCGGTCGTAGACTCTCCGCAACTGTACGTCGTCGGCGTGTCAGCCGTGTGCACGCAGTTGGCAGAACCGATCGTCAGGTGCCGGCCGGCCGGGGCGGTGATACGCACGAGGCTGTAGGTTCCCTGTCCGACCGCCGGAACAAAAGCATACTGGTCGTTGACCAGAAGTTGCCGTGCGCGGACCGCGCTCAGGTCATACTCCAACGCAATCGACACCGATTCGTTGTAGTAGAGATCGCGGTCGAAGCGCACGGCGATCAGCCGAAACGGATCTTCCGTGCGCGACGTGCCGGTCGATTCTGTCGTCAACCTCGTCGTGCCGCTGCGGGCAGTGAGATTCGCCGCTGCATCGTGCACCGCGAATGCGACGGCCGAATAGAAGAGGACGCGGCCCGAGGCGCGCCGCTGGGTGCTGGGATCGCGGTTGGTCACCTGCGCGGCGATCGTGACATGAATACTGCCATCGGCGTTGACGTCGTAGCTGCTGACCGTGCGGGTTTCGATCGCGTCGGCTGCCGCAACGGGCTGAGCCGACGCCCCGACGATTGCCGCGATCGTTGCTGCCAGAACAAGCAACGTTCCGGCCGGAGCCGCGCGCCAGATCTGTTGCATAGAAACAGGATAGAGGAAGAGCGCCGCCGAAGACGAGTGTATATGTCGTCACTAATCTGAAGGTGACGCATTACTCCGTCACGATATACAACGTTCTCTGATCGGCCTGCCACGCACCGGCGGCATGCCCATCTGCCGGCGCGCGGCAACGCGAAGCCCCCGCAGACGGTTGCGTCTGTCAGGCGATCAGGCTGCCAGAGTGGTCGAAGTGGATGAAGCGCGGGCTAGTCCCGCTGGCGCGCCTTGCGACGGCGGCGGCGGGCGGCGGCCTTGCGCTGGGCAATGCGTTCGCGCTCGCTGGGAGAGATGAAGTGGCGGCGGGCCTTCACCTCGCGAAGGATGCCGTCCTTCTGAATCATCTTGGTGAAGCGATTGAGTAACGCCTCACTGCTTTCGCCGTCTCGTAGTTCGACTTGCAGCATCCCGCTGGCATCCCTCCTCTAGAGACAAGCAAAGCCACGAATCACCCGATTCGCGGCCCGGACCACACCGGCCCCGATACCACGACGCCGGTCCAGACTACCACACTCACGCCTATGCTGCCAGACATGCCGCACGCTTCCACGTGACGGTCCGTGCGCTTCGGTCACCCATGCCTGACGAGGCGCCTTGCTATGCTGATCGCCAGTGATTTTCATGGAGGTTCGCAGATGACCGCCTCGGCATCAGCCCGGCTGCCACTGGAGGAGCTGGCCCGGCTGCCAAGCTTCTACTTTCCGCAAGTGAATTGGGCGGGAGACATGCTTGCCTATTTCGCCGACCACTCCGGCCGCATGGAACTGTATGTCATGGATCTGCCTGGTGGCGTCTCGCGACAGCTCAGTCACGGTGAAGTGCCGCGCACGCCGTATGGTGGATTCACCTGGAACCGTGCCGGCGATGCGATCGTCTTCGCCAAGGATGTCGATGGTAACGAGCAACACGACCTCTATCGCATCGCCCTGGCTGACGGCACTGTATCGCGATTGACGGAAGGTCCGACGAACCAGGAGTATCCGGGTGAGTTCAGCCCGGATGACCAGTGGATGCTGGTGCAGACCAACAAGGTAGGCCAGATGAACCTCTGGCGGATGCGGCCCGACGGCACGGAGTGCGCCCAACTCACGGAGTATCGCTTTCCGGCGACGGGCGGTGTCTGGAGCCCGGACGGCGAGTGGATCAGCTACGTCACAAACGAGTCGGCAAACCTCCAGAACCTGGACGGCTACATCATGCGGTCCGACGGCAGTGAGCAGCAGCGCGTTTTCCGCGTGGGCGACGGCTCGCGTGATGCAATTGTCGATTGGAGTCCGGACGGCGCGCTCCTTGCCGTGGTTTCCGATGCCTCAGGCGTGAACCAGGCCGGCATCGCCGACCGCGCCGGCGGTGATGTCCGCTGGCTGAGCGAAGGAGGAGTGGAGGAGAGCGCCGCCGGCTTCTCACACAACGGCCGCTGGCTGCTCTGCCTGCGCAACAAGGACAGCGAGATCCGGCCCATACTCTACGAGGTAGTGAGCGGCGCGCGGCGCGAGTTGAACCTGCCGCCCGGTATCGCGGCAGCGGGCGGGTTTGCGCTCGACGATACGGCGCTGGTCGTCTCGTATACCAGGGACGATCGCCGGCCGGAGCTGCTCCTGTACCAGCTGGAGGACGACTCTTATCAGACGCTGATCGAGCCGCGATACGGCAGCATCGATCCCGCCGTCTTCGTCGCCAGCGAGCACATCTGGTACACATCCTCCGATGGACGCGAGATCCCGGCGCTGCTCTATCGACCGTCCAACTGCGCTCCCGGCGAGCGCGTGCCGGCCCTGGTCCACGTGCACGGCGGCCCCACCGGACAGTTCTTCCGTGGCTTTGACCCATTTACCCAGTACCTCGTCAACCAGGGCTATGTCGTCCTGGCGCCGAACGTGCGTGGTAGCACCGGCTATGGCAAGGAGTTTCGCGAAGCGAACCTGAACGATTGGGGCGGCGGCGACCTCGAAGATGTTGCCGCTGGCGCTCGCTATCTGACCAGCCTGCCGGAGGTGGACCCGGAGCGGATCGGCATTCACGGTGGCAGCTACGGCGGCTATATGACGTACATCGCCACGGTGAAGAAGCCGGAACTGTGGAAAGCCGCCTGTGCCGCCGTCGGCATGACCGACCTGCGCCTGCTCTACGACGACTCGATGGAGCACTTCAAATACTACCTGCGCCAGCAGATGGGCGACCCGGATGAGAACGCCGGCCTCTATGCGGACCGTAGCGCGATCACCCACGCGGACAAGCTCCAGGCAAAGCTGCTGATGATCCAGGGCAGCAATGACCCGCGCGTGCCGCCCAACCAGGCTTGGGTCTACCGCGACAAGCTGCTCAGCCTGGGCAGGACGCTCGGCGAGGACTTCGAGTATGTCGAATGGGACGACCAGGGACACGGCAGCATGGACACGGATCATCGCGTCCGTGTCTTCACCGTCATGTCCGACTTCTTTGCGAGACAATTATAAGCGGACGCACTCGGTATCGTGCGCCGTACAATCGTCGCACGCTGATGACCCAGGGAGTGAGAGTGACATGCATACGGGTCGGATCGAGATCAATCCCGAAGTGATGTTGGGCAAACCGGTGATCCGCGGCACGCGAATCACGGTGGAGTTGATTCTCCGCAGATTGGGTGAGGGCGCGACCGAGGCCGAACTGTTGGAAGACTACCCGCGTCTATTGCATGAAGACATACTCGCGGCGCTCGAATATGCTGCGAAGGTTATTGCACATGAAGACATCATTTTCCTGCCGGCGTAGCCACAGTGGATCCACTCCGCTTTCTGGCAGATGAGAGTTGTTCGCCTGCGGTGATCCGGGCGCTTCGTGCCGACGGACATAACGTTCACGCGCTCAGCGAAGTGACTCGACGCACCGTCGATGAACTCGTGATCGCACAGGCGGCGGCTGACGGACGAATTCTTCTCACAGAAGACAAAGACTTTGGCTGGTTGGTGTTTGTCAAACGAGAGAATTCAGCCGGCGTCGTCCTGATGCGATTTCCTCAGAACTTGCGCCGTGGCATGGCTGAGACGGTCCGGCAGGTTGTTCGACACCATGGCGACCTTCTCCAGGGCGCATTCGTGATCATACGGCCCGGAGTGGTGCGATTCGGCCAACAGCCACCGCGGTGAAATTCACTCGCGCAGGTAGGCGAGCACGGCGAGGACACGGCGGTGGCTGCTCTCGCCCGGTTCGAGGCCGAGCTTGGCGAAGATGCTGCTGACATGCTTCTCCACCGTGCCGTCGCTGATGACCAGCGACTCGCCAAGCGTGGGGAAGCACCGCTTCACTGCGCCATTAGACGAAGTCAGTTCTGCGCACTTTCCCTATAGATGAGCTTGAAAAGCATCTCCGCCGCATTCAGCCATACGACTCGCTGCTCCTGTGGCCACTCAGAACCGCTTGGAGGTAAGGTCTGAAGTAAGCCAGCAATCGCCGGATGTAGGTCAAGATCCTGATCACTGCCGGTGTGGCGTGGCCCTCCGGCGTTGCCTGAACCGCCAGAGTAGCTCTGCCTTTCAGGTGAGCGACGAGGTTCATCTTTGGCCAGTTCTTCCGCTCGCGACAACGATGAATGGGTCGAGTCATCAACAGTTGTGCCCCCTGGCATAACCAGGCGAGTCTTTCCGGCCGCGAAGTATCCAGCTTGGGCTGCAGACCTTTGAAAGGTTTGGCGGGCCTTGTCTGCTTGTTTTGCTGCGACGCCGAATTGTTGAATCTCTCGCTCCAATCCACCGTCAGGCGGAAGTAGGCTGCCACGGTGTTCGTCATAGATGCGGCGATAGAGCGGAACATTTAGGAAGGCAGTCGCGCGCGCCCGCTGCTCCTTTTGTGGGTCGATGGCGTCTCTTCCAAGGCTCGTCAGGCGGATCCTCTGCCGTTCGCCTTCAATGAGGCCGAAAAGGCGTGCAGCGGCAATCTTCAGATTGAAGGCGCCACTTGACACTGTCTCGTGACCCATCCACGCGGCCAATTGATCAAGTTCACACTGACCTCCGCCCTTCTCGTGGATAGAACGTGCAACGCTGAGGGCATTGTCGAGATCAACATAGGGGAATCCAATAGTCGACCGCTCGCGCTTTCGGTCGGCGTCGACCGCCACGTCCGTGGCAGGTTCGAATTGGTACGCGCCCTCGCTGTTGTCAGCATCCATGTCCAGCAGACGAACCTGATCTACCATGTTGCGGCCTCCTGAATTGACGGTTCACTAACTGTCATTCTATTGCGTGCGGAGCCGCGCTGCAAGCGATTTCTGCGAAACTTATCGCCGATGCCGCAGAAAAGTTGAATCCGGCGCAGAATTGGCGATAGAATGTAGGCAACTCAGTGATGTGCCTCATTTCCGAACGACAGGGTCACGTGACTATGCCGACTTTCGAGGTTCAGGAGCGGTTCTGGAATCAATTCAGTCGCCTGACCGCCAACCAGCAACGGCAATTCGGCGAGGCACGCCGGGCATTCATAGACGCACTCCTCGCTTGGGAGGTCGCCGGATGCATCGGTGTTCCGCGCTTCCCTAAATCGCTCGGGGTCAAGCCCATGGTGAATCGCAGAAACATTCTCGAACTTGCCTGGGCATCAGACGGCCGTTGCACATGGGAGTTTGGTGTGCCGCGTCAACCAGGTAAATGTCACATTGTCTGGAGACGGATCGGAACGCACGCTATCTACGATGATCCATAGCCATTTTGTTCAGGCTGGCTTGCGGCGTCGGTCGAAGGCAGCCTCTAGAGCTTGTTCGTCAATGTAGAATTCATTGTCTTCGGATGAAGTCGCGCCATTGTCATATGTCGCGAGAATCTGGTTTGCTTCTACATTGAGATCGATACCATCGATCACTGGTAGCGGATGCCTCGCCATGAGACTGACCTTAACCCATTCTTCCAGACGCGCATACAGCTCAATGGCGCACTCATGACTATCCGCGCCGAACGCCACGATACCCGGACACCCTGGGACTGTGGCCGCAATTGTCCCGTCCTCAAGCTGTTCGGTTTCGGCTCGCTTCATCGCAGCCGCAACGTAGTGCTCGACAACCGTGAGTAAGGGCATCGCTCGCTCCCTATCGTTGGATGCCCAGTGTATCACGGGCGTGACAGCACATCGATCTCACTCGCGCAGGTAGGCGAGCACGGCGAGGACACGGCGGTGGCTGCTCTCGCCTGGTTCGAGGCCGAGCTTGGCGAAGATGCTGCTGACGTGCTTCTCCACCGTGCCGTCGCTGACGACCAGCGACTCGGCGATGGCGCTGTTGGAGCGGCCCTCGGCCATCAGCGCCAGCACCTCGCGCTCCCGCTCGGTGAGGGCATCCAACCGGTCGTTGCGACGGCGGCGGACGACGAGTTGGGCGACGACTTCCGGGTCGAGGACGGTGCCGCCCGATGCCACCTGCCGGACCGCGCGCAGGAAGTCCGCCACATCGGCGACGCGGTCCTTCAGCAAATAGCCGACGCCCTCCGCGCCGGACTCCAGCAACTCACTCGCGTATTGCTCCTCGACATACTGAGACAGCACGAGCACGGCGGTGCCTGGTACGCGCCGGCGGGCTTCGAGCGCGGCGCGAAGCCCTTCATCGCGGAAGCTGGGCGGCATGCGGACATCGACAATCGAGATCTGCGGCCGGTGTTCTTCAATCGCTGCGACCAATCCAGGACCGTCACCGACGCGGGCCACCACCGTGTGGCCCGCGTCGGTCAGGAGCCGCGCGATGCCCTCGCGCAGCAGCACCGAATCCTCGGCGATCACAACCTGCATGGAATCTCCGCGCGCACCCGTGTCGGTCCGCCACGGGGGCTACGCACTGTCAGTTTGCCGTCCAGCGCCTCCACGCGGCCGGCGAGCCCGGCGAGCCCGGTCCCGACGGCCATATCGGCGCCGCCTACACCATTATCAACAACCTCGACGATCAGTCGATTGTCCAGCGTGCAGACCCGCACTTCCGCCTCACTGGCAACGCTGTGCTTGGCGACGTTGGTCAGTGCTTCGGCGACGACGAAATAGGCCGTCGTTTCGACCGGCTCAGGCAGTCGTTCCTGATCCAGGTCGACCATCACGGCAACCGGCACAGGCGAGCGGCCAGCCAGCGCCGAGATCGCGGCGTCGAGACCACGGTCGGTAAGCACCGCCGGATAGACGCCGCGCACCAGATTACGAATCTCCGCCATCGCCAGCTTCGCCTCCCGATGTGCCTCTTCGACCAACGCCTTCGCCGCCTCGGGATCGCTATCCATCTTCATCTTCGCCATGCCGAGATCCATCGCCAGTGCCACCAGTCGCTGCTGGGCGCCATCGTGCAGATCGCGCTCGATCCGGCGACGCTCGGCCAGCGCGACATCCATCACCCGCGACCGGCTTTCGGTCAGTTCGTCGACGCGGGCCTCGAGCTCCTCCTCACGGTTGTTGGTGAGCAGCGCCCGCGCCAGCAGCACATGGGCGTTCGCCATACCGACAAGCACGTAAGGCATCACCACCAGCAGCAACGGTACGCCGACCAGCATCATCAGTAGTGACTGCATCACGGCGTCAATGGACTGGTTCGTATCCACCAGGAACCAGAATGGAGCACTCAGCAGGAACAGCGGCAGCGACACCGCCACGGTGGCAATGACGAACTCGGCGATGCCGATCGGAAAGAGCAGCAGCAGATAGGCGAGGTCGCGCCAGACCGCCGGGTCGGTGACGAAAGCGCGTCCCTTTGCCCACCACGACCCATCCGGCGGCGACCGGTACGGTGCCGGCATCGCCCGGCCGAAGAACGCAGCCACGCGCCACCGTTCCGCCCGCGCGCCCCATGTCCAGAGCACCATCGTCAGAAAGAGGATCGGCAGCCCCGTGAGCGTGATCGCCAGACCGAGTCCGGTCGAGATCATCGTCACGAGCGTG
This sequence comes from Dehalococcoidia bacterium, assembly GCA_050184225.1. Classification (GTDB taxonomy): domain Bacteria; phylum Chloroflexota; class Dehalococcoidia; order CAUJGQ01; family CAUJGQ01; genus JBFXAN01. Next base: position 63,203 of record JBFXAN010000004.1, on the reverse strand, counting down.
ACGAACCAGAAGAGCCCGATCACGAAGCTGAGCAGCATGAACGCCGCCGCAACCCACGGTCGCGGCGAGAACAGCAGGTTGATCGGGTTGGGCAGCGGATTCCGCTGTCCAATACGGGAGCCAAGTGCAGTGCTCATCGGTACCATGATAGGCCCCTTCGGGAGGAACGGCCCGGCCGGCGCCGCACCTCGGTGATGTCATGCCTCATGCTAGGCATGTGACCACGCACACAGAATCCGGCTGACCGCAGACCTTGAGGTAGGGCTAGCCCCCAGAGCAGGGCCGCTACCTAACCCCCCGGCCCCCTTCCCTCGCAGGGAAGGGGGAGTACGCTGCAACCGACGGTGCCAGTATCTCATTGGGCGATACCGACGATGCTCGTTCAGCCCTGGTAGACCAGGACTCCCCCTTCCCTGCGAGGGAAGGGGGCCGGGGGGTTAGGTAAGAAAGTGCCCCTTGAACATCTCAAAACAGGCGAGGTCGGTTGAGCGACGGATGCCGCGGCTGAGGTACTTGGTCCAGCCGCGGAGGATGTCGTCTTTGCGGCTGGTGCTGTTGTGGCGGTACTCCTCGATCGAGGAGACGCAGAGCCGCTCGATGTGGGGGTCGTTCTGCACCTTGGCGGCGGCGTAGCTGAGCGTTGCGATCAGGCGGTCGCGCTCATCCGTCCGCTCCAGGTACTCGTCGACGGCAGCGAGGGCGCGGGTACAGACCTGGACAGTGCAGGCGTCTTCAATCTCGAGGAGCAGTTCATCCTGCGACTTGAGCGCCATTGCTGGGCGCAGTGATGCCGGCGGCTCGATCTCGGCGGCAGGGTCGCGGGGGAAGAGCATGTTCGCGCGGATCACGTCGTTGACGAAGAGGGCGGCGAAGTAGAGCGCCTTCGCCTGGTGCGGGTTGTCGTAGTTGCGCAACCAGTGGTTGACGACGTTGCAGTAGTCGAAGGCGTGGCCGGGCGTGAAGAAAGAGACGGGGTGTGCCATCACGTCGAGCTCGTTGCGCATGAAGGCGACGACGATCGTGTCGGCGATCGAGAGCAGCGAGCGCCCGCGGCGCAACAGCGCCGTGATCTGCGCCGTCACCCGCTCGGGCCGGCCCCAGCCGATCACATCGATCGTTTCGTCGATCTCCGCTTCCGTAAGCGGCGACTGGTTGACCTGCTTCAGTTCCTGCCAGTTCTTGAACTCCTGGGGCAGCATCGTCGAGGTCAGCGACCAGAGGTCATAAAAGCGGGGCGTGCAGCCGAGGTCTGGCATCACCGTGTAGAAGACGCTGTGGCTGTTCTCCCAGCCGAGCCAGTCGGCGACACTGACCAGCGCCCGCGCCCGCAGTGCCTTGTGGCCGATGTTCTGGTAGCCGCCGCGCTGGATGATCGTGCCCTGCAGGTCGATGATCCCCGCCATCAGTACGGCATCCTTCAGCCGCGTCCGCACCGCCGGATCTTCGGCAAGTCCGAGGAAGAGGCGATACCCCTCGACCCGCTCGCCGTTCATGATCGCGAACTGCATCCGCTCCAGCCGTTCCTCCGGCGACCCTTCGAGGAGGGGCGGATGATCTTCGAAGTGGATGCGCGGTGTCGTCCAGGAGGGGCCGTCGAATGTGTGCGGTGGGTCATAGGGCGGCAGGTGGTCGCGGTCGTCGCAGCGTTCCTGATCGCGGGCGTAGTGGCCGGGGAAGTCGCACTGGACCTGCGACCAGACATCGAGCCCCTGCGGCACGTACCAGATCGCCTGCGCGACGGGGAGCAGGTTCGCCGGTTCCGGCAGCGAGGGCATCAGGCGCAGGCTCGCCCGCCAGCCGAGGACGGTGTGGTCGTAATTGACGCCGCGCGTGCTCCCGTCCGGCTTCGTCATCAGGTGGGACGGCGCCTGGACGAACGGCGCGGTTGCGTCCAGTGCTTCCTTGACCAGCCTCGGCAGCGGCTGCCCGTCGCGGAGCAGCGAACAGAAGGTATCGGCCGCATCCCGGTAGTTGGCGGTGACGATGTGCTCGCGGAGGGCATCGAGAGATACCGCTGCTGCCGTCATGCGTAACCCTCCTACATGGCTGTATGTCCCGATCTCATCCTCAACGGAGCACCACGGCGGGCCGGCGCGCGCCCCCCGGACGCCACCGCCGGCCGCGCAGCCGCTCGCCGTGCTCGGGCGTGAAGCTATTGGCGACCGGCGCCCAGATCGGACCGCGGGCGCGGAAGTGCGTCTCAATCTCCGCAAGCGTCTCCGGCGGCAGCTGCTCCCACATCTGTTCGACGAGGCGCTCGAAGGAGGCGGTCCACTCCGGTCCGGCGGCGCGGGCTGGCGAGAAGGTGCCGAGGAAGTCGATCAGGTCGTCGATCGACGCGTGGCGCAACTCGACGGCGACCCAGTCAAGCGCCTGGTCCATCGCTTCGGCGAGCGTGTTGCGATGCGTCCACGCGGCTGCCAGCCCGTCCACGGCCCCACCTCCTGCGCCTCACTCTAGGCAGCAACCGGACGAGCGTCAATGTGACGGATGAACCTCGCATCGTATCCCAGGTGACAGACACCTAACAGATGTTCGGTGTAGCGTTTGCTCTATACCGAGATCGTCCGCCACGGACGTGGAGGGAGAGACACGATGATTGCACGTTCACCGTCGCGGCCGCGCGGCGCCGGACCCCGCTGGCCATCACGCCGCAATCCGTTCGCGCGCCGGCGGCTGTTTCAGCAGCGCCGCGCCGCCTAAAGCGCTCACCGCCAAGGCGCCAAAACCAAACCAGTCTTGGCGCTTTGATGGTGCATTCCCTGGTCAACGGGTGTGTTCGCGCAGCCATTGCTCGAAGCGATGTGTGGCGGCTTCGAGACTATCCAGACGCGTAGCGACCGCCTCAAGTTCGCGAGCGAGGTCCATCGGATCTCCCGCAAACGACCGTCCGTTTACGCGGAGGAATGTCACGAGCGCGATGTATGCGACGCGCTTGTTGCCATCGATGAACGGTTGGTTTTGGGAGATCCCTACCGCGAGAAGGACAGCCTGACGTTCGAGATCTGCTTCCTCGTAGTATGCGGCCATCTGTGGCCTCAGTACGGCGGATTCCAACAAGGCAGGATCACGAACCGAAGCGGGACGTTCCCCCATGCGCTCCATTGTCTGCGTGTGGAGGGCAATCATATCCGCTACGCTCAAGTAGCGAATCGCCATCGCTAATGCTCAGCCAGATAGCGCAGCGCTTCCCGCCCACGCTCGAACTCGATCTCAAATGCCTCTCGGAGATCGGCAGCGAGAACCGGTCTTATTTCTACTGGCCGCACCTCAATCGAGACGAGTTGCCCCTCTTCGAGGCCCAACCGTTCGATTTCTTCCCGAGGGACAGTAACGATGAAGCTGTTGCCGCTCCTACGTAACTTGGCGCTGATCATCTTCGACCCCCAACGTATACACCGTATCTACAATATAGCCGAAGATCCGGCCAATACCTAGAGTCCGCTGTCCTGGCCGGAACTCCGAGCGCCAATGAGCGCGGTCCTGCGAACATGATGGCCGCTTATGGCCGCGAGACACGACACAGGCGGATCAACCTAGCCATTGCCATCACTTCCTGCTGCCGGAACCGCTTCGCCGCGCGGCGCGAGGCGGGGCGGCTTGAAGCGCGGACGTTCGCCGGGGTGCGGCCGGTGCGGCGGACGCTCGGCCAGCAGCTCTAGCGAGACGGTGATCGCCTTCTCCAGTTGCGGGTCGGCGTTTCGGGCGTAGTCCTGTGGCGCGTTGTCGACCTCGATGTCCGGGTCGGTGCCGTAATTCTCGACGCCCCAGGCGACGTCGTCGAAATGGAACGAGAACTCCGGCTGGGTGGTGATCGTGCCGTCGGCGAGGAAGTGGCGGATGCCGATACCGATCACGCCGCCCCAGGTGCGCTTGCCGATCAACGGGCCGAGCTTCATCATCTTGAAGCCGTGACTGACGATGTCGCCATCGGAACCGGCCTGCTCGTTGGTCAGCGCCACCAGCGGGCCGCTCGGCGACTCGGCCGGATATGGCTCCGGCGCGCCCCAGCGTGGGAAATCATAGCCCATTCGTCGCCGTGCGAGCTTTTGCAGCAACAGCCCGGAAACGTGGCCGCCGCCGTTGAAGCGCACGTCCACAATCATCGCGTCGTGGTCGTACTCCCGCAGGAAGCCGCGATGAAACTCGGCGTAGCCACGCGGCCCCATATCCGGAATGTGGATATAGCCGACCCGCCCGGCGGTGGCGGCATGAACGGTGCGGCGATTGGCATCCACCCAATCGCGGTAGCGGGCGGGGGTTTCGTCCGGCAGCGCCCGCACCGTCACCGCCCGTGGAGCGTCGTCGCCGCGACGGACGGTGAGGGATACCTCCTGTCCCGCCTGATTGACGAGCAATGCGCCGGGTGTGACGCCTCCTTCCAACGCCTGGCCGTTGATCGCCAGCAGGAGATCACCCGGCTGCACGTTCACGCCGGGGCGGTTGAGGGACGAGGTGCACTCGGCGTCCCATGGGTCGCCCGCGACGATGTGCGCGATTCGGAAGCGGCCGTTCGCATCGTGTTCGAAGTCGGCGCCGAGGAACCCCTGACGATATGACGGCCCCTGCCGGTACTCACCGCCGATCTCGTAGGCGTGGGACGTGCCGAGCTCTCCCTGCAATTCCCAGAGCAGGTCGGACATTTCGGATCGGGTGCTGACCCGATCGACGAGCGGCAGATAGCGGGCATAGATCGCGTTCCAATCGAGGCCGGACATGTCTTCGACCCAGAAGTGTTCACGCTGCAACCGCCATGCCTCGCGGAACATCTGCCGCCACTCGGCGGCGGGGCGGACCGAGACTTTGACGCGGTCGAGGTCGATCCAGCCCGACTCCCGTCCCGGTGCATCCGGGCTCTGGCCGGGGGACGGCTCCGGCGCCTTCTCGCCGGCCGGCAGCACGCGCAGCCGGTCGCCGGCGCGCGCGAGCAGCGTCTTACCGTCGCGGCTCACCGCGAAGTCGCTGATCCCCTGCACCAGCCGCTCCTGCTTCTGTTTGTCGAAGTCGTAGGACTCTAGCGAGCCCTTCGCCGGCGGCGCCGTATCGTACCAGTTATGCCCCGGTAGCGTGCCCTCCAACGGGAAGCTGGAGAAGAGTGCCTTTCCCTTGATCCCGATGACGCGACCGTAGCGACCCTCCGGCACGGGAAACGCAACCAGCCGCTGTTCGATGCCGTCGAGGTCGATCTCGATCGGTGTCGGCGCCGTCGCCTCCAGTTCCTCCTCACCCTTGCGCGTCGCCTCGGCTGCCGCACTTCGTGGCGGTTTGGGGCGTGGCAGAAACGGGGTGGGCACATCGCGACGCAGCGCGACCGCGTAGGGTCGGGCCGCGTTGGGGAAGCCGAGGTCGAATTGCAGTTCGTCGTAGACGGGGTTGAAGTCCCGCACGCCGATGAAGTAGAGGTACTCGCCCTCCGGGTCGAAGGATGGGAGCCGGTCGCGCAGCACCGGGCGGGTGGCAAAGACCGTCTCTCCCGCCTCCGCCCGCCAGAGCTTGATCGCCGTGGTCCGTGGTGTGTCGTCGAAGCCGTAGGCGAGCCAGCGGCTGTCCGCCGACCACGCCGCTCCGAGGATCTGGCCGAAGTCGCTGCGGTCGATGATCGTTGCGCGCGGCGTGGAAGCGGTGAGGTCGAGCACCAGCAGTTCGTTGCGGTGGTTGGCGAGCGCCACGCGGTCGCCGGACGGTGACACGTGCAACTCGACCACCCGGCCCGTATCGATGTCGTCCAGCCGGACCGGTGGCTCGCTGCCGTCCGCCGTGAGCAGCACCGGTGCCTCGCGCTCGCCTTCGTCTGATGCCACGGCGATCAGCCGGCGCCCGTCGGCGTCGAGCGGCGCAAGCAGGCGGTAGCGCACGCCGTCCGGCTCGCCGTGCTGGCGGATCGGGCCGTCCCAGTTAGCGAAGCTGAACGCCTTGCCCCGCGCCGTCACCGCGAGTGATGACCCATCCGGGTTGAGCGTGGCGCTGTGCAAGAACTTGCCGGCCGGCACGAACCGGCGGGAGCGCTGCGTGCGCGAACTGCCGAGCCGGACCTCCAGCCGTCGCGTCGTATCACGAGCCGGATCGAAGAGGTACAGGTCGCCGGCGGCGTGATAGACCAGTCGCCGGCTGTCGCTGCTCAGGTTGCGGGCGTAGTAGTCCTCGTGATCGGTATGGCGGCGGAGGTCGTCGCCGGACGGCATGCAGGAGTAGACGTTGCCGACGCCCTCGTGGTCGGAGAGGAAGTAAACCCTGCCACCGACCCAGCACGGACTGGTGAGATTGCCGTCCAACCGAATCAGGCGGTGGAACTCGCCGGAGCCGGTTGGGTCGATCCAGAGGTCGCCGGCGGTGCCGCCCCGGTACCGCTTCCATCGTGCGGCATCGTCTGTATTGCGGCCGAGCAGCACACCGCCCTCCGGACCGAAGGCGACGGCGGATGCCGGCCCCCAATCCAGCCGGCGCGGCAGGCCGCCATCCGGCTCGATCGCAAAGAGCCACTGGTCGCGACGGAACGGCCGCCCGGCGTTGCTCGCATAAAGGATCTCGGCGCCGTCCTGCGACCAGCCGGCTACGCTGCACTCGGCTGCCTGATAGGTGAGCCGGCGCGACTCACCCCCGTCCGCCGGCATCAGGTAGACCTCCGGCGGTCCCTCCTCTTTGCCGACGAAGGCGATGTGCGATCCGTCCGGCGAGAGCCGGGGATGACTCGCCTCACCGACACCGGCGGTCAGGCGCCAGGCACGGCCCCCTTCCGCTGAAACGCTCCAAAGGTCATCCTCACAGACGAAGACGATCGTGTCGTCGTGAATCGTTGGAAAACGAAGATAGCCGAGATCACTCGCGCTCATGCGATAGTCCACCCTCTTGGTTGGCATCTGACACGGGGCAGATCGAGGCTATCACGCCCGCGCCGGGGTGTACGTCTGGCGTTTCACAGAGAAGCGAACGAGTCTTGCAGACAGCAACCGGCCCGTGCCGTTTCATCGACGAGGATGAGGAGTGTAGGAATGACAGACCAATCGCCCGTCCGTGCATCCACCGGAAGCGACAGACTGAGTCGCCGGCGCCTGTTTGGTCATGGTGTAGGTGCGGTTGCCCTGTTCGCCGCGGCGCCGTTCCCGTCCGTGCCCGTCGAATCGCTCTGCTGTCCATCGCGTCCGGCGGCGGCCCCGGCATATCAGCGGGCGTCGCGGCAAGATTTGGCGGAGGGCAGGCAATTGGCGATGGCGGTCGCTCAACGCTCGCGGTTCGTGATGCGAACCGTGGAAGCCGTCCGCGCCCTGGCGGCGGAACTGCCGGACCCGGTCGCGCGCGGGCGGACGCTCGACCTCCTTGAGAATCCAGCGCCGACCTACCAACTCCGGTCACCTTCGGCGGCGGATCGAGACGACGTGCGGCAGGAACTGCTTGCCGCTGGACTGATCCCGGAGAGCACCACGGTGGAGGGTATCTTTCCGCTGGTGGCCGATCCGCGGGAGGCGCCGCAACCCTTTTGGTCCGCGCCAGGCAGCGGCTTCCGGGCACACCATGCCTATCCCGGCGGCCTCGCCGTCCACGAGCTCGGCTTCGCCCGCACTGCCGCGCACTACCGAGAGACGTATGACGAGGTGTACGACCTTGACGCGGTGCCCGGCGCGATCGATGGCCACCTTCTGACCGGCGCCTCACTCTGGCACGACATCCAGAAGGTCACGGTCTTTCAGTGGCAACCGGATGGGAGCGAACTGGCCGAGCAAACGATCGCGGATACCGGCGCGCACCACACGCTCGGCGGCGCGGAGGCGATCGTCCGCGGCATGTCGCCGGAGTGGATCACAACCCAACTCTGCGCCCACGACGCCCCGACGCTCGTCCAATTGCGGCCGGGTGAAGCGGGACGCCAGCGCGTGGTCAACTACATCCGCGCCGCCGCGATCATCGCGCGGGTTGACCCGGTGTCATTCGGACTGATCCGCCAAACGAAGGATGGTGGATTCGTGCTCCGACAGGACCCGCCACGGATCGAAGGCTACATCACCAACTTCGCCGACGGCGACTATCTCTTCACCAACGACGCGATTCCGTTGCTCGTATCAACGCTCGCCGAAATCGCCGCCGGCGACGGCATCGATTCCGTCCGCGAGCCCGCGCGGTTCAATCTCTTCCGCAACCTCGTGCTGTCGCAGCTCTCGGAGGTGCGGCTGTACGGCATCCTTCAGCAGGACAGCATCAATGGCGTACGCGCCGCAATCGAGCGTGATGTGGACCTGGAGCAGCTTCGGCGGTGAAGCCACCGCTCCGAGGGCGTTCCGCTGCGGTGAATCAGTGCCCAACGATCCCGTTCGCCGAAACTTGGAAAGGCTGTTCAGGGTCCGTCGAGCCAAACAAGCGGGCGAGGGTCGCGCTGTGCGTCCGCATCAATTCCTCAATCTCGTGGAATCGACATTGTTGTTCGTGGGTGAGCAGTCCTCTGGCGACCCAATGCTGCAGATCGTTCCAGCGATCCCGAGGAATCGCCCATTCAAGGCGATAGATCAGTTGCGACTCCTCATCCCACGTCGCCCACTCCGCGGCGTCGTCGGGAACGGTTTCCCATGCAGTTGCCACATACGTCAGGAATTGGTCGATCTGCTCAGCTAGCGATTCGTGGTTTATCTGGTCCGCCATTGTGCGTCCGCTGGGATATCGGTCTGTGCTAACTCACGATACTGAAAGCCCGTTACTATTCTACCCCAGTCCGCCGAGTACAGAATGAGCAGGTTCGGCTGCACGTTGCTGCCCCGGCGTGCCGGGGGAATTGCGTGTTCTGTCGGGAGGCGAATGGCGGCCATTAGGCGGCTTCCTGACCGATAGATTGTGAACTCGGCAGATCGATGGCGAGCACCACGTCGTAGATCTCCAAGGTACTGATGAGTCGTCGTGGAGGTCGTCCACTGACCATCCGCCGTATGTTTCGCAGAGTGATATGCAAGCGATTCCGCACGTCTACCGATCGGCTGTCCTGCAATACGCAACGTCCGCTGCTGCCTCGGAACCACGACCAATGCGCGGGAGAAGAGGGCACTGGCAATCCGGTCCAGGATCTGGCGCTTCTCTGCTCTCGTTGGCTCCCGGCCCGCCGTGATCAGCTCACGGATCAGCTGATCGGTAGGGTCCGAGCTCTGCCTCGGCGTCGTCACAAGATGCGTCGTCCCCTTGAGTTCTTCACCGTACCTCGGCGCCAGCAAGTTTCTGGCCCGCCGCCAGTACCTCAGGGACACGCGCTTTGTCCGGCACCTCGGTGTAGATGCGCATCAGCGGCTCGGTGCCGGAGAAGCGGATCAGCAGCCAGCCGCCGCCCTCTAGGGTGTAGAGATAGCCGTCCAGGTCGCTGCGGCTGGTCACCTTGTAGCCGGCGACCGTCTGCGGGTCGGCAGACTGGACCGCCTGCTGGATGCGGGTCTTGGCGGTGGCATCCAGTTCCACGTCGAGCCGGTCGTAGTGATGCGGGCCAAAGCGCTCGGCGACGAGTTCCAGCAGCTCGGTCGGACGCTTGCCCGTGCGGGCGACCAGATCCAGGAAGCAAAGGCCGGCGAGGATGCCGTCGCGCTCGGGGATGTGGCCGCGGAAGGCGTAGCCGCCCGACTCCTCGCCCGCCAGGATCGCGTTCGACTCCATCATCTTCGGGCCGAGGAACTTGAAGCCGACCGCCGTCTCGTAGACGGGCACGTCGTAGTGCTCGCCCATCCGGTCTACCATCCGCGTCGTCGTGATCGAGCGGACGATCGGGCCGCGCTCGCCGCGCACTTCGAGCATGTAGTAGGAGAGAAGGGCGAAGACCTGGAGCTGATTGACGAACTCGCCGGTCTCGTCCATGATGCCGAGCCGGTCGGCGTCGCCGTCGGTGGCGATGCCGACATCGAAAGCGGTGGTGCGCGGGTCGGCGTCCGTCACCATGATGCCTTCCCGCATCAAATGATGCAGATGGCCGAGATTGCGCGCGATCGGCTCCGGCGCGTGCAGGCCGGGAAAGTTGGGGTTGTGCTCGGCGTGCAACTCAGTAACCGCCGTCGTACCACCGTTGAGTAGTTCGGCGAAGTATCCCTGTCCGGCGCCGTACATGGAATCGACCGCGATGCGCAGTCCGGCGGACCTGATCGCCTCCACGTCCACCTGCTGCGCCAGTCCCTCGAGATAGGGCGACCGAGGGTCGAAGGATTCTAAGAGGCCCTTGCCCCGCGCGTCGGTGAGCGACATGGCGACCGGGTTTCCCGCGGCAAGGATCTCGTCGAGCGGTGCCTCGAGGCGGGCGACGACCTCCGGCGAAGCGGAGCCGGCGTACTCAGGTTTGTATTTGATCCCATTCCAAGAGGCCGGGTTGTGCGATGAGGTGACGACGACAGCGCCGCCCGCGCCGTTGTGCACGATCGCGTAGGAGATGGCTGGTGTCGGCGCGAAGTCTGATCCGAGCAGCACCTTGATGCCGGCCGCGGTGACGACCTCGGCAACTGCCTCGGCGAAGCGATCGGACCCAAAGCGGGTGTCATAGCCGATCACGAGCCCGCGCTCGCCCAAACCGGTTTCCTTCAAATACCGGGCAACCGAGGCGGCAAGCGCACGCACGTTGGCAAAGGTGAAATCTTCGGCAATGATCGCCCGCCACCCGTCCGTCCCAAACTTGATCACATTGGTCATGCTGGAGCCTCCGCTTCCACGGCCGGCGCACGTCCGTGCCGCCCACAGTCTGAGTCACATTGTTTCAGGGGTGAGATTTCGGCGGAAGCGATAACGGGCGTGTGTGTCATAGCGAGGCTCCCGTTGAATTCCTACAACACTCAACGAGCGGACTCGTCGTACGCTCTCTTCAGCAGATCTGTGAGAATCTGCTTGTGTTTGTCGATTTCGCCTTTCCCCAGGCGAATCTGGTAGGCACCCCATCTGGTGTCGTACTTCATCAGGTCCAGACCGTGCTCCTCCAGCTTCTCCTGCACCTCGTCATATCGATCCAACCGAATCGCAAGCCGCAAAAACTCTTTCATGGGCGTAATCGACGCAAAGTTATACCGTTGCCCAGCCTTCGGCAGACCGATATAGAATTTGTTATACTTCAACTCCTGCGTCGGATCGAATGTCTTGATGATTTGGAGAAGCTCGTCTGCCATTTCCACTGTAGATTTACTGCCACGTTTCTCCCAATAAGATCGGTCGGTGACCTCCTTGACTTCTTCATCATCATCGGCCAATCCCAGCTGTACCTCACTGAGCACAGTGGCGCAGATCAATGAAACATGCTCACCGACTCGAACGGCATGCATTTGCACCGCGATCAGTGGAATGAATCCGTTGAAGAGGGCGATGACGTTGAGGAACCTGCTGGTGATGTCTTCGGCTACGATGACCGCTGTGTGGTCGTACTGTGGGTATCGTTTTCGCTCAATATCCCAGTACTCAATTGTGCGAATGATGTGCGTTTCATCCGTCTTACCCAATTGCACCTCGACCTCGTAGCGCCTGGTTGACTCAGGATCTTAGAGCAGGAGGTCGAGCCGGCCGGCTCGAGGCTGGATTCGTTCTTTGTCCCTGAGGACGAGATCGCCGAGTCCAAGGAGGGCCGGATCGTCTGAAATGCGATCCTGCAGCCAATACTCATTCAGTTCCGGATGATCTTTCAGCCAGAGTCGCTCCGATTTCTGATACCTCGAAGAAATCATGCTGCTCCTCCATCGCTGGATCACGCGTGCTGGCAGGACTTCAAGCTATCGTTTGAGCCTTTCCCGCGGTGCGACTACGAAGACGGTACGCTGCTGGGTACCCAATCCTCACTCCATACGTCACGGCATCCGGCCGCTTGGAAAGCACCTGTTTGGTCGCGATCAGATCATCCTGGGCTATCGCGTAGTCACCGGTTTCGATGTCGATAACCAGAAACTTCCCTAAATCTGCATCGCTTAAGTGCTTGGCAATCCGTTGTGTATAGAGCGCTTCTCCCAACTCTGCAATCTCAGATGCAGTGTATTCAGCGTGCGGCATGATCCTGACTCCTCTTCCACAATCCGGACTGCCAATTCTCTCGGTACATGTTCAACGCGGCAAACAGTGGTATCGATACTGCGCTGACGGCGGGTCGCGCTGTTCAGTGTCGCCATTGTCCCAGAGGGGTGAGTCGCGCGGAAGCAACAGATGGCGTACGGCAGAACAGACCTGGCCATATCATGATCATGGCAAGGGCCGGGACTGTACTCGGCCGAATAGCACGGACGCCGTTCGTTGGTCGAGAGCACGGGGTGGCCGTGCTGTGGCAGCGTCTGCAGACTGCCGGCCGCCACCTGTCACCTCGCCTTGCTGCCCACGCCTCTGGGGCTGCGGAGTTAGACAAGCACCTGCCCTCGCAGCCACGCCCGTAGTTCCCGCTCGAACTCGTCGAGGCTCATGGCGGTGACGCGGGCCAGATTCTGGATGAAGAGTTCCGGTGTGCCGCCGACGTTTTCCTGGTGAAGCCGGGTGAAGCTATCCAGTCCCCATCGTTCGGTGAGAAAGAGCATCGCCGCGTAGCCGCGTGAATAGGCGGCGGACGCGAGCGCCAGGTCGGAGCTGCCTGGTCGGGCGATCAGATCCCGGAGCGGGATTGCTTCTCCGCGTAACTCGTTCACGAGCGCGGTGTGGAGTCGATCGGCCAGGTCACGTTGATCTCCTCCCACTACCAGCGACGCGATGTATTCGGCGCCGCCTTCGTGGACGAAGAAGGGCAGCGTGCCCGTGTCGCCCAGGAGTCCGGCCTGTGCAACGTGGGCGACTTCATGGGCGAGGAGCATGCGCAGATCGATCGGTTCGGGAAAGCGGCTGGTGTCGATCAGGATGCCGACCATGCCGTTGTCGAGAAGCGTCGTCAATCCATAGGAAAACTCCAGCGACTCGCCGTTCGTCTGATCATCGCCGCCCTCGATCCGCTTGCCGTTGACGAAGTCCTCGTGGCTATCATAAAGATGAACCCGGACCGGCCAGGTGAATAGCCAACCGAGCGCCGACTCGGCGGCGAGGACGGAAGCGTCGGTCGATGCGCGGACCTCCGCCACCCGGCGCTCGCTGCTTGGGCCGTGGCTGATCACCTCCGGGACGCAATAGCGGGCGGCATCGTTGCGGTCGTGCAGTGTCATCTGCTGCTGCACCGCCGTCGCCGGTGTCGTCCAGAATGCGATCTGGCAGGGGTCAACCCCGGCGTTGACGATCAATGGTTGCAGCTGAGCCTTGGTTCGGCGGAACTCGCCGATCGACTGCTGGTTGAGCAGAATCACGCCGTAGGAGTTCCAGCGTGCGTCTTGGAAGACACAGGCGCGCGTACCATCGCCGCCGGCCAGCATATCAACATCGGTGAGGATCAGCTGCAGGCGCGACGCCTCGATATCGCTGAATGTGAGGTGCCAGCAGTCGGCGGCCGGCCGCGCCTGACCGGCGGCTTTCGACTGCCAGCCGTCGAGATCTCGATGTGACGCTGCCGCGATCGTGCCCCATGGCGACCCCGGCTCATCTGCCGCAATCGTCGGGACGCAGGCGAGCGTCGCGACCAACAGGGCGATGACCGTGACCAACCATCGACGGACCGGGAAGTAACCTCGGGGCATCCAACCTCCCCTGCGGTGGCGCAGACCTCCCCAGGGGGCAGCAGTGTGCCGGGCATGCACCTGAACCACAGTGCCGGGGAACTCTCAATCGACGCCGGTATCACGTATCAGAGTAACTGGTATACGTGCCGTCTGTCACGAAGATGACCAGCCGTGAGGAGGGGCGTCATCCTTATTCCATGATGAAGGTGATGGTTCCTTGGAGAGCGCCATCGGCGAAGATCTCGATCGTCCAGGTGCCCGGCAGCGCACGGGCCGCGAGGCCGTCGATCGGCAGATCCAGCGGCAGGCTGACACCCGCCACCTCCTCGCAGCCGGGGCCGCTCGTTCCGCCGAAGGTGGAAAACTGCCGGCCGTCCGGCGCAATCAGCCGCAGCTCCTCGCGAATCGGTGCGGAGAGACACTCCCAGCGAAGGAGCACCCGCAGGGCGTCGTGGGTTCGCGTGAACCGCTCCCGAATCTCCAGCGTTTGACTCGGCGTCACGTATGCCGTGGTCATCGTGATCAAGCGGCTGTTCGCCGGGAAGGTGATGCGGCCGACGGTGGCCGGCTTGGCCGCTTCCGCGAGCAGATAGCGACGCAGGCCCGCGTCGAAACCGTCCAGCGATGTGCCGGTCAGCCGGCTCATCGCTTCGATGAATCGCTCGGGTGTGCCGCCGATATTCTCGCGATGCAGTCGGACGAAACTCTCTAATCCCCATTCGGCGACGAGGAAGCGGATGGCAGCATAGCCGCGCGTGTACGAGGCGCCATAGCGCGTACTATCGTCCACACTCGGCATCCGGACGATCTCGCGCAGTGGTACCGCCTGATTCGTGCGTTCGTCAGTCATCGCTTCTCGGAACCGTCGCACCAGGCCAGCGTATTCTGATCCAACGATGAGAGAGGCAAAATACTCTGCGCCACCTTCAACGACAAAAAAGGGCATGCTATCCGTGTCGCCCAGCACACCAGCCTGGACGAAATGCGCGTATTCATGAGCCAGCACCCGTCGGAGGTCGACCGGATCGCGCAACTGTTCCAGGTTGATCAATTGGCCAAACCCGCCGTTCGCCATCAATTCGACGGTGATGCCGGGAACATCCTCCACTGATTCGTGCGACGCTGACTCAACGCCGATGTCATCCCGGATGCCGGTGACGAATGCGTCGAGCGTGTCGTAGATGTGGACGCGCGCCGGCCAGGTGAGGTTCCAGGTGAACAACCGCTGCGCCGTGTCTGCCGCCTGCGCGATTGCCGTCTCAATCTCCTGCCGCCGCTGCTCGCCGGCGGGGCCATGCGTCACAATCTCGACCGGGCATTGCCGGCCGGCGTCGTAGCGGTCCGGCAGTTCTACGTCCTGCCGGAGCCGTTGATCGAACGTTGTCCAGAAGGCGATGTCGCAGGGGTCAACCCCGGCGGCGGCGATGAGCGGCTGGAGTTGCTGCTTGGTGCGCCGGAACTCATCGATCGTCCGCGCGCGGAGGGTCCATGCCGAGTACGATTTCCAGAGCGTGTCGAAGAAGAGGCACAACCGGCTGCCGTCGCTCTCGGCGAGGACATCGGCATCGGTGGCGACCAGGATCACCCGCCCCTCCGCCACGTCGGTGAAGGCAATATCCTCGCATCGCTCTGCCGGTTGCGCCGTGAGCGCCTCCTTCTCCCGCCACGAGCGAAGGGAGCGGAGATGAGTGCCGGCCGGGGTGTCGTGGTAGCTGACGCCCGCCGGCACGGGTGTTAATTGATCGCTGACAGGTTGCGGTTCGTCTGCCTGGACCATTGCCGGCATGAGCACGGCAAGCAGCAGCGCGGCGATGAGCGCCGGCAGCCGGCGACTCGACAGGGGAGCACGGAGCATGGTGAGGAATCTCCAGCACAGCACGGGTGGCAGAGGCCGGCTGTCCTCATGGCGAACGAGGGCGCCTGCAGGTGCGGACGGGCCGGCAACCTGATCGACGGCGCGGCCGGGCCGAGAACCAGCGTACCAGCCGGCTCTGAGCCTGTCATGTCCGCCGCCGTCCTCAACCGCGCGGCAAGCCGAGTCCACGAGTCGCGATGATGTTCTTCTGCACCTCGCTCGTGCCGGCGGCGATCGTCAGCGAGAGGGAGGTCTGATAGTAGAGTGCCGCCCGGCCGTCCAGCACGGCGTGGCTGCCGTCCGGTAGGAGCTGGCCGCTCAACCCCAGTGTATTCACCGCGAAGTTCGCCAGCCGCTGCTGCATCTCCGAGCCGAACAGCTTGGACATACTCGCCTCGTAGTTCGGCACCAGCTTGCGGCTCTGCATCCAGGCGACGCGATAGGCGAGCAGCCGGCCCAGGTCAAACTCCAGCACCAGTTCCGCCAGCCGGTGGCGGACCTCCGCCCGCCGCCGCAGCTCCGGCGATGCGCGGACGTGGTCGACGATCGCGTTCAGCGTGCGGGTGGCGGCGGCGATGCGGTTGATGCCCGACCGCTCGAAGTCCAGCGTCGTCGCGGCGATATACCAACCCCGGTTCTCTTCGCCGACCAGGTTCTCCGCCGGCACCCGCACACTGTCGAAGAAGGTTTCGTTGAACCCGTGTTGATTGGCGAGGTTGATCAATGGCCGGATCGAGATGCCGGGCGATTTCATGTCGATCAGGAAGAAGGAGATGCCGCGATGCTTCGGCGCATCCGGGTCGGTGCGGGCGAGCATGAAAATCCAGTCGGCGTGATGCGCGTTCGAGGTCCAGATCTTCTGACCGTTGATCACGTAGGAATCGCCGTCGCGCGTCGCCCGCGTCTGCAACGACGCCAGATCCGATCCGGCGCCCGGTTCGGAGAAGCCCTGACACCAGAAGAGGTCAGCGTTCGCGATCTGCGGCAGGAACCGATCCTTCTGCTCGTCATTGCCGAAGAGCATCAGCGTCGGCCCCACCCGATCGACGCCCATGTCCAGCCCCGGCGCGCCGGCGAGCGACATCTCCTCGCTGTAGATCGCCTGATCGAGATGTGAAGCCGCCATGCCGCCCATCTCTGCCGGCCAGGCGCGTGTCAGCCAGCCTTTCGCCGCGAGCTTCTTGCGAAAGCCCTTCTGCCGCTCGAACGCCGATCGGTCGCCACCCTCACCGCTCTCTTCGCCGCTCCACTCTTTGATGGCGAAGTCCCGAACCTCGGTGCGGAACGACTCTTGCTCGGGCGTAAACCGGAAATCCATGCGGACCTCTCCCCCGGCCCCTCCCCTCGCAGGGGAGGGGAGTCCTGATTGGCCGTTGTGTTGTGTGCGTCATCGTCGCCGTAGCGTCGGGTTCGGGGTGTCGTACCCGGCCCACTGTGATGATACTGCCAATGGGCCGTAAGCCAACGCTGGAATTACCCCGGAGGAGGGTATCGCCGTTTGACCATGCCGGTAGGGTGGTGATGCCGGATGGCGAGAGTGAAGGAACGGACGATGACCGAACGAACGACGAGCGAACCCTACTTCGGCAGTGACGAGAGTCGACTCGCGACGACGCAGGATGAACAGCGATTGCGCGGCGAGAGCGCGCCGCCAGCGCTCACCGATGAGTCGGGGACGCCGCGCTTTGCCAAGGGCCGCGCCCCGGCGGAGCAGCGCGCATCGGAGCACGGCCTGACCGAGGAGGAGCAAGGCCGTCGTGCAGACGCCCACGATCAGGAGCGGCCGCCGAGCCGCGGGGTCGAAGACTCGGTCGCCAAGGAGTAGCCGCACCCCCTGTCACCCTGAGCGACAGCGAAGGATCTCGGACATTATCAGACCATCGAGATCCTTCGCTGTCGCTCAGGGTGACAGACTGTATCGTCGTTGCTGTCTTGAACGGGCGCTCAGCCGAGGATCTTCTCCATCACGATCACGTCGACCCAGCGGCCGTCGAGCATTCCCTGCTCGTGGTAGATGCCGACCGTCTGGAAGCCGTGGCGTTCGTACAACCGCATCCCCGGCGCATTCGTCGGAAAGGCGGCGAGGACCATCTTGTGATAGCCGATCCGTCGTGCCCGCTGCTCGAGCGCGCCGAGGAGCGTGTCGCCGATGCCGCGCCCCCGCTGCTCCCGCGCGACGTAGACGGAGAGATCGACGACGTTGTCGTAGGCGGGGCGCGGATTGAATGAGTTGAGCGAGGCCCAACCCACGACCGCACCGCCGCCATCGACGGCGACGAGCACCGGATGCTGCTGCCCGCGCGCGGTCATCCATTCGGCGCGCTCCTCCGGCGTGCGCAGTTGGGTTTCCAGCGTGGCGACGCGATCCTCGATCCCCTGGTTGTAGATGCGGGCGACCGCCGCCGCGTCGTCCATTGTCGCGTCCCGTATCTCCATGCCGCCCTCTCGCCGTGCCGAATCGACCAGTCCCGTCCAGGAACGGGCACGCTGCCCCAACCCGCTCAACGATGCCGCGAGAAACTCGAGCGCGGACGGGTCGAGGCAGTGGACGATCGCCGGCCCGTCGCCGCTGCTCTGGACGATGCCCGCCTCTTTGAGGGCGCGCAAGTGGTCGAACAGGCTGGACGGCGCCAGCGGCAGTACCTCGGCGAGGCCGGCGCTGGTCCCCTCTTTCTGGTCTGCTAGAACCTGCACGATCCGATAGCGCAGCGGATTGGCAAGAGCGCGCAGCATCCGCACGGCGCGCGCCTCCGCCGCCGTCTGATCGAGCTCCAGCGTCTTCATCGTCATCACCGGATTTTGCCGTTTTCGCGATTCTCCGATACAGTGACGCATGTGTCAAGCCGCATGCCGGCCGGATGCGTCTGACCGAGACTGACAGACATCGTTTCAACGTGGCGAGAGGGAGCGTCCGCGTGGTGGCATCGATGTTCGGCCGGCAACGGCGCCTCTACTACGGCTGGGTGCTGGTCGTGACCCTGGCCATCACCGAGACGGCCTCCTTCGGCGTGCTCTACTACGCCTTCACCGTCTTCCTCACGCCGATGCAGCAGGAGCTGGGTTGGTCCCGCGCAGCGCTCACCGGCGCCTTCTCGCTGGCGCAACTGGTCAACGGTCTGGCCGGCATCCCCGCGGGGCGCTGGCTGGACCGGCACGGGCCGCGCCTGCTGATGACGATCGGGTCCTGTGTGGCGATGCTACTCGTGCTCGCCTGGTCACGGGTCGAGAGTCTGTGGCAGTTCTACCTGATCTGGGCGATGATTGGCCTGGCGGGCGCCGCCGTCCTCTACGAACCGGCCTTCGTCGTCGTCGCCAACTGGTTCGTGCGCAGACGAAGCCGGGCGCTGACGGTCCTCACTTTCCTCGCCGGTTTTGCCAGTGTGATCTTTATCCCGCTCGCCGGCCGGCTCGTCGAAACACAGGGCTGGCGCTCGGCCCTCGTCACGCTCGCGATCATCCTCGGCGTCATCACCATCCCACTCCACGCCCTCATCCTCCGACGCCGTCCGTCCGACCTCGGCCTGGGGCCGGACGGCGTTCCCAATGACGGTCCTGGTGCCGGGTTCGATGCTCCAAGCGGTGATCAGAGCGGCGGCCGCCGGCAGCCGGAACCTGGAAGCGGCAACTCCTCCGATGAGCGCAGCGTCCCCGTCCGCGAGGCGCTCAACGGGGCGGTCTTCCGCTGGATGGCGGCGGCCTTCTTCTTGAATACGCTCGGCCAGATCGCGCTCCATGTTCACCTGGTGCCGTATCTGACCGGGCGAGGGTACAGCGCGGGGTTTGCCGCCACTGTCGCGGGTCTCGTCGGTATCATGGCGCTGCCGGGACGGCTGATCCTGACACCACTGGGTGACCGCATCCCCCGCGCCTATCTCACCGCCTTCATCTTCCTCTTGCAGGCGCTGGCGCTGGTGGTGCTCCTCACCGTGCCGAGTACGGCCGGGGTGGCCGTCTATGTCGTCCTCTTCGGCGCGGGCTTCGGTGCGGTGACGCCGATGCGGGCGGCGCTGGTCGCCGAGTTCTATGGCCCCGCCCACTATGGCAGCATCAGCGGCGTGCTCGCCTTTTGCATCACTGTCGCCCGGGCGCTGGGACCGGTCAGCGTCGGCCTCGCCTTCGACCACTTTGGCGGCTACACGGTGCCCTTCTGGGTGCTGACCGGCATCTCGATCGCCTCCGCCGGCGCGATTCTCATGGCTGAGCGGGCCGCGCTCGCACTCCGCTCCCGTACCGAGACGCGGGCCATGGGGCAGACCATGTGAGACAATCGGGTTGGGACGAAGTTCAACACCTCAGAGATGTGGTATGGCAGAAGCAAAGACCGGGCGGTTCCTCGGACTTCCCTACGATTGGCGTCGGCCGACATGGGCGCGCCTCAGGGCCAGCGTGTGGAACAAGGATGATCCGCGCATCCTCCCGCCCAAAGCCTTCGGCTGGGGGCTTGGGATCAACCTCTACGCGCTCGCTCGCACGGTTGGTCTGGTCCGTCACCGGTAAGTCCCCAGGATTGCCCGGAAGGGGCCGTGGGGGCGCCGGCCGCTCGATCGCGGCCGGCTGGTTGAACTGACCCGGAGCGTCGGTGCTCCGCGCCATCGGCACATCGCCTGAACGCCCTCGCGATTCGGGCCTCTACCGGGCAGCCTCAAGCGTTGACTCGGTCAAGGTGAGGGTGCGACAGCCCTGGCGAGTGTCGGCGCGCTCTCCATTCCGGTAGGTGGCCGCGTTCCAGCAGACGCGGGACAAACCCGGCTGCAGTAACGGGTCGTCGAGCCGCGTCAACGCGGTCACCTTCCAGGTGCCGGCATCGCCGGTGCAGGAGCCGGTTGTGCTTCCTCGCGCATGGGTGCCGGTTGCGCTTTGCCCCATTGTCAGATTGATTTGAAACGTCTCGCCGGCGGTGCACGAGATCGTGCCGGTAACGACGGCATAGCTACCGCCGATGGCCCGGGCCGCCGTTGGATCGATCGTCGCCTGCTCCAACTCGGCGCTGACCGTGTTGACACCGACCAGGCTGCCGAGCGCCAGCATGGCGAGGGCGATGACGGCGGCGTGCGTACTACGTCGCATGATCCGCTCCTTTCCACTCTGGCAGGGTTCCGCTTCGACGAGCATCTCGTATGCGCCTCAATGACTGCCTCAATCAACCTCCGGCGTCCGGAGTGCCGCGACGATGCCTCGATCAATCGACATGCCCCGCTACGGCGTTGGCCTGATGTTCTGGTTGAAGCGAAAGAGGTTGGTTGGGTCGTAGCGCCGCTTCTCGGCGGCCAGTCGTTGGTAGGTCGCGGCTGGATACGCCTCGGCGACGCGAGCATCGCCTTCGTCGGCGAGGAATCCCGCGTAGGCGCCGGCGGTGTGCGGGCGGACGGCACGCCAGAATGAGTCGAGCCATTGTCGATGCGGGCCGGCGTCGCTGTCCCACCAGATGTTGGCCAGCATCACCATGAATGGTTTGTCCCGATGGGCAAACGCGGTCGCCTCAACCGGCACGCGGGCCATCGCGCCGCCGAGCGCGCGGATGTGGACCATCGACATCGGCGAGGTCATCGTCCGGCCGAACGCCGCGATCGTCTCCAGCAACCCGTCATCAACGCGGTCGAGGTAACCGGCACGAACGTCATACTCGCGGCCCAGCGCGGTCACGTCCTCGGTCAGGGCGAAGATTTCCGGGTACGGCATCGGCCCGATCAGATCGGCGACCGGCGATGCCAGCGACCGCAGCGGCGCCAGCACCTGCTCGCCGATTGATAGATTGCCCGCGTAGCAGACTGCTATTGCGACGATCAGCTGTCCGTGCCACGCCGTTGGAATGAACGGCGCGGGCGGCGCCTGCATTACCCAGGCGGTCGTGGTCAGCTCATCCGGCGCCTCGGCCATGAACGCGGCCCAGGCCCGTAGCACCGCTTTGAGGTCCGCACCGGGATAGGCGACCATGCCGCCGAGCACCGTCCCGACCGGATGTAATCGGAACTCGAAGGCCGTGGCGACGCCGAAATTGCCGCCGCCGCCACGGATCGCCCAGAACAGATCGGCGTTCTCGCGCTCGCTCACGCGCAGCAGGCGGCCGTCGGCGGTGACCACCTCCGCCGCGAGCAGATGGTCGATCGTCAGGCCGTGCTTGCGCGCGAGCCAGCCAATGCCGCCGCCCAGTGTCAGACCGCCGACCCCGACGCTGGAGGTGTCACCGGAGGAGGTCGCGAGGCCGTACATTTGTGCCTGCGCCGCATACTCTCCCCAGGTAAGACCCGGCTCCGCGCGTGCCACGCGACGCTCCGGGTCAATCGTCAGCCCTTTCATGTGGGAGAGATCGATCACCAGTCCGTCGTCCACCGTGCCGAGGCCGGAGAAGCTGTGCCCGCCGCCGCGGACGGCCAGCGGCAGACCCTGATCGCGGGCGGTCTGGATGGCGGCGATCACGTCGGCGCTATTCTCGGCGCGAACGATCAGGGCTGGACGCCGGTCGTAGACGCCGTTGTGGACGATGCGGGCCGCGTCATATCCGGCGTCGCCGGGAAGGATGATGCGACTTCGCGGCAAGCTCCGTCCGTCCGTCGTCGATGCAATCGATCGCATGATCGTCGAGTTCTTCTGTTCTGTTGTCATTGGTTCTTCCTTTGGTTGGGGTGCGGCGCAGCAGGCTCGCACCCCATTCTTCAAACACGCTAAGCACGCGTGTGATGGACGGATCGTCTGGTTAGGAAGCGGCCGCTGCCACTGCCGGCGCGGAACTGCGGTAGTGGCCGACGATCGCGAGCCGGCGCGACGCCATGTTGAATGTCCCCTCGATGGCGAACGCTGTCCGGTTCATCCAGTCGAGTTCCCGCGCGCCGGTGCTGGCAAGCACGAAACCGTGCAACGGGAAGTCGATGTCGGGCCACTGGAAGTCCGCGCGGAGCAAGACCTCCGGCGGCGGGAGCTGCATTCCGGCGGGTGGAGTGACATAACCGTAGACACGAGCGGTGATCTGCTGTCCTGCTGTCGTCGAGATCAGCTCGTAGGCATCGATCACGCCGACGCCGTCGGAGCGCAGGAGAAACGGATCGACGGCGTGGACCCGAGCGCCGGTGTGCGGCCCCTCGACGATCACCCCATCGAAGACATTGTCGAACCGGACTCCCTCCGGTGTGATCCCGATCGGGATGGACTCGGTCATCGTCGCCTCGAAGCGGTAGGCAAATTGCATGTGCGGGCTGGTTCCGTTGGTGGTCATGGCTCAATCTCCTATAGGTCTCGTGTACTGCGGGCGCCTGCCGGCAACCCTCATCTCGAGCGTAGGCGCGGACCACGCCGCCGCCATCGTGGAGACATACGGAGATTTGCGGGTCGGGCCTTACGGAGATTTTGGCGGCGTGTCTGGCTGCCCGCCGGCATGCTCAAGGAGGCCGCGCGCGATCGCCCAGGCGGCGAGGTCACGGCGCGACGCGGCGCCGAGCTTGGCGAGCGCATTGGCGACGTGCGTCTCGACAGTGCGTCGGCCCAGCACCAGCGCCTCGGCGATCTCGCGGTTCGTCTTGCCGCGTGCGACCAGCGCCGCCACCTCGCGCTCCCGCTCGGTCAATCCGCCGAACCGTGTCGCCGCAACGCGCCGGGTGGAGAGGCGGTACGCGCGTGGCAGAAGGCCGGTCGCCCGCCGCAGGAAGGTGTCTCGCTCCGCTCCCGCCGGCAGCGATGCCGCCAATTCGTCGATGATCAGGCGGGCGGCCGCGAACGCCTGCCGGACATCATCGTCGCGCCCCTGCGCCCGATACGCCTTGCCCAGCGCGACGTGGCAGCGCCAGAGTTGCGACGGTACCCGCTGTCGCTGCATCAACTCACACACCGGTTCGAGCACTGCCTCCGCGTCCTCCGGCCGCCCGAGCGCGACCAACGCCTCGGCGCCGGCGATCGCCACGATCGGTGGTTCGCGCCGCCCGGAGCCGTCCCGGCTTGTAGCGGCAATCGTATCGATCAACGCTAGGGCTTGAGCTGGCTCGCCCACGGCAAGCGCCCGCTGCGTCCGCGCATATCGTCCCCACCAGCCTGCCAATGATGGCGTGGAACCGTCGGAGTCACCTTCAGGTTCAGTCGCGAGCACACGGTCCGCACCCTGCACGTCGCCCTGCGCGATGGCGGCAACGGCCAACCGCGCTCTGCCGTACTCGACCCAGAACGGCGAGTTGATCTCGTGTCCCAGGGCGAGCATCTGCTGAAAGTGTGACCGGGCCATGTCGAACGACAGCAGGTCCATGCACAGAACCCCGAGGGTGCAGTGACCCAGCGTTCGCCACTGGTGATGTTCGATCTCCTCGGCGATGCGGAGTCCGTGTTCGCCCTGCTCGATCGCGCTGCCCAGATCACCGCGTGCAGCGAGCGCGATCGCCAGTTGAAAGCGGGCGAACGCCTCGCCGGCACGCCAGTCGATCGCGCCCGCGAGCCGCACCGCTTCCTCGCCGAGGCGCACGGCGTCTTCAACCGTGATCAGATTCGTGGCAGCCGGGATCACGTCGCGCGAACCGGCCAGGAAGGCAAGCATCGCCAGGCCCGTGACCGTGCCGCGCCGATCATCGAGATCGCGGAATCCGGCGACGGCACGCTCGTACCAGGCGATTGCACCGATCCAGTCGCCGCTGAGGTAGCTCGCCACGCCGAGGAGGTCAAGCGTCGTGGTGACGCCTTGCCGGTCGCCCAACCGCTCGAAGATCGTCAGCGCCTGCCGGTGCAACGGCAGGCCGAGATCCGGTGTGGCCGCATTGACCCGCCAATTGCCGGCACGGTTGAGACTGCCGGCGATCAGCGCCGGGTCATCCAGGTTGCGGGCGATCGCCAGGGCGCGGCGCAAGTACACCCCCGCGCGGGTGAGGTCGCGCCGCGCCCAGAGCAGGCCAAGCTCCGACACGCCATGCCACTCAGCCCGCTGGTCGCCCTGCGCCGACGCAAGCGCCACCGCGATCTCATAGTCTGCCACTGCTTCGTCGAACTCGCCCAGTTGCTCCCACGATGCTCCTCGCTCGCGGTGCAGCTCGGGGAGCATCGCCTGGACGCTCTCCACCTCCACCGCATTCCCGCTCCGGTGCAGATGCTCGGCGGCCTGGAGTGCTCGGGTGAATTGCTCGGCGGCGGCGCGGGGGGCGTGCAGACGCCGCGCCTGCTCGCCGGCACGTCGCGCGTAGCGGAGCGCCTTCTCCCAGACCTCGGCCTCGGCG
This sequence comes from Dehalococcoidia bacterium, assembly GCA_050184225.1. Lineage (GTDB taxonomy): Bacteria > Chloroflexota > Dehalococcoidia > CAUJGQ01 > CAUJGQ01 > JBFXAN01. The sequence continues at coordinate 38,625 of JBFXAN010000004.1, read as the reverse complement.
AAGTGGTGGGCGAGGGCGGCGGTGTGCTGGTCGATCGCCTCCGCATGGAGTGCCTCGATCGCCTCGCCGGTGGATCGGTGCAGCACGGCCCGCTCGCGGCCGAGCAGGTCGTCGTAGACTCCCTGCCGGATGATCGCATGACGGAAGGTGAAGCGGTCGCGTGCTTCCTCCACGATCAGGTGAGCGCCGGCCAGTTCTCTGACGAGTGGCAGCAACGTGGGTTCGCCCAGTCCCGCGACCCGCTGGAGCAGTGCAAGGTCGAATCGGCGTCCGATCACCGCTGCCAACCGAAGCAACCGCCCGGCGTCCGCGCTGAGACTCTGGGTGCGAGCCAGCACTGCGTGTTGCAGGCCGCGGGTCAACGATTGGTTCGCGATCGGCGGCTGTCCACCACCGTTCGTTTCGAGCAACGACGCAAGCAACTCTTCGACATAGAACGGATTGCCCTCCGCCAGCGCCGTCATCGCCGCCACGGCGGCGGCGGGCGCGGGGTCATCCTTGGTCATCGCCGCCACCATCGCCGTGACGTTCGCCTCACTCAGCGGCGCGAGGTCGATCTCCAGGGCGAGACGTTCTCGCCCGAGTGCGGCCAGCCAACCGTGCAATCGCGGATCGGCCTCGTCGGGACGAAACGTTCCGAGCAGCATCGTCGCGTGCCCGGCTGCCTGCCGAGCGATCAGATGCAAGACATCCAGACTGGCGTCGTCGCACCAGTGCAGATCCTCGGCCACGATCAGCAGGGGCCGCTCCGCCGCCACGGCGAGGAGGATTCGGTTGAAGGCCGCCATCAGCCGCCGGCCCGCCTGCTCGGGGTGATCGATCGGCGGAGCGGCGCCGGCCACCAAGGGAATGACGTCTGGTAGCAGCGGCCGGAGGTCGGGACCGAATGGGCTGACGAAGGCCGCGACCTCATCCGGCGAACGTCCGGCGAGGCATGCGCGCGTGATATCCACGATCAGCGCGTAGGGATACGCGCGATCCTGTGGGAAACAATCGCCGTCGAGCACGGCCATGCCGCGGGCAGCGGCGCCGGCTTTCGCCTCGCGGGCCAGCCGTGACTTGCCGATACCCGCATCGCCGGCCAGGAGTACCGTCTCACCGTGGCCGCCGCTCGCGCGCTCGATGGCGTGTCGCAACAGCCTCACTTCGGCATCGCGGCCGATGAGATCCGGACAGACCAGCGGGCGCCGAAAGGCAGCGGGCACGATCTCTCTTGTACGAGCGCTGCCTCAACACTCGCCTCAACGCCGCGCTCCCTTCCGCCGTCGTATGCGCGAGTTGGAAAGGGCGCCCCAGGTTGACACGCAAAATGGCACGGCGTAGGTGAGTGGCACCTTCCAGAGAAGCGCCCGTGGCACGTCGCCTGCCGCCAGCACGGTCCCCTGGTTGATCACCGTGAGGACGGTGCCGACCACCAACGCGGTCATGGCAGACCGGCGCAACAGGGATCGCTGCCGTAACGTGCAGCCCAGGCAGCGGGGCGCATCGCCGTGCAGATAGAGCTGTCGCGCCGTCCACGGGCGGCTGCAGCGGGCGCACCGGTCGGCCTCCGGCTCAGACTTCCTCGTAGTCAGCGTCCCACTCGACGGTGATTGCGGGTGTCACGCTCTGTGTGGCCGGACATCCTTTGTCATGAACGGACACGGCGCGTTCGGCCTCCGCGCGTTTGTCCCTGGGGATGGTGAGGCGGTAGTGAAGGCGAATGGTGGTGATACGAATGCCGTTACCGGCCTTCTCGATCAGCCCTTCGACCTCTGTCTTGAATGTCTCCTTGGTCAGCCGGATACCTCGTGCCGCCAGCGCGCCGCGCAGCGTACCGGCCATTCAAGCGCCGACAGCGGCGACGATGTGGTCCAGCGTCGAAGCCGTCTCCGGTTCCTCCGGGCCGACGCCGTACCAATCGCGCAGGCTCCCTTGCATGCCGTAGACCACCGGCTCCGCGATTGTGCCCAGATAGCCGTGGCGAATCGGACCCCGTACCGGCTCGATGCGCGCCTTCGAAACGTATACGACCTCGCCCATGGCCCGCCCTCCCGGTAGGCGGGTGGCGCTCAGCCTTTGTCCGGCATGCCGGGAATGGCCGGCGCGCGCCCGCCAGACTGTTCCTTGAGTATGAACCGATCGGCGCGCCGCTGTCTCGGTCGAGTGACGTGCGCAGCGTGTACGTGAACCTTTGTGCCCGATGCGGCAGGAATAGCAGGCCGCTATTCCTGCCGCAGTGACTTCGGAGGGCCGAGCACTTCGTTCAGGATCATCGCCTGCCGGAGTGCTCGGCGCGAGGAGAAAATCTGACGAATGCCGGGCGCCGTGGCCGGCCGAACCGGTGGCGCCGAAGCAGGCGACGGAGACGGCGGTAGTGGTTCGGACCGAGCGGCGCGCTTGGGTGGCCGATCCTCCTCCTCCGTGACCGCCTCTGACCGAAGCAGTTGATCGATCAGATCCTCCCGGCCGGCAACCAGCGATTGCAACAGCCCCGACGCGCGAATCCGCTGCATCGCTAAGCCCCCACGGTCCCGTTCGTGCGGGCCTCATCCCCGGCGAGCGATTCCCGCATCTGGGTGTCCGCCTGCACATTCTGCATCCGGTAGTAATCCATCACGCCGAGCCGCCCGTTGCGGAATGCCTCCGCCAGCGCCAGCGGCACCTGCGACTCTGCCTCGACCACGCGGGCGCGCATCTCCTGCTCGTGGGCGACGGCCATCGCCCGGCGCTCCTCGGCCTTCGCCTGGGCGATCTTCTTGTCCGCCTCTGCCTGGTCGGTCTGCAGCTCCGCGCCGATATTGCGCCCCACATCGACGTCGGCGATGTCGATCGAGAGGATCTCGAAGGCCGTGCCGGAGTCCAGACCGCGTTCGAGCACATGCCGCGAGATCGCGTCCGGGTTCTCCAGGACATGCTTGTGGCTGTCGGCAGAACCGATCGAGGAGACCGTGCCTTCGCCGACGCGGGCGATGATCGTCTCCTCGCCGGCGCCACCGACCAACCGCTCGATGTTGGCGCGCACGGTCACGCGGGCGACGGCGATTACCTGAATGCCGTCTCTCGCCACCCCCGAGACGCGTGGCGTCTGGATCACCTTCGGGTTGACGCTGACCTGGACCGCTTCGAGTACGTCCCGGCCGGCCAGGTCAATCGCCGTCGCCCGCTTCCAGGGCAGATCGATGTTGGCGCGGTCGGCCGAGATCAGCGCCGTCACTACCCGGCCGACGTTGCCGCCGGCGAGATAGTGCGCCTCCATCTGGCTGATGTTCAGGTGCAATCCGGCCTTGCTCGCGCTGATCAGCGGCCGAACGATGTCGCCGGGGTTGACCTTGCGCAGCCGCATCCCGATCAAGTTGCCGATGCCGACCGGCACACCGGAGAACATCGCCGTGATCCATAGTCCCACCGGCACGAAATAGAAGAACAGCACGAGTACGAAGAGAATCAACCCCGCGGTCAGGATCAACGTCAGGCTCGCAGCGTCCATGGCTCGTCCTCCTGGCCCATCGCCCGGGCCGCCTACCGCACACCGGAGACATCCGCGTCCCGTGTGCCCGTGTCATGCTCCTCCACCCGCCGGACCACCCGTCGGTAGCCTTCGTCGGCGATCATCTCGATCGGTGCGCCCGCCGGGATGAACTCGCCACGACTGACCACATCGACCCGCGTCCCACCGATCCAGGCAAAGCCGCTCGGCCGCAGGTCAGAGAGCGCCACCCCAGTCGCGCCCAGAAGCGAACGTGGCTCCGGCGCAACGCCTCGACTCCAACCGTCCGCACCATCGCGATCGAGAGCTGCACCGAGGATCAAGGAATCGCGGCCGCCGGCTGACTCCGGAATCGGCACCTGGGTCTGCAGCACCAACCCGCGCAGCCACGGCAATTGCGGTAGCAACCAGAGCAGCGCGACCCCGCCCGCGACGGTCGTGATCACGGCCACGCTCACCGTCGAACCGGCGCGCACCATCGCCTCGCGCGAGACATTCTCGTCGCCGATCATCGAAAGGAACAGGCCACCGAGCAACGCGGCCAACCCCGCGATGCCGGCGATGCCGAAGCCGGGAATGACGAAGACTTCGAGCGCGAGCAGCACGACGCCGAGCGCCACCAGTGCGATGCTCTCCCATCCGGCCAGCCCGGCGTGATAGTGTCCCCAGAAAAAGACGGCGAGCAGCCCAATGCCAAGCATGCCGGCCAGTCCGAACCCCGCCGTAAACAGGTCCGCCAGCAGCAACAAGACGCCCGCCGCGATCAGCACAGCGGCGACGGCTGGGTTCGTGATGATCGGGGCGGCCTGCTCGATGAATCCCGACGATGCCTCGACCACCTGGGTTGTGCCCTCTGCATCTTGGGCATAGACGGAACTCTGCTGAAGCAACGTACCAGCCGATACAAGGACGGCGCCGAGCAACCACCGAGTCCGGCGCCCGCCGATGACGCTCCGCATGGTCGCCTCGCTTCCCTATCCGCCGCGGCTGACAATCGTCAGAGAGCAAAAAAGAGCCTGTTCGCACAGACTCCACCACTCCACGGTATCCGCCGGGCCGCAACTACGACGTATCATTCTGGTGACAGGGTACCATAGCTCGGACTGGTTTCATATCCAGATAGACACCCTGTTACATAGATGTAACATTCCTCAACGACGAGTTGCACCCGGTCTACCGCATTACGTTACGAAGACTGCTATACTCGCGCGGTTGATCGACCAATAGACGAGGCAAGAGGTGTCCTCTGATCGATCGAAATGACGCAGTCCAGGGATTTGGACGGGGAAATCTCTCGCGCTGAAGCCCTGATCTGTGCGCGGACGGTCCGCCCGCGCCGGCACGCCTACGCCGCCATGACGCGCCGCCGGCCGTCGCTTCGGCGCGATCCGACCGCCACATCGCGAGGCTCACACCGCCTCGCATCGGTCGCATGACAGCGGACATCAACCGGCGCGCGCTGCTGAAACGGATCGCGGCGGCCTCCGCCGCGATCTGGTTGGCAGGTCGCGGGCAACCGGCTTCGGCGTCGCATCGCGCCGAAGCGATGCCGGCAGGTCCATTCAAGCCTCCCCTGCCCGCTCGTCGCCTGCTCGGCTATGCCTTCGGCACAACCAACCAGGATGTAACCGTCTTCGATCCCGCAACCTGGCAACCGCTGCTGACGGCGCCGCTGGGCGTCACCGTGCGCTGGTTGTCCAACGAGCAGACTTTCTGGGACGGCCGCTCGATCTGGACCTATGATTTCCCCGACAACGAGGTGCGGGCGATTGCGATCGATCCTGTAGCGCTGCACCTGGCGCGGAGCGTGCCGGCCTTCGGCACCGGACCGGCCCACAGCCTGATGCTGATGCCCGATCGCACCACCGCCTGGGTCAATCTCGCGGGAGACAACCGCCTCGCCGTGATCGACCTGCCGGCGGGCCGGGTGATCGACTACGTCGAAACGGGGGAATTCCCCTGAGACTTCCACTTCGCGCCGAACGGTCGGTTCGGTTTCACCCCGGAACGCGACCAGGACACCGTCGCGAAGGTCGACCTCGAACGCCGCGTGATCGTCCAGCGGGTTGCCTTTCCCGGCGGCAGCAGGCCATTCATGCTGCGCGTCCGTCCCGATGGCCGCGCCGTCTGGGTCCAGACGCAGGCGACGGCGATGAACGTCGTGCTCGACGCCGAGTCAATGGCGGTGATGCAGAGCACGCCCGTCGGCCGGGATCCCGAGCAATCGGCCTTCCAGCCCGGTGGCCCGTACGGTCTGATCGCGCATCTCGCCAGTGACGCGCTTTTCGTCCTCGACCGCACCTCGGGCGACGTAGTGACCCGCATCGAGCTGGGCGAATCGCAGGGAAACATCTGCTTTAGACCGGACGGGGCGGTCGCCTTTGTCACCAGCCCGAGCGACAATTCGGTGCTGGTCGTCGATATGGATCAACTCGCTGTCGTCGGACGCATTCCGACGGGCATGCGTCCCCAGGGCCTCGTGCTGCTCAACCCATCAGCGCCTTGAGCCGTGGCACGCGCGCACGCTTCTGGGGCGCGACTGGTACAGTTCGGTGCAGAGACACCGTGTAATGCGCCACTGCGGAGGACACCATGGCGACACCATCCACCACCGATCTTGCCTACCTGCCGGCGGAGACCCTGGCGGCGATGATCCGGCGCAAGGAACTCTCGCCGGTCGAGCTGATGGAGGCGACGCTCGCCCGGATCGATGCGGAGAATCCGACGCTCAATGCGTTCATCCAGATCGACCCCGAACGGGGGATGGCGGCAGCCCGCGCGCAGACCGACCGCATCGCCCGCGGCGAAGACCTGGGGCCGCTCGGCGGACTTCCGTTCGGTGTGAAAGAGCTGGAGAGCGCCGAGGGGTTCCTCTCCACCGCCGGTTCGCGCGCCTTCAAGGACCGCTTGGCCGAGCGCGATGATGTCCACGTCGCCCGGCTCAAGGCCGCGGGCGCGATCTGCTTGGGCAAGACCAACTCACCGGAGTTTGGCTACACCTGCTTCACCACGAACGAGGTCTTCGGCACGACGCGCAACCCCTGGAATCCGGAGCGAACGCCCGGCGGCTCCAGCGGCGGTGCGGCGGCGGCGATCGCCTCCGGCATGGTCTCGATCGCGACGGCGTCCGACGGCGGCGGCTCGATCCGCATTCCCGCCTGCTTCGTCGGCGCCTACGGCCTCAAGCCCACCTTCGGCACGGTGCCGATCACCCCGAGCGAGATGTTGCCCTGGACCGATACCAGCTGCTTCGGTCCGCTCACCCGCACCGTGCGTGATGCCGCCCTCTACCTGGACGCCGTCGCCGGCTACCACCCGGCCGATCCGACCTCGCTGCCGCGCGCGCCCTATTCCTACCTCGACCGGCTCGAGGAACCGCTGCCGAAGCTGCGCATCGCCTTCAACCGTCAGCTTGCCTGTCCGAAGGTGCAGAGCGACGTGGCGCGGGAAGTGGAGGCCGCGGCCCGCGCCTTCCAGGAACTCGGCCACGAGGTTGAAGAGAATGAGGACGGCATGCCGGGGATGGGCAGCTGGTGGCTGCGGATGGGCCGGTTCCAGGCGCTCGCCGGGATGGAGGATCTGGTGACGAATCACCGCGATCTCTTCAGCGCGCCGTACGCCCGCGGCTTCAACGGCGTCGAGAGCATCGGCGCCCATGACTTCGGCGAGGCGTACCGCCTGCGCGGAGCGCTGAATCGTTGGCTCTGGAATCTCTTCGATCGCTACGATCTGCTCCTTCTGCCGACGATGCCCTACGAAGCCTTCGATGCCGACGGGCCGATCCCCACCGAGATAGAGGGGATCGATATCCGCCCGGAGGTCGTGCCCTTCACTCCCCTGTTCAACTTCTCCGGCCATCCGGCGGCGACGGTGCGGGCCGGCTTCACCGACAGCGGACTGCCCGCCGGCCTCCAGATCGTCGGCCCGCGTCATGGCGATCTGCGCGTCCTCCAGGCATCCCGTGCCTTTGAACAGGCCCGCCCTTGGAACGACCGCTGGCCGGGCATGTAAGCGCCGTCGAGCGATTCTGAGCCGGGGATATGATGACTACAGGTGGTAGTCTCGCCAGATGGGCGGTCCAGCGGTGCGGATTGAGAGAGCCACTCCCGGTCGAGCTCGGCGGTGATGTTACACCGGCCACTGCTCCATCTTCAGCGCGGCGTCCCAGAACATCCACTCGTAGCGGCTGCTGGTGATGAAATGCTCCCGCATCCGCGCCCGCTCGTCCGCACCTGCCCGCTCGGCCAGGCGGTCGGTCAGGTCGCACATGCCGCCGGCGAGTGATTGATACTCCGGCGAGGCGTACATCCCGATCCATTCCCCGTAGTGCGGCGCGTCTACCGGCTCGCCGGCCGAGGCCAGCGCCGCGCCGATCTCGGCGTACCCCCACTGGCAGGGCAGCAGCGCCGCCTCGATCTCCGCCACGGTGCCGCTGTAGGCGACCGCGAGCAGGTGCCGCGTGTACGCATGCGTCGTGGGTGAGGGGACCGTCGCCTCGAGCTGTGCGGCGGTGATGCCAAAGCGTTCGCAATAGCCGCGATGCAACGCCATCTCGGTGGTGAGGATCATGTGCTGAAGCTCGGTGAACTGCTCCATCGCCGCCAGGTCGTTCGACTTGGCCGCCGCCAGTGCCAGCACGCGGACGAACTCGACCAGATAGACGTAATCCTGCGCGACGTAGTACTTGAAGCGCTCCATGTCGAGCGTGCCGTCGCCAATGCCGCAGACAAATGGGTGCGACTGCTCCGCCGCCCAGATCGACGCCGCTTGCCTCCGCATCTCAGCCACGAGTCCCATCGGTGTCTCCTCCAGCCGGATCTCGCAGCGGCCGCCCGCAAACCGGCGCCGCGGCCGCTGGTCTCACCGTACTCGCCCATAGTAAGGAGCGCGAGCGCGTGGCCGCACAACTTAGGCCGGCCGGCCGGCGCGTGGGGTCGGGTGTCCGAGCACATGCCGGATCGCGAAGAGCAAGGAATCCCAGTCGGTATCTTTGCCGGCGATCCCATCACTGCCGGCCTCGTCCGCGCGCTGAATGGTCGGGGGATCGCAATGCGCCGCCAGGAGGAGGACGGCGGGCGGCCTCGGCAATTCCTTGAGGATGTGTGTCACGGTAAAGCCGTCCATCGGGTGCAGCCCCGCGTCCACGATTACCAGGTCCGGCTGCAGGCGCTCGGCCAGGGCGACGGCCTCAACGCCGCTGCCGGTTTCGCCGGCAACGGCGAGGTCGGGCGTCTCCTCCAGCGCCCAGCGGAGAGCGTCGCGCAAGGCCGGCACGCCTTCGACGATGATGACGCGATGGCGCTCTGGTGCTTTTGTCATGCCGGTGCACACTCACCCGCCGGATGCGAACCGTCCTCCCAATCGTTCAATGTGATGGGAATCGTGAAGGAGAAAACGCTGCCGGCGCCGGCGGCGCTCTCCGCCCCGATCCGGCCACCATGCGCCTCGATCAGGCGCCGGCAGATGTAGAGTCCCAAGCCGGCGCCGTGCGTGCGCCGTTCGAGTCTGCCGTCGGCCCGATAGAACGGCTCAAACAGGCGGCCAATCACCGCCGGATCGATGCCCGCCCCTTCGTCGATCACGCTGACGGTCAACCCGTCGCCGGCCGTGATCCGCACGACCACCCTGCCGCCTGACGGCGAGTACTTGATCGCGTTCTCGATGAGGTTCGTGATCACCTGCTCGATCCGGGTTGGGTCCGCGTCCGCCAGCGGCAGATCCGGCGCGGCTTCGAGCGTCAGGCGGTGGCAGGGCGCGAGCACGCGATGGTTGGCGACAACACGCATGGCGATCCGTTCGATCCGAACCGGTTCGCGCTGAAGCTGGAAGGCGCCGGCATCCATCCGGGCGGCGTCAGTCAGGTCGGAGACGAGCACGGAGAGCTTTTCGGCGGAGGCGGCGATGATCTGCAGGAACTCACGGTTCTGTTCGGCGTCCCGGTTCACGCTGTCGAGTAACGTGTGCACATATCCCATGATCACCGCCAGCGGCGAGCGGAGTTCGTGGGATACAGTGGCAATCAAGGCGGCGCGGGCCGGGTCGTGGAAGACCGACGGTGGGCTGGGCAATGTGGCATGGACCGATTGCGGTGGATCTGGCGCGAGGGTCGCGGCCGTCATGATGTGCTCCTGAGCGGCGTCGCCGAAGGTGGAGCGATCCGGCCTCGTCGGCCGGCCCTTGGTGCATCCTCAGCGTGCCGCATCGAGCCGTTGTCCGCAGTGACCCCCAGGCCGCGCGTCACGGGGACAATCGACTCTGGCGCAGGCCAACCGAAGTCAGGAACACCACACTAACGAGGGTTAGCCTCCTGCTCGCGGCGCTGCGTGCTGCGGGCGTAGGCGTCCTCCACGGTATCGACGCGGATGAGCACGCCGATGCCGGCGCGCTCCGGGTCGCGGTCCAGTTCCGCCGGCACGGTTCGCGCCATGATCTGCTCGCGGATCGGTCCGTCCTCGTACAGTTCGGCCCGGCCGAAGAACCGGAGGTGCTTGCCCCGCCCGCGGTTGAAGTACAGCACGGCGACGCCCGGTTCCCGGCGGAGATTGGCAAGATGGCCGCCGCGTGTCCGCTCCCAATAGGCGAGATGATCCGTGTCGAAGACCATCATGCTTCCCTTGAACCCCACGTCGGGGATGCCATCACTGCCATGAGTGGCGACAACACAGAAGGTGCCATCGGCCAGGGCGTTGTTGATCGCATCCGCGTACTCGGTGATATCGATCGGCATCACAATTCCTTACTATTCGTCTGCTGGTTACGACTTGTGCCCAGATTCATTCTCTGTGACCATCGTTGTGTCGGGAAGGAGGCAGCTTGATGTGCCCTGGTCACATGGAAGGAACCGAGACTCGATCTATCGTTCCGTCCTCAGAGGATGCCGCGACCTGTTGCACGGCGCGGGAGGTGCTCACGCGCGTGGGCGACAAGTGGAGCGTGCTCGTCATCGCCCTCCTCGGCCATCAAACGCTCCGGTTCAGCGAATTGAAGCGCCGGATCGAGGGCATCTCCCAACGCATGCTGACGCTGACGCTGCGCCAGCTTGAGCGGGACGGCCTCGTGGAACGGACCGTCTATCCGACGATCCCGGCACGGGTTGACTACGCGCTGACGCCGCTGGGCGTGACGCTGCTCGAAACAGTGCTGGCCTTATCGGCCTGGGCGATCGAGCATCGCGCCGATATTCAGGCGGCCCGCAGCATCTATGACGAGCGGCACGCCACCCTGGGAGCTTTGCCCGCCCGCTGACAGGAGCTCAACCTCATCCGATCGTGTGCGCATCTCGGACTTTCGACGTACCGTGACTACTGCTACTGTTGGCAGTGCGGAGCGTGCGCCCGCACGTACGACAACGACGAAGACTGAAAAGGAGCCGGTCAAGTGGCGGACAAACCGATGTTTCTTTACGTGGCTACCTATAGCAGCGTCGATGACGCCAAGTCCGATGAGGAAGTTGTCAAGCAGTTGTATCGTGACAAGGTGATCGGCACCTACGACGCTGCCCTGGTCAACAAGGATGCCGAGGGCAAGGTCCATGTCAAGCGGACGGAGAAACCGACCGAGCACGGCGCCGAGATCGGCGCGGCGGCCGGCGTCGTCGCCGGCATCGTCTTTCCGCCATTCCTGCTCGTCGATGCGGCGATCGGCGCCGTCGCCGGCGGATTGATCGGCCACTTCCGCAAGGGCATGTCGCACAAGGACCTCGAAGAGGTCGGCGAGCTACTGAACAACAGCGACGCCGCCCTGATCGTCGTCGGCGAATCCCGGCTGGAAGAGGCGCTCAACAAGGAACTGAAGAAGGCGGTCAAGCAGGTCGAGAAGGAGCTCACCGTCGACACGAAGGAGTTCAACAAGGATCTCGACGCCGCCGTGAAGGAACTAAGCTCGACGTAATCCCAATTCCGAGGCGCCTCTGAGGAGGGGTGCCCCCTTACCGCGATACCCGGCGGCGGAGGCGGATCGCGAGCGGCAGCACGTACCAACCGACGAGAATGATGCCCACCGCCCCCGCCGCTGCCAGCGCGGAGAATGCATTCGTATAGAGCATATCCATCACGAGAAAGATGACGCTGGCAATCGTCACGGCCAGACACGCCGTCCCCGCGATCGTGAAACGGGTGGCGATCTCGAGCTGCTGTTCCTTGCGCTGCTGGCGCCAGAGCAATCGGTGCTGAGCGCTGGGGGCAATTAAGAGCACCGTGGCGATCCCCGCGGTGAGGAAGGCGACGGTGTAGATGCGCTTATCAAGGTCGCGCAACTCGCCGAAGAGGGAGGTAAAGGGAAGACCGAGCAGGAAGGCGAACAGCACTTCCGTTCCCGGCAGCACCACCCGCACCTCCTCCAACAACTCCCCCCACTCCTGATCGAGCTGTTCCTCCTCAGACTGCACTATTGCCCCTCCCGCACGCGCCGCTTCAGGATGTGTCACCACGTGACATCATACTGATCGACGTGCGAGAAGGGCGTGGCTGTGCTCGGCACGGTGCACTAATCGTCGTCGTCATCGTCGTCGCGATATCGCTGGCGGCGTGACGCGTACCGACGGTCGTCATCTCGCTCGTAATAATCGTCGTCGCGGTACCGGCCGCGATACGACCGACGGTCGTCGTCGTGGCCACCGCCCATGAGGCGCTGCAGCATCCCCCGCAGCCCGGTTGACCGACCATGACGTTTCTTGCCGTCGCGGTCGAAAAGGTCGCTCAGTGCGTCGAACATTGGTATCGCCTCCGTGGGGCCGGGCACAGACCGGCCCCATCATCTGATGGTGCCAAGGTCTGACCCGGCGAGAAGGCGCTCGCACTCAGGACCGGTGCGCGGAAAACGCACGTACTGACGGCCCTGAACCGTCCCGGGGTAGGACGGGGGTTACTCCCCTTGTGTCTTCCAGCGTCGCATGATGTCCGGCGGTTGTCCATCCCGGCGTCGGGCATGCCATCCGTCGTTTCGCTCATCACGAGGGGGCGCGACGGCTATACCAGGCCATCACCGGTGTGACCGAAACGCCGTGCACCACGATCGAGAACGCAACAGCGGTGAGTGTCAGGCTTACCAGGCCTGCCGCCTCCGCACCCTCAAGACCATGAGTTACGGCATACACCAGATAGTAGACCGATCCGATCCCCCGAATACCGAACCACGCGATCAGGGCGCGCTGCGTGCCGTCGACGCGCGTGCCCGCGAGCCCAAGCACCACCGCCAGCGGGCGAATCACAAAAAACAGCAACGGCACGAACCAGAGCGCCTCCCACCCGGCGAGATGACTGGCGAGCATGCCACCCAGGATCAGGACCGCCGCTACCTCACCAATCCGCTCCAGTTGTTCGGTGAATCCCAGTACCACCTGGGCAAGATAGGCAGGTGCCGCATCGGGATCGGTCGCAACCACGTCTGCCGGCTGCGTTGTGTCGGCTGGAGTAAGCACCTCGGGCGGCGGATCCTCGCCACTCGCCCGCCGCTCGATCGCGCGTAACGCCAGCCCGGCCGCGAACACGGCGAGGAAGCCGTAGGTATGGGCGAGGAGCGCCACGCCGTAGGCGAGGGCGATCAAGCCGAGGGTGAGGAAGTCGTCAAGGCCGACCGCCTCTTTGTGTTCGCGCCGCAGATACAGGACGAGCCGGCCGACCAGCAACCCCAGCCCGGCGCCGATACCCAGCCCACCCGCGGTCGCCCAGATCACGTCGACGGTGAACCAACGCCATCCGGCAGTGCCGAGTGCATGCAGCTCCAGCAGCCCGAGCCCCAGCATCACGAACGGGAAGGCGATGCCGTCGTTGAGTCCCGCCTCACCCGTCAGGCTGAAGCGAACCCGGTCGCGGTCGGCAGGGTCGTTCACCTCCACATCGGCGGCGAGGACGGGATCGGTGGGCGCCAGCATCGCACCAAGCAGAACGGCGGCCCCCAACGACAGGCCCAGACCGAGCACGCCCGCCGCGGCGATCAGGGCGATGGTGAGAAGCATCGAGATCGTGGCCAGCCGCACCGGGCGCTGCCAGCGGGCGTGAGTGAACGGGCTGCGGAGCTTCAGCCCGGCAGAGAAGAGCGAGATGATCACCACGACCTCGGTCAGATGCTCCAGCAGTCGCGCGTCGGCGATTGGGTCAATCGTGATCAGGCCGGCGCCGATCGGGCCAAGGGCGAGACCCGCGGCGAGATAAAGCATGGCGCTGCTCAGCGGCAGCCGGCGGAGCACCGAGCCGACAAGCGCCAGCGAGATCAGCAGGACGCCGACGATGAGATACCAGAGCGTGATCGTCATCGGCGGGAGTGTCGCACCGAAATGGTAGCGTAGCGATTGAGCGTGGGGGTGAATCTATCTGTCGCACGACAGGTCGACCATGCTCGCTCGATTGTGCCGCCCCGTGCTCCATGCCGCGATGTCGCACAAACCCGCGTACCAATCGACAGGCGCTGCGCGGGTCAGTTCCGCCGATGGTCAATAATGTCCCTGACGCTCGAAGATGCGTCGAGGATTGTCGACGAGCATCTGATCGATCTGCGCCTGTTCGACGCCGCGGTCGCGGAGCGCGGGCAGCACGTCGTCGTGGATATGGTTGTAGTGCCAGTTCGGCATCGCTGCCGCCCGCTCGTCGGTGCCGGGGAAGCCGCCGAAGTTCGCGCTCGCGTCGTGCGAGAGCACCATCTGGCCGGCATACCCCTCCCGGCAGAGCGCCGCCACGGTGTCGACACGCTGCTCGAAGGGTGTGATCCGGTCGATACCGAAACGGTCCATCCCGATCGTCGAGCCGCGCGCCATCAGCCCCCGCAGGTAGTCGAGGTCGGTGCTGTCGCCGCTGTGACCGATGATCACGCGTGACAGGTCAACCCCTTCCTCTTCGAAAATGCGCTGCTGGTCCTCGCCCCGGCGGCTGAAGACATCGGTATGCGTGCTGATCGGCACGCCGGTCGCTCGGTGCGTGCGGGCGCCCGCACGCAGCATCTTCTCGATCGCCGGTGTGACCCCGGCCTCGTGGGTGGCGAGCTTGATGATCCCGGCGCGGATACCGGTGCCGCCGATGCCGCCCGAGATCTCGCGCGTCCACAGGTCGACCAGCCACTCGATCGGTGCCGAGGCGAAGTAGCGCGGCGGCTGCCACCAGCAGCCGGTCGCCACGACAATATTGCAGCCGGAGCGACGGGCAATCTCCGCGACCAGCGCGACATCTCGGTCGAGGTCAACGGTCGTGAGATCGACGATCGTGCGGACACCGCGCGACATCACGCCCTCCACCCGTGCGACGCATCCGGCGATCACGGCGTCGAGGTCCCAGGCGTCCGGGACATTGACGCGTACCGCGTGCGGCAGGATGGCGATATGCTCGTGCATCAAGGTCTGACCGAGGGCACTCGTCTCGACCGGACCGGTGGCAGTGTGGATCGATAGCATCTGCTCCTCCGTGTATGACGCCGTGCGAAGCGCGGAGTGGCGTCGCACTCTCGGAGAAGAGACTGCAATGGTATTGATTCGGTGTCAAACGCGACGGCGCTCGACCAGGGCCGGGCATGACTTCATACCACCGTGTGCTAGTACGCGCCGCCGAGCTTGCGGTGGTCCCAGGAGTAGACACGGACGGGATTGACGCGGATCACGGCGCGCTTGGCCACCGCCCGCAGCGTCTGCTCCGAGGGCGGCGCCGCGGGCAACTCGGCCGGGCGGCGGGAGCCGGACATCTGCATCACCCGCGCCGCCAGCTCGATATCGCCCTCGATGATGTCGGCGACCCCCTCGATCACGAGGCCGCGCAGTTCCGCGTAGGGCGTGCCATCCTCCAGCATGACGGAGAGCTTCGGGTTGCGGCGCAGGTTTTCGACCTTTTGACTGCGTGCGTAGGTGGTGAAGTGAACGACATCGTCGATCAGGGCGTACCACATCGCCACTTGATGCGGAAAACCATGCGGTCCAATGCTGGCGACCTGGAGCGTGTGGCCCTCGCGCAGGAATGCCGCCTGCTCCTCCAGGGTCATCGCGATCTGTGTGCGGCGCTTCGGCATACGAGCTCCTGTATCACAGCGTGCCGTTCGATCGGCGGCAGACGTGGTGCTGTGATGCTACCCGATGAGACCGCGATCTCGCCCATCGATGACCCGGCGTCGTTGTCTCATCCTCAATGCCGCGTATGATGATGCGAGCGAGTAAGATACCGCTCGAACGCGCGGGCCTGCCCCGTCGGCGCCTGGTGCCAGCCGTTCCGCGTCATGCAAGGAGTGAACGCGACCGATGACCGATGTTGATGCGGGCTACGACATTGAAGCCGTGCGCCGCGAGTGGATTGGAAAGAGTACCGCAGTGACACCCGGCCGGTGTCCGGTCGAATACGACCCGATTCGGCGGCATTGTCATATGGTTGAAGACACGAACCCGCTGTTCCTCGACCCGGCCTTCGCTGCTGAGACGTCGTATGGTGCCGTGATCGCACCCCCGGTGATGGTCGATTACTTTGCCGGCGGCGGCGCCTGGCCTCGTGCCGCCGAAGCGGCGCCGATGCTGCGTCCGCCGACCCGTGGCGACCGCCTGATCAACCTGAACCAATCGATGGAGTTCCTCAAACCGGTGCGGGTCGGCGACCATCTCTCGCGTCAGACGGTGATTGCCGACGTCTACGAAAAGCCGATTCGCCTCGATCCGAAGGCCGTCTGGACCGTGATCGAGACGCGGATCACCAACCAGGATGATGAGCTGGTCGCCATCATCCGCAACACCCTGCTGACGCACCGCACGCCGGAGGAGGTCGCCGCCGATCAGGGGTAGTCCCCCGGCCCTTCGCCCGAAACGCAGCCCGCTCTTGCATCTTCAAAGAGGAGGCGATCATGACCGTGTCCACCGACCGCCGGCAACACTACTGGGACGACATCCGCGAGGGCGACGCCCTTGAGGGGTACGACCTTCACGTAACCGAGACCAAGATTGCCGAGCAGGTGAGCGGCTCGCAGGACTTCTATCCGGTCCATCATGACCGTGAGTTTGCCCGGGCCGGCGGCCACGCCGATATCTTCCTCAACACGGGCTTCACCCGCGCCGCCCTGTCCCGTCTGCTCACCGACTTCGTCGGCGTCGACGGGTGGGTCCGTCACCTCACCTACGAGATGCGCCGCATGAACCGCCCCGGCGACACCCTGCGGCTTCGCGGTGCAGTGACGCGCAAATACACATCCGAAGAAGGCGCCCACCTCGTCGATATCAACCTGTGGATCGAGAACGATCGCGAGGGGACCGCCACGACCGCCTCGGCAACGGTAATGCTGCCCGCCCGCGCCTGAGGGCACTCGATCGTGTCCGCCGGCGACGCGGCGGTCGCGGCGCAGCCGTTCCCGATACTCCACCGTGCTGGAACCATGTCCGTCCCCCGATGGTCGACCGGCCGATCCCGGCGAACTGCACGGCCAGGAAGAGGAATCGTCGATGTCGCACGAAGTGTTCCATGGTCGAACTGCGGCGGCCGTCCTCG
This sequence comes from Dehalococcoidia bacterium, assembly GCA_050184225.1. Lineage (GTDB taxonomy): Bacteria > Chloroflexota > Dehalococcoidia > CAUJGQ01 > CAUJGQ01 > JBFXAN01. The sequence continues at coordinate 21,717 of JBFXAN010000004.1, read as the reverse complement.
GTTGGATGGCGCTGCTCGCTCTGATTGTCGCGGCTGGTCCGGTTTCGCCCGCGGAGCGCGCTGCCGCCAAACAGCCCGGTCAGATCACTGCCCGCCTGGGCATCTCGGCCGGCGCCGCAATCGAAGATGCGCCGTTGGGCTTGTGCGGGTGGGAATTGCAGCACCGGATCCCGATTCTGTTCGAGACCGCCGCAGCGATGGATATCCAGATTGAGACGCTGTCCGTCGGACAGGGCTTCTTCTCCGACGATGGCGCCTTCTCATCGGAGAAGGATCTGGACCTCGTCATCACAGGCCGCCGCGAGCGCATCAACGCACTGGCTGCAATCCTGGGCAGGGCCTTCGACCAGAGCGTTGTCTTCGTCTGGCACTTCGATCCGGGTGGTGCCCAGGCAACCGCGACAATCCCCCTACCGGAAGGCGCTGAGACGCTCACCGCCGCGACCTACGCGCAACTGGTCACGGAGCTGGCCGATGGCGGTCACCTCCGCTACGCCGGCGACAGCGACCTGATCTTTGTCGCCAATACCGGCGATGAACCGGAAGCGGCGTTCTTCGCGCGAATGGAGCGGGTGCGCGCGCTCCTCGATCGGGCGGGTGTCTCCACCGGGCAGGTACGGTCCGCACCCGCCGAGTTCGTGGCGCTCGACCGCGATTCCTATGACGAGCACATCGCCGCGAGCCCAACCCCGCCGGCCCGAGCCGGCGCCACTGGTCATCTCACACCGTACCACCAGGAGCACGACGCCTGCACAGAAGCTGCCGCAGCGTGATCCACCCCTCGGCGCCACACGTTCTCTGGACTGGGAGATGCGGTATGCACCGTGGCCGGTGGTAGAGGCATCATCGGCTGCGGTGTGCTCTCCCATACCTGTTCGACACTACCCGGACGGTGAACCAACCGTTGTTGTGGCGCGTGCGAGAGCGAGGGCATTGTCGATTGCCAGTGTGCGCCCGTTCTCCCAGATGCGGGCGAACGCGCTCTCGCCGAGCGCCACGCGACTTGCCGCTATCGTCGCGGTCAGGCGTTCCTCGTTGAACCAATCCTGCATCCGGCCCATGGTTTCCTGGTGGGCGGCCACCGCCCCGAGCAGCAGCGCCGCCCGCTCCCACTCGCCGAGCACCCCGGCCACGTGCGCCGCGGCGATCAGCGCCCGAGGCATGACGAACGTGGGATCCGTGGGGGCCAGGCGCATTGCCTCGGCAAAGTGGGTGAGGGCGCGTGATTGATCGCCGAGCCTCATCGTGGCATATCCCACGAGCAGGTGGCGCTCAGTCCGGACGACACCTCCGGCAACCGGTCCGGCAAGCAATGCCTCGTACGCGGCCAGCGCGCCGTGTATGTCGCCCATCGCCCATCGCCCCCTGCCAACGTCGGCCGTCATGTTGTTGACCATGTAGTCGTCGCCCATCGCGCGAAAGAGCGCGAGCGCCTCCTCGGTGTGTGCGACCGACTCGGCATAGCGTCCCTCGATGAACTCGATGCTCTCTAACTCGTAGAGACCGACCGCCGTACCCCACGGATCGCCCAACTCCCGAAACAAGGCCAGCGCGGACTCAGCCGCCGGCCGGCCGATCACGGCATCGCCGGAGGTCAGCGTCGCGGAGGCGATGCTGTGGTAGGCGTACGCCGTCCCCCAGCGGTCACCGAGCGACTGGAAAATCGCGAGCGCCTCTTCGGCCAGTGCCCGCGCGGCCGGATAATCCTCCCATCGCAGATCGTAGGATCGGATGCACAGGGCAAAGCCGGCGACGTGCGGTACACCAACCGATCGCCCGAGCGCAATCGCGGCATCCAGCCGCGTGTTCGAGGTGGCAAAGTCTCGCCGATGCCAGCCCAACGCGCCGCTGGCTGCCAGGGCGACCGCGCGTGCCGCGTCCGGCGGCGCATCGGCGGTCGCCGTCAACGCCTCCTCCAGCCAGCGGCGCCCCTCGTCGTAGCGGCCACGGTAGCGCCAGTGCCACCAGAGGGCGCCCGCGATCCGCAGCGCCCTTCGCCCGCCCTCCGTCCCGAGGCTCCAGGCCATCGCCGCGCGCAGATTGTCCATCTCCGGATCGAGCCGCCGCAGCCATGGCTCGCGTTGCGCGCTGACCAGATGTGGAGCGGATTCCTCCGCAAGACGCAGATAATACGCCGCGTGCCGCTCCTGGATCGCGTAGCGTTCGCCGTGGGTGTCCAACTCGGCGAGCGCGAACTCACGAATGGTTGCCAGCATCGTGAAGCGGAGTTCGCCGTCGCTCGTTGGGTCGCGGGTGATGAGACTCTTGTCCAGAAGCGAGGTCAGCCCGTCGAGTACCACGACATTCGTGTCGTCCACGTCGGAACAGACGGCCTCCGCTGCCGCGAGTGTCCAGCCACTGGCGAATACCGCCAATCGCCTGAAGAGGATGCTCTCCGATTCCTCCAAGAGGTCGTGGCTCCACCGGATGGTGTCGCGGAGCGTTCGCTGTCGCTCGGGTAGGTCCACGGCTCCGCCGGTAAGCAACGGTAAGCGTCGTTCCAACCGCATGAGTAAAGTCTGCGGCGTGAGTACCGTCGTGCGCGCCGCCGCCAGCTCCAGTGCGAGCGGCAAACCATCCAACCAGCGACAGATCTCCGCTACCGCGACAGCGTCAGACGTGACCACCTCGAAGCTCGGTGTCGCCGCCTGGGCGCGTTCGATGAAGAGCACCACGGCCGCTGCCCGCATGTCCTCCTCCGCGGTGGCGGTCCCGCTCGACGCGGGGAGATCCAGAGGCTGGACCGGATAGATCCGTTCGCCGGAGACATGGAGCGCCGCCCGACTCGTGACCACTATTCGCAACTGCGGACACATCGCGAGGAGCTGCATCACGTCCGCCGCCGCGCCGAGCAGATGCTCGAAGTTGTCCAGGATGAGCAGCATCGACCGCCCCTGAAGCGATCCGATCAGGCTCTCGATCACCGACTTACCAGCAGCGTCGACCACCCCAACCGCTTGGGCGATGGCCGTGGACACAAGCGCTGGGTCGTGCAATCCGCCGAGCGATACGAAATGCACGCGATCTTCGACGCCCGTGCACGCGGTGCGCGCCGCCTCGATGGCCAGGCGTGTCTTGCCCACGCCGCCGGGTCCAGTGAGCGTGATCAATCGCTCGCTCTGCATCAGCTGGACGACCTCGGCGATCGCACGCTCCCTCCCAACGAGGCGGTTCATCGTCGCCGGGAGGTTGATGGTCACGGGTCGATGGTCAGTCTGACTGATGCGGCGGTCGCTGAGACGGGCTTGAGCCAACAGCTTCGCGAGCCACCGTTCCGTGACGGTTATGCCGGCAAAGGGGCCGGCCTCGTATCGGATGAAGAGGCCGTGCGCCCGACAGTAGGCGACGATGGCGTTCTCCATGCTTGGGTCGGGCGCTACCTCCCCGCGCTCCCAGCGCTGAACCGTGCGTCGTCCCACACCAAGGTGTGCCGCCCAACCCTCTTGGGTGACGCCACGTGCTTCGCGTAATGCGCGCAACACCACATTCCACGGGGGTGCTGGGATGAGGTCTTCATGCTCGTGTTCAGCATCGACGACGTTGGCGGGCATTTGTGGCGCATTCCTGGCGCATCGCGCGCGCATCATCCGGTCGTTCGCGGCCTACCGTTGAGGCAGCCGTGCAGCGATCTGACCAGCATTCTACAGCAGCCGGAACGCAATCATCCGCTGTTCCGATCATGCGATACCGAAACGCGGATTGTTCGAGGGGAACTCTGATGCTCGACACGACCACATCCCAGGACGTGACTTCGCTCCCGATGCGCCACCTGATCGCACTGTGCGAGCACCATCTCACCACCGTCGAGCCGGGCGAACGTCGTAATCCCCATCCGGTGATGGAGTTGTTCCGGCGGGCGGTTGTCGGTCGTGAGGATGCCGCATGGGCGGGACTGCACGTACTGTTTGGGCGGCAGATTGTGGGCTGGTGCCGGCGGTCGGGTGCGCCGGAAGATGATGTCGACGAGTTCGCGCAGCGCGCCTGGGTCAAGTTCTGGCAGAGCTATACGCCTGCCAAATTCGGCGTCGCACGGGACTTCGCCCAAGTCCTGCGATACGTGAAGTTGTGTAGCCGAAGTGTTGTCCTCGATGCTGCGCGCCGTCAGCCAGCGACCGTCCGCCTCGATGGCGACCTGCACATCGCCGCCTCAATAGCCGCGCCCGACGCGGCTTACCTCCAGTCCGAAGCATGCACGGCGCTGTGGCAGCTGGTCGAAGCGCATCTGCACGACGAGCGGGAGCGGGTGCTCGTGCGGCTCACCTTTGGATTGGGGATGAGGTCCGCAGAAATTCAGGCACACCGACCCGACCTCTTTCCCAGCGTTCAAGACGTCTATCGCCTCACCCGCTACGTTCTCGATCGACTGAAGCGCAGTGATCGGCTGCGGGACTGGTTCAACACATAATGACTGGCTGGGCGCGCTGATGCGACACCACCGCCTCGACTCAGGAAGCTAACTGCTTGTTAATCGAACGTTAACTCTCGTCGGAGACTCTGGATGTGACACATGAGCAGGAAAGTTCCAGACTCCGAAGAGGGGGAGTATGAAGCGATTTTTGATTCTGGGCATGCTGGCCCTGGCGGCGATCGCGGTCGCCTGCGGCAGCGATGACGACGCAGATAATTCGTCCAGCGGTGCAACACAAGCAACGCCGCAAGCCTCGGGACAGGCAGCGGCTACTCAGTCTTCATCCCAAAGTGCGCAGACGTCTGGTGCGCCGCAGGAGCCGGCGAACAAGGCGGACCTCGCAAAGCTGAAGGGCGACATTGTCATCGACGGGTCGAGCACGGTCTATCCCGTGACGCAGGCCGCGGCGGAAGAGTTCGCTCAGTACGCGAACGATGTGCGCGTCAGCGTCGGCATCGCCGGAACTGGCGGCGGCTTCAAGAAGTTCTGTGCCGGGGAGACAGACATCCAGGATGCGTCCCGGCCAATTGACCCTGCTGAGAAAGCAGCGTGCGCGCAGGCGGGCATCGAATATATCGAACTGCCAGTCGCGTTCGACGCCCTGTCTGTCGTGACCAGTCCTAAGAATAGCTTCGTGACCTGCCTGACGGTGGCCGAACTCAAGAAGATTTGGGAGCCGGAGGCGCAGGGCACGGTCACGAATTGGAATCAGGTGCGCGCTTCCTTCCCCGATCGGCCGCTGAAACTGTTCGGCGCCGGTACGGACTCGGGGACGTTTGATTACTTCACCCAGGCGATCAACGGTAAGGAGAAGGCAAGTCGCGGCGACTATCAGGCTTCTGAGGACGATAATGTGCTCGTGCAGGGTGTCTCCGGCGATGAGAACGCCCTCGGCTACTTCGGTTTAGCGTACCTCGTTGAGAATCAGGACAAGGTGAAGGCGGTCACGATTGACGCCAAGGGTGACGGCAACTGTGTCGCGCCATCGCAGGAGACGGTGAAGGACGGTACCTATCAGCCGCTCAGCCGGCCGATCTTCATCTACGTCAAGAAGTCGGCGGCGAGCCGGCCAGAAGTGCAGGAGTTCGTCAAGTTCTACCTGGGTGAGAGCTTCACGCCGCTCATCTCGTCGCGCGAGGTCGGATACGTCCCGCTGGATGACAAGTTCTACGAGGCGATTGCCAAGCGGTTCAACGCCGGCACGGCCGGAACGCTCTTTCCGAATGGTGCCGAGGTGGGGGCGACGCTCGATCGCTATCTCCAGTAATCCGCTGCTCTTGCGGACGCTCTCGGGATGGACACGACTGTGCGCTGCGGTCGGTCCATCCTGGCCGTCTGTGAGCGGGCGCAATTTTGACAAGGTATGACACGGTGAATCAGTCGATTGCTGCTGGTTATCCCAAACGGGGCGATCTCCGGAGCCGCAACCGGGGGCGGGATCTCCGCGAGCGCATCATTCGCGGGTTTCTGCTGCTGGCCGCATCGGTAAGTGTGCTGACGACGCTCGGCATTGTCCTCGCGCTCGCCGCCGACACCATTCGCTTCTTCCAGCAGGTATCCCTCTGGGATTTTCTGACAGATACGCAGTGGACGCCGCTCTTCTCCGATCAGCACTTTGGCATCTGGCCGCTGATCATGGCGACCGCATTGACGTCGTTCATCGCGCTCGTTGTGGCGGTACCGCTGGGGTTGTTGTCTGCCGTGTACCTGAGCGAGTTCGCACCATCACGAGTACGCGCCTTCCTCAAGCCGGCGCTGGAGGTGCTGGCGGGGGTGCCCACCGTTGTCTATGGGTTCTTTGCTCTCACATTTGTCACACCCCTCCTCCAGGATTGGTTCACTGGCTTTAGCACCTTTAACTCAATGAGTGCCGGCTTGGTCATGGGTATCATGATCATCCCGCTCGTCGCCTCGCTCAGTGAGGACGCGATGGGATCGGTGCCCAACTCGCTTCGGGAAGGGGCGTATGGCCTCGGCGCGACGCGCTACGAGGTGGCGACTAAGGTGGTCTTTCCGGCGGCGCTCTCCGGGATCGTCGCCGCCGTCGTGCTGGCGCTATCACGGGCGGTGGGCGAAACGATGATCGTCGCGATTGCCGCTGGCATGAACCCAACCCTGACGCTAGATCCCCGGGTACCGGTGGAAACCATGACGGCGTATATCGTGCAGGTCAGCCTCGGCGACACGCCGTACGGGTCGCTCTCCTACCTGACGATCTTCGCCGTCGGCGCCACGCTCTTCGTCCTGACATTCTTGATGAACATCTTCAGCTTCTGGTTCGTGCGACGCTTCCGCGAGGTGTATGACTGATGGCTGCAACCGAACAGACACTTCGTCAGCAGGCCGTCTTCACAGCCAGTCTAGCGGCCCGCAAAGCGCGCGGCACGATCTTCGTCATCCTCGGCATCGTCGCGATTGCCTTTGGCCTGCTGACGCTGGCCGTGCTGGTACTCGACGTGTTGCGTGACGGCCTGTCCTGGCTCGACACGCAATTCCTGACCAGCTTCGACTCCCGCTTTGCCGAGCGGGCCGGCATCAAGGCCGCGCTCTACGGCACGTTCTATATGATGTTCTTCACGATCCTCGTCTCACTGCCCTTGGGCGTGATGTCGGCGATCTACTTGGAAGAATATGCGGGCGACAATCGCTTCACCCAGTTCGTTCAGATCAACATCGCCAACCTCGCCGGTGTGCCGTCGATCATCTACGGCCTGCTCGGGCTAACCGTCTTTGTCCGCTGGATGGATTTGGGCCGCAGCGTGCTGGCTGGTGCCCTGACGATGGCATTGCTTGTTCTCCCGATCATCATCGTGGCGACCCGCGAGGCGATCCGGGCCGTGCCGTCGAGCATGCGCGACGCCTCCCTGGCGTTGGGCGCGACCAAGTGGCAGACCACCTGGCATCACGTCCTGCCGTATGCCATCCCTGGTATCTTGACCGGGAATATCCTGGCCGCCTCCCGCGCCATCGGCGAGACAGCGCCGTTGATTACGCTGGGCGCGCTGACCTTCGTGCCGTTCGTACCGGAGAATCCCCTCGACCGCTTCACCGTCCTACCGATCCAGATCTTCAACTGGACCTCGAAGCCGCAGGCGGAGTTTCACGAGCTTGCGGCGGCGGGCATCATCGTGCTGCTCATAGTCTTGTTGACGCTCAATTCCGTAGCAATCTTCCTCCGCCAGCGGCTGCGCAAGCGGTTCTAGTAACACCGTATTCGGTGTAGAGGCACACATGATGACCAGCAGACCAACCACTACCGCCGATGTCGAACAAGCGATCGTGGCTAACCCCACCATCGTTCCCGAGACGGTCGAAGAGTTTACCCATGTCGAGGGGACGAAGTACCACCCCGGTGGCATCGATGCTCCCGTCGTTGAGGTGAGCAATCTGAGCCTCTGGTACGGCAAGTTTCAGGCGCTGACCGATGTCAGCCTCAGATTCCCGCGGAACAAAATCACCGCCCTCATCGGCCCGTCCGGGTGTGGCAAGAGCACGCTCTTGCGTTGCATCAACCGGATGAACGACCTCATCCCAGGCTGTCGGGTAGACGGGACTGTTGCGGTCGAAGCTCAGAATATCTACGACAAGGGCGTCGACCCGGTCGAGGTGCGTCGGCGCATCGGCATGGTCTTCCAGAAGCCCAACCCGTTTCCCCGATCCATCCGAGAAAACATCCTCTATGGTGCCAAGATCAATGGCTATCGTGGCGACCACAACGATCTCGTCCAACGCTCGCTGGAGCAGGCCGCGCTCTGGGATGAGGTCAAGAACGACCTGAAGAAGAGTGGCTTGGCCCTCTCCGGTGGTCAGCAACAGCGGCTCTGCATCGCTCGGGCAATCGCCATATCTCCCGATGTAATCCTCATGGATGAGCCATGCTCGGCGCTCGACCCGATTGCGACGATCAAAATAGAAGACTTGATGCAGGAGTTGGTGAAGAACTACACGATCATCATCGTCACCCACAACATGCAGCAGGCCGCCCGCGTGGCGGACTATACGGCCTTCATGCTCTCCAGTGAGGCCTTCAAAGGACGCCTCATCGAGTTTGGCCCGACGGATGATGTGATGACATCGCCCCTGGACAAGCGAACCGAAGAATACATCACCGGGCGATTCGGATAGGATGATGCCCTGTGGTGCTCGGATCGCACCAAGGAACAGGCGGGGCGAGGGAGCGCAGCGACATGCCACAGACACGAACGCTTTTCGAACGGCACCTCACCGATCTGCGCAATCAGGTCGTCGATCTTGGCAGCCGCACCGAGCAGGCGATCCGCTGGGCGATGGAGTCGCTCCGCCGCCGCGACCTCAACCTCGCGCGTGTCGTCGTCGAGGGCGACCACGAGATCAACCGCAGCCGCTTCGAGATCGAGGACCATGCCGTCAACCTGATCGCCACCCAGCAACCGCTGGCAACAGACCTGCGCACGATCGTCGCCGCGATCCACATCGTCACCGACCTCGAGCGGATGGCCGACCACGCCGAGGGCATCGCCCGGATCTCGCTGATGTTGGGCGAGCAGTCGCTGCCGCAGCCGCTCGGGCGGCTCTCGGAGATGGCGGATCGGGGTATCGCGATGATGCACAACAGCATCACCGCCTTCATCGACCGCGATGTCGAGCTGGCCCGCCGCGTATGCGATGACGACGACGAGCTGGACGCGCTCTACGACGCCAATTACGCCGAAGTGATCGGCCGGATGCTGATGGAACCGCACCAGGCGAAGGTGCTCACCTATCAGCTCTGGACCGCCCACAACCTCGAACGGATCGGCGACCGCGCCACCAATATCTGCGAGCGGGTGATCTACCTCGTCACCGGCCGCCTCGTCGAGGCGAACGTCTCCCGCTATTGACACGTGCCTCGGATGCGCCGCCTGTTGCCCGATGCGGACCCGGATAGTCCCATCGGGCAATTGCTTTCGTTGGACCATCGGCATACGTGGAGAGGAGGCGAGTTCGGACGGCGAGGTGGCTGATGCGGGCTTGGAAGGCGGTTGGGATCGCGGGCACGATTGCTCTCCTTCTGATGGTGACGCTCCTACCGGCGGTATATGCGGCAACCCAGGCCGCGGCGGTGCGTGACAAGTTCCGTTCCGGCGGCGAGGTAACAATCGCCGCGGACGAAACGGTGCCGCATGACCTGTACGTTTCCGGCGGCCGCGTGCGGATCGACGGCACGATCCAAGGCGATCTGGTTGCGGCCGGTGGCGAGGTCGACATCGATGGTCCGGTGCAGGGTGACCTGATCGTGGCGGGCGGTGACGTCACGGTGCGTGGAACCGTGGACGGCGACGTGCGGGCGGCGGGGGGAATGGTCCGGGTTGAGGGTGCGGTCCAGGAGGATCTCCTCGTGACCGCCGGCCGGTTCATCCTCGCCGATGCCGCCACGGTCGGCGAGGATCTGATCTTCGGCACCGGCCAGACGACGCTCGACGGCACCGTCACCGGGGGCGTGCTCGGCAGTAGCGGCGACTACTCGGCCAACGGCACGATCGGCGGCGCCGTCGACGTGACGGTTGACGAGGATGACGGTCCGACGATGATCGAGCGGGTGCTGGGCCAGTTACGTCGCTACATCACGATTGTGCTGCTCGGCCTCCTGCTGCTCTGGCTCGCGCCGCGGCTCTTTGGCGCGGCCACCCGCCTGCTGCGCGAGCGTCCGCTGCCCAGCGCCGGTGTAGGGTTGGGGACGATTGTGATCGTTGGCCTGGCCCTGATCGCGATGGTCCTGGCGATCGTCGTGGCGGCGATTGTGCTGGGGTGGCTCGGCTTCACCGGTCTGCTCGCGACCACGATCGCGGGACTGCTCCTCGCCGGCGGCCTGCTCACATTCCTGGCGGTCGTGACCGCGTTCTATCTGGCGGATGCGGTGGTTGGCGTGACGATCGGTCGGTTGCTGCTGCGCGGCGAGGGGGCCGCGCGGCCGATCTGGGCGCTGCTGCTGGGGGTGCTGATCGTGGTCGTGCTCACCGCGATACCCCTGCTCGGCGGCCTGCTCCAGATCGTCGCCGCCATCGTCGGCATTGGCGCGCTCGCCTGGTCGGTCTGGCAACGTGGCAAGGCGCCGGCGCCGGCATCGATTTGATCGACGGCGCGCCGGCGCCAACGCTGGCGGGCGGTTCTAGGCGGCGGCCTGCTCGGCCCGGAGCGTCGTGCTGGCGGCCTGCTGAAACGCGGCATCCATCAGGGCGGCGGTGCCGGTCCAGGTGTAACCGCCGAACGTCTCCGCGAGCCGGCCCAGGGCCGCGCAACCGGCGTCATGGCGGACGCCGGCAACCACCGCCGGCCGGGTGACGCGAACCCCGGCGGTGGTTGCGGGACCCCAATAGCCGATCGGGCCGTTCATGTCGCCGATGTACTCGTCAGGATAGATGCTCGTTGCGGTCATGGCTCCGTCTCCCTCAGGTAGAATCGCCGGATAGGGTGGGCGTTGCTGCCAAACGCTCCGGCCGTCTCTGTGCTCGTGCTCACTTTCACAAGTATACGCATTTGTTAGGTGCTGTCAAGCGATTGTGAACGATGTAACAAACTTGTAACCTGTGGCCGCCGTTCGGTGCTGGCGGCTGGTTTACCACCGCGGCACCACGTTCACAATTGTCTTGGCGTCTTGGCGTCTTGGCGTCTTGGCGTCTTGGCGGTGCATCACGTCGATCTAGGCGCCACCGCCAAGCGCGCGGTCTAGGTTATAGGCGGCGCTGATCAGCCCGAGGTGGGTGAACGCCTGCGGGAAGTTGCCCAGCGCCTCGCCCGATGGCCCGATCTGCTCTGCATACAGGCCGACATGATTCGCATAGGTCAGCATCTTTTCAAAGATCAGCCGCGCCTCCTCGAGACGGCCGGCGCGGGTGAGCGCCTCCACCAACCAGAAGGTGCACATGCTAAAGGTGCCCTCTGCGCCGCCGACGCCGTCCGGCGTTAGCTCCGGGTTGTAGCGGTAGACGAGGCTGTCGGAGACGAGTTGCTCCATCACGCGGTCGATCGTGCTGAGGAAGCGTGGGTCGGTGGGGCCGGTGAACTTGACGAGCGACATCAGCAGGTTGCTGGCGTCGAGGTGGGGCGAGCCGTACGATTGGGTGAAGGCGCCCACCTTCGCGTTCCAACCCTTCGCCATCACCTGCTCGTAGATCGTGTCGCGCTCGTGCCGCCAGGCGTTGAAGTCGGAGGGGAGGCCGCGCTGTTGGGCGATCCGCATCGCCCGCTCGAAGGCGACCCAGGTCATCATCTTGGAAAACACGAATTGCTGGCGGCCGCCACGCGTCTCCCAGATGCCCTCGTCCGGCTCCTGCCAGTGCCGCATCAACCAGTCGAGCAGCCGGCGGACGTTGGACCAGTGCTCGTAGGAGATCGGCTCGCCGTACTTATTGAAGAGGTAGACGGCATCCATCAACTCGCCATAGATGTCGAGCTGGAGCTGATGCGCGGCGTTGTTGCCGATCCGGACGGGACGTGAGCCGCGGTAGCCCTCGAGATGCTCCAGTTCCTCCTCCGGGAGGCGGTGGCGTCCGTCGATGCCATACATGATCTGGAGCGAGCCGTCGGGCTCGAGCTCGTCGACCCGCGCCTCAAGCCAGGTCATGAACTGCTTCGCCTCGCTCTCAAAGCCGATCCGCAGCAGCGCGTAGAGCGTGAAGCTGGCATCTCGAATCCAGGTGTAGCGATAGTCCCAGTTGCGCGGACCGCCGATCGCCTCCGGCAGGCTGGTCGTCGGTGCGGCGACGATCGCCCCGGTCGGCGCGTAGGTGAGCAGCTTCAGCAGGAGCGCCGACCGGTTCACCATCTCCCGCCAGCGGCCGCGGTAATGCGACTGTGACAGCCACCGCCGCCAGAAGCTCACGGTTTGGGCAAACGCCGCCTGAAATTCATCCTCGATCACCCCGACGTGCGCTTGTTCGCCCTCATGCAGCCGTTCGAGCACGAAGATGCAGCGGTCGCCGGCCTGGAGCGTCACCTCCGCGACGGCATCACCATCGTCGATCCGGAGCGGGAGATCGGTCCGCAGGTGGAGCGTGAGGCCATCAGCCCGGAAGACAACACCGCCCTCCACCGCCGTGGCCGTGTGCGGGGTACGCGCGTAGTTGAAGCGGGGCCGGCAGGCGACCTGAAACCGCATCGCGCCGCGCACGATCTGGACGACCCGGATCAGCCGGTGACGAAAGGCGGACTCGTGACCGATCGCCACCGGCATGAAGTCCGTGATCTCGGCGACGCCGTCCGGCGAGAGGAAGCGGGTGACAAGCACATTGCTATCCGGCAGATAAAGCTGCTTGTGCGTGTAGTCCGCATCCACCGGTACGATCTGAAAGCGTCCGCCCTTGCAGTCATCGAGCAGCGCGGCGAAGACACTCGGCGAGTCGAAGTGCGGAAAGCAGAACCAATCGATCGACCCGTTGACGCCGCTCAGCGCCACGGTATGCAGGTCCCCGATCACGCCGTAGTTCTCGATTGGCAGGTACATGGGTCGCTCGCTCCGCTCGCGTGGGAGTCGGGAGTCGGCAATCGGGGGTGCTCATGAGTGCAACCGGACCCGATTGCCGATTGCCGATTGCCGATTGCCGATTGCCGATTCCCTCTCCCCTCGCTTTGTGTCACGAAGGTAGAGGGGAAGCGCCAAGGCGGTCAACGAGTGGCGATCACGTAAGACAGATGTGCGGCCGCTGCTCGATCTCCCGCACCGACATCACGCCATTCCTCCCACCAGCCAGCGGGTTTCCTCACGCAGAACCTGGGCAAAGCGCGGTGAGTGATCCGCGAACCTGCTCCATTCCACCTGCGTGTAGACGAGTACGTCGGCAGGCACCGGCAGGGACTCGATCGGCCACGCCGCCGCCCGCCGCTCGAAGGGGAGCGCGCTCTCTCGCACGATCACGACGAGGTCGAGGTCGCTGCCGACGCCGGCATCACCGCGGGCGTACGAGCCGAAGTAGCCGACCGCCACGATCGCCGGTTCCGCCTCGACGAGGGCCTCGGCCCATGTGTGGGCGGCATGGCGTACCGTCTCAGTGTCCGGCCATCGCAGCACGGACGAAGTCAATGACCGTACGGGCATGACGCACCGCCTCTTCACTCTGCAACGGGCCGTAATGCTCAAACGGCGCGCCCTCCGGATGTGCATCGGCGCATCGCGTTGGGATATAGAAGTTGTCCAGGACTCGTGCCTGTTCGATCAATCCCGCCGGTGTCTGGAACGATGAAGGAAGCTCCGTCAGCAGCCGGGCGACCGCGTGTCCCCACGCCTCCTGACCGGCATGCAGATGTGCGGCCTTCACCGCCTTCTCCGCCGCCTGGTGTGCCGCAAAACACCCCCACTCATGCCGGCTGCTCCGCCGAGATTCCTCCGCCTGGTCGAGATCTCGTTCAGCCTGACGCAGCCAGTCACCGGCCCGATTCGTCATGGAGCCAGTATAGAGGAGGCGCAAGCGACGCGGCCGGTCAGGTGAGATGCATCTCCTCGACCCCGGCCTGCCAGACACGCCCGCAGCCGGTACAGCGAAAGACGATCGCCTCAAAGTGCCGGCCGCGGGCGTCGTTGGCGGCGATCGTGCGCTGCGGGGATGCGTGCCCCCCGTCGTCCGGGCAGACTGCATAGATCCAATGATGGAAGCCATGCTCATCCGGAACGGACAGATGCCGGGTTGCCATCGCTTGCTCAATCACCTTCCGCTCGGGCTGGTTATGCAGCATCATGACCGAACGTCCCTCCCTCCGCCTGCGGCGGACTGGACGGGGTGCGTGCGACTCTGCACCTCCAGTATGCGCCGCGCCGTCAAGGGGGCGCCGGACCAGCGGCGCCGGCACCCGCAACGGGAGATCGAGCAGGCGCCGCCGTGCGGATCACGGCTCATTCCGCCGCGCCGCCGCCGGTGATGCGGCGCATGTCCACGACCTGGACCCGATCGGTGCCGATGTGATGCATCAACTCCTGGATTGCGGTGAGCGCGCGGGCGTACGCCGCGGTGGTGCCGGACACGAATACGGCCATGTTCGAGTGCAGGCGGAGGTCACGAAGCATCGTGGCGTCGTCCTCGCTCTCCGCGAGATAGACGACGAGCACCTCGCTCGCAGCGCCCGTTGGCGATGGCGCGCCGGTGTCAGGTCCGGCGGCAGAGACCGATGTCCGCAGGTCGATGATCTCCAGCGTTGGCTGCCCCAGCTCGGCGAGCATCGCGTCCTGCTCGGCCAGCGTTCGCAGCCAGTCATCCGCGTCCGCATCCGGCCCGGCGACGATCACGTGTGTATCCCGCTCCGGCATACCGCTGGCAACACGCACGCGGTTCTCATCGGCGATCCCCATCAGTGCCTCGGCCGCGGCTTCCGCCGAGCCGACGATGATCACGCGTCGTACATGTGAGGTCTGCCCAGCCGATCGCGGATCTTGGGGATCGCGTGTGGTCAATGCTCCGGTCGAGGGGACCCGCTCCGATGATGCGGCGGCCTCGCCGGTCCTCGCACCGGCTCCCACGACAGCGCCGTCGGTCCGACGATCGCCACGGCTCTGCCAGACGCCGAGGACGATCGCCGCCACCAGCACCAGCGTGATGGCGGTGCTGACCGCTGCCATCTGTACTTGGACGCCTCGCTCCTCCGGGCTTCCGGCCTCCAGAACCCGCTCGTTCTCAATACGGGTGTCCTCGTGCATCGGGCTTCGCTGGCTGTGTTCCCACACGCCCCGCCTCCCCTGATGCCGCCGTGCCGTCGCCTTCGTCCACCCGGCGGCGGTGCGGTTCGGCGAACGATCAGGTCCGGAGCGTTTCCCCGCCGTCGCCCGACGTGCGTCGTCGCTCCCTCGACCTTTTGCACGGACTGATCCGTGACCTGGACCGGGAGGGGCTGCAAGAGGCGGTCGAGGCCGCGCTCTCACCCGGATTGGTAGAGGTGCTTCCCGGCGCGCCGCGTCGCTATCGGTTCACGCACGTCTTGATTCAACAAACGCTCCGCGACGAGCTGACGGCTCGCGAGCGTGGCGTGCTGCACGCCCAGATTGTGGACGCACTCGAGCAGTTGTACGGCGACGAGGTCAAGGCACACGCCGTCGAGCTCGCGCATCATCTCGCGGAAACCGCCGCGTCCGACCCCGGCCGGCTGGTGAAGTATTGCCGGCTCGCCGGCGAGCAGGCCCTCGCCGTGAACGCGTATGACGATGCGGCGGCCCACTTCGAGCGTGCCCTCGCCGCGAAGCAGGCTGGTCCGCTCGACGACGAGACAGCGGCAATTCTCGTCGGCCTCGGCAAGGCGCAGGCTGCCCTCCTGCCGACCGTGCGGATGCGCGAGGCGGTGGCGACGCTCGGCCTGCTTGCCCGCACCTTCGGCGACAACGACCTCGCCCGCCGGCATTTCGAGGATGCGCTGTCGTATTGCGAGCCGCGCGGCCTGCGGCTCGAACGTGCCTGGACCGCCTACGACTTCGCCGAATTACTCGTCGATTCGCCCGATCATAATGACCAGCTCCGTGGTGCTGACCTGCTTGATCAAGCCATCGCGATCTCCGAGGAGCTTGGCCTGCGGCCGCTGCATGAGCGGTCGATCGCGCTTGCCCAACGGCTCGCGCCGCGTGCAGCGGCCAGACCTTCGCATCCCGACGGCCTCACCGTGCGGGAAGTCGAGGTTATCAGACTGCTCGCGGCGGGCAAGACCGACCGTGCCATCGCCGAGTTGCTGTCGATCAGCGTCCGCACCGCCGGTAATCACGTCGCCAACATCCTCGGCAAGACGAACTCGGCCAACCGCACCGAGGCCGCGACCTACGCCTTGCGCCACGGTCTGATATGAGGTTGCATTCCTCTCAACTCTTGCGACACTGCCACTCCGGCCGTGATAGAACCGCACCGATCAGCATCGTCAGAGCGCGCCCTCGGCCTCCGCTGGGGCGACCCGGAATGTCCCGTCGTAGGTAACGGTGATGAACGTGGCGAGATCGTGGGGCAGCCGTTCGAGGAAGAGGATGAGGTTCCACCGAGCCGGATCGTCGAGGAATGCCATTGAAGGCACCAGCAGGCCCTCCGCCATGCTCGTGCGCCGCACGAAGTTTGCCGTGGCGCGAGCGTAGACGATATCCAGGAACTGATGCAGGCCGCCGTGCAGTCCGAGTGTTTGGCGCACCTCGGCGCTGCGCAGATCGAGGATGCTCGGAACCTGCACATCCAGACGGTAGAGTGCCCGCTCGGTCAGCATTGGACCCAGCCTGGAAGAGAAGTCCTCGCGAAGATGGCGGGCGAACTCAGCCAGAGCAGTCGTACGGTCACCCGCAATGTAGAACGTTGGATCGCCCGCGTCATTCCAGCGGTTGGTCATCGAGCGAGCGGCGAAACGCGTATCCAACACACCGAAAGAGCTACCGGTGGGGATGTGGCGATAGCCCGTACCGCTCCACGGACGAAGATGAGCCGCGACCACTACGCGGGATTGCCGTCGTGCAACGAGGCCAGTGCGCCGACTACCCGCTCCGTCTCACCGCGCTCGATCAATTGCAGCGCGGTTAATCCGCGGAAGGCGGGGAATGGTGTCGACATGAATTGGGCGAAACCATCCTGTGTGAAGACGACCAGGCCGAGGTCAACGATCTCCTGGATCTGGGCGAGTCGTGTTGCAGTAGTGGGATTCGACGGCAGACGGTTATGTTCCTCCAGCCGCGCGACGGTCTTTGCCGTCACGTCGAGCAGACGGGCCATTCGCTCACGCGAGATGGCGAGCGCAGCGCGTATGCGTCCGGCACTGATGATCGATGGCGCGTCGATCGGCGGCATGGCATTTCCCTCTCCTTCCATGGTAACGCAAGTACTGGACAAATGTCTGGTCATCGTGAATGAGGCTATTGAAGTCGAGAGAGTACCGCGCGGATGTGCATGAACAGCTTCACCATATCCCGCGCCGCTACCAGCGGATTGCCGCCGCGCGTCGGATCGACGTGCTCGAAGATGTCGAACTCCGAATGGTACGGTGGCCGCCCCGCCAATGCGAGCGCGACGTTGAAGCGCCGCGACTCCGTGTAAGGGATCAGATGATCGCCTCGATCATGCATCAGATACACCGGAGCGACGAGTTGCCCGACGTGCGTCGCCGGCGACACCGACGCCAGCGCCTCCCGCTGGAATGCCGGCAGCCGGGCATAGAGCGCGGCCGCCCGCTCCCGGTCTGTATTCGTCAGCACATCGTAGACGGCACGCGCATGCCCGCCGAGCCGGGCCGGCGCGCCCGGATCGCCCGCCAGCGCCGCGGCGAGCGCCTGCCGCTGCCACTCGTCCGGAACCGCCGCAACGAGATTCTTGGTCACGACCGAACGGCTGAGCGGGTCCGGCTCCCACGGTTTCACCCGATCACCGTCATTGGCGCTGCTCGTCGTCACATCGGCGACCAGATCCTCGACCCGAAAATACCCGCCGAACGCCTCCACCAATGCCACCTGCTCCCGGATGCGCGCGTCCGCCGCCGCCACGCTCACCAGCCCCGCCCCCACGGAAAACCCGACAAAACCAATCCGCTCCGCCTTCACCTCCGCCCGCCCCGCCAGCCGCTCGAACGCCTGCACCAGCAACGCTGGCGCCTCCGTCGTGATCAGGTCATTGTCCAGCGCGCTCGATTGCACCAGCGCCACGACCAACCCGGTGCGAGCCAGCCCCCCCATCAGCCGAACAACGCGCGGGTCATCCGGCGGCGCCGGGTTCACCCCCAACGACACGATCACCGCCGCATGCCGCCCTGACGGCGGACGATAGATGTGAAGGTTGGCGTACTCTCCGCTCGTCACCAGCGGCTCCACCGAAACGAGCGGCGCATCCCGCCCCCACGCCTCCGGCTCGACCGGCAGCCCAACGAAGAACGCCGGCAACAACCGCGCCGTCCGCACCGCCCCCCGCGCCGGCGGCGCCAGCATCCAGCACCCGGCAAGTAGCACCGCCGATGCGATCAGCCCCACCCAGACCGCGAGCTGACTCCACCGCCCATCCATTGCGCCGTTCCGTTCTTCACCAGATGCCTGCTGTGTTGCAAATTGCAACCACCCTGCCTATACTCGCCATACGAGGAGGGTAGCGAAATGCCGACGTTGCATGTGCGGGATGTACCTTCCGATCTGTATGACGAACTTCGACAGCATGCGGCTGCCCAGGGTCGCTCACTCAGTGCAGACGTAATCAAGCTACTCGAGATGGCGCTTCGGCAGCGAACCTACATTGACCCGTTGATCCTCGATCGCATTGAACAGCGGCGCCGTGAGCTAGGAGCACAATATGGACAGTTCCCGTCCAGTGTCGATGACATCCGCGCGGATCGGGAACGATGACAAATGGCTCCGCGCCAATCGTATTGCCTACTTGTGTCATCGATGCCAGCGTCACGGTCAAACTCTTCCTGGAAGAGGAAGACGCCGACCTTGCCTCGGCACTCATGCGACCGCCTCGGGGATTGCGCGGGCTGGTACGAGCCGCCCCGGAATTCTTGGAACTCGAATGTGGAAACGTGTTCTGGAAGCGGGTTCGGCGGGGCCTATTGAGGGAGACAGAGGCGCGTGCGGCGCTCACCGACCTCAAGGCGCTCGGCATCGAATTCTGGCCAGACACGGTCTTGAGCAGCCTCGCACTCGACCGCGCTCTTGTCCACAAACTGAGCGTCTACGACTCGTCCTATTTGGCCCTCAGCGATCTGCTCGGCGTTCCCCTGGTCACGGCCGACGCACGACTCGTCACCAGAGCCGGCGGTCCCAGCGATCGTCTGATCCTGCTGTCGAGCCTGCGGTAGCGTGTATCGGCGACTCAGAAGTCGGTGATCATTATCCGTTCATGGCCGCCGCTCAACCCGAAATCCGAAGTGATACCGATGGCGCAGCCACCCAACCGCGACCGTCGAGATCGCCGCGATCGGTAGGAGATACGACCACGGTGACCACGCATCCATCTGCCGCCGCCCCCGCACCAACCACGCCTCCAGGATCGTCGATGGCTCGACCGTGAACGTCAGTTGTGACGCGGCCGCTGCCCCCACCTGTGCCCCCTCACCCGACGGCGCGATCTGCGCCTGAATCAGCGCGGCATAGTCGCCCGGTTCGGCGTCTGTGGGAATCTCCAGCGTCACCCGGACC
Organism: Dehalococcoidia bacterium; assembly: GCA_050184225.1. Lineage (GTDB taxonomy): Bacteria > Chloroflexota > Dehalococcoidia > CAUJGQ01 > CAUJGQ01 > JBFXAN01. The sequence goes on along the minus strand of JBFXAN010000004.1, from coordinate 2,233 downwards.
GGCTGAGCAGCACCGGGTTCGAGCGCAAAGGACTCCGGCGAGAAGGTAAACCAGTCTGACGGCGGCTCCCGCTCCGGTTGACTCTGGAGAGAGGAGACAGCCATCCGATAGGTGGAGTGTTCAGTCCCGGGATTCCGCACACCGATCGACGGCAACTGATAGCTGCCGCCCTTGGATAGGGTCTGGTCGACAGTAATCCGGCCGATGTCGATTGCGACACCAACATCGGCACGGATGGATTCCGCCATCACCGACATGAGTACCGTGATGATGGTTAGGGCCAAGACCATCGCCCGTCTTGGGCGGCTGACAATCATCGCCGGTTCAAGAACCCGAAATGACGGCTGTGAGGAATATATGCAAGCTCATCGTCGTGCCAGCGCCATCAGATGTTGTGCATGGCATCGTCAAAATGCTGTCCAAGATCCGTGTATTGCCGGCGCTTCCGTTTCCTGGTACTGACGTTTCCCAGGGCTGATCGATGGTTGTTAGCACGAGCGGGTCAGTTCCATCGGTTTTATTGATCTCGTGACGATACTTGTTGGCGCCGATAGAGGTGCAGAACTGAGGTGCGCCGTGCAACGTCCACGTCCCGCTTGGTCCAGTAGCATGGTCGCCTTTTGCAAGAAAGTTTGATGTTTGATTAGAACAGTTTGTGACGACCGGCTTGCTGCCTGTAGGAATCGTGGTCTTAATGGCGCTATCAGCGCTGAACTGCTCGGCAGCATAACTGAATGTCGCTGGTGCAACTGAAATACACGGCCCCGAGTTCGCGATGACCGTCGCCGTGACTGTCCCGTTTGGACTCTGTTGACCGAACACAGGACCGGCAGACAGGAGCAACCATGCGGCTGCCACAGCCACGGTTCCCAACCCGACCAGACGAATCATCCTCTGTCCTCCTGCAACGACTGAATCCGCTACCGAGTCCCGTGCTCGGCAAGCGTTGCGGTGAAGGTGTACTTCACCGAGACTTCCCGGCCGGCGCCGGTGCTGCCGCTGCAGGGTGGTATCAGCGTCAGCGTCACCGGATCGGTTGCGCCGGCCGGCAGGCTCTTGAACACCTGATCGACGATCGTGAGACGCTTCGCCGTCCCCGACGAGTCACGGACTCCCTGGATAAAGAGGTTCGGCGCGAGGCAGACATCGGCACCGGGTGGTGCGTGTCCCCAGATCACGCCGGGACCCACTGCCGGCCCGCCGCGCACGAGAATCGATTGACCCTGCGACGAGCAATTGCGGATCGTGACGGCCGCCGTCGCCTCCGATGGCGCAGCGCTCGACCGCATTCCAGCAGGCTGGGTGAACTCCAGCGAGCCAAAGTCGACCTCCGTCGGGCTGACGATCAGACACGACGACGCGATGCGCAACGTGGCCGTGACCGTCGCTTCCGGCCCTGACTGGCCTGCAGCGGGCGGCAGTCCGACGAGCGAGCCAAGTGCCACCATAAGCAGCGTGATAGCACCTGCAACGAACACCATGCGTCTGCTGAACACACGACGTGTCAGGAACTGGTCGCGGTCAATTTTCGACACCGTCCACTCCATCTGACATAAAATGAACCACACGCAACATCACGTCAATAGACGATCGTGAAACCCATATGAGTACAGAACCATTGCGGCATTGAAGGTTACGCGCTATCTGTACACTGGAGTCAGTGTGAGCGCGGGAGGTATGAGCCACACATGAAATCGCGATCTCTGACCATTGACTTTCCCGACGACCTCTACGATCGCGTCCGTCGCCGGGCGGAACGGGCAGGCCGCAGTGTCGAATCAGAGCTTGTGGATCTCGTCGCAACCGCGCTTCCCGAAGCAGACGAACTGTCGCCTGAGCTCATGAGTGACCTTGAGTCGCTCAGAGATCTTGGCGATGAATCGTTGTGGCAGGCGGCGCGGAGCCATCTTGCGCCCGAGGCGGCCGGTCAGTTGGAGCTACTCAATATCAAGCAGCAGCGGGAAGGGCTGACCGACCAAGAACAGCAGACACAATCCGGCCTCCTCCACCATTACGAGCGTGCGATGCTCATTCGAGCTGAGGCGGCAGTACTCCTGAAAGAGCGCGGCTACGATGTGGCCGGACTAATCAGCAAGGGATGAGTTCATCTCAGGCGACTGATGTGGGTTAGTGAGATGAGTTGGCAGAGTGAATCCTCGGTCGGATGGTGGTTGTTGCGAGGCAACGACCATGACGACCGAGGACTTGCTCATTGTACTGTTCTGCGCGATCG
>JBFXAN010000003.1:0-95806 GCA_050184225.1 Dehalococcoidia bacterium | reverse complement strand
GCTCGCCGTCGGGCTCGGCGGGCAACCGCGCGTCGGGATCTGACCGGCACCGTGCCGGCTGTGCCACGGATGAGAATACCTACCAATGCTTGCCCCTCACATCCGCCACGTGGCCGCGTCCTACCACTCGGTATCGCTCCATGATCGATAGACCGCGACGCCCATGGACACGGCACACATGGCCGAACCGCAGAACAACAGCAGATGCGCCAGCGATGCTCGGTCCGTGAGCACTCCGACGAGGAGGAGCGCCATCACGGATGCGCCGTGACCAGCGGTCTCCACGAGCGCGGTCACCCGGCCCAATGCAGGCCGCGGCGCGTGCTGCAGCACCCGCGCGACCTCATCGCCCGGCTGGTGGACCATCCCAAGCTTGTGGGCATCGTGCGCTACGGCGGCCGGTCGGTGGAGGCGCCAGCGCCTGGCGGGGATCTCGACCTATGCCTCATCGTTGACGAGCGGCCGCCCCCGATGGAGAGCATCCACTTCTACGTCGGGTCGCTGCCGGTGGATCTTAACCTACGGACGTGGCGCGATCTGGAGCGGGACCCGCCGCTGACGCCCATCGACGACGCCATCCTCGCCGGCGAGGTGCTCTACGACCGCGACGGCGACCTCGCTCAGCGGTTACGGGGCTGTGCGAACCGGCGGGTGACCATGGTGCTCTCGGCCCACGATTTGGCGCTCATCCGGTTTGGTCAGCGCCACAGCTTAGACAAGGTGGTGGGACGGCTCGCCACCGACCCGTTGCTGTGCCGGATGCTGCTGGAGTCGAACGTCTACTGGGCGATCCGTCACTACTTCACGGTCCGGGATCTGTCCTTCCCCGGTGACAGGGCCGCGCTAGTGTATCTTGCTCAGCACGAGTCGGCGACCTACAAGGATATCGAGGCGTTCTACCGCGAGACTGGGTTGCCCGCGCGCTTGGCGCTGGCAACAGGAATCAGTGAACAGATCCTCGCTCCGGTCGGCGGGTTGTGGCGTCGCGACGAGGTGCTTAGTTTCGGGACAGGCATGACAGCCGACGATTTACAGGCGGTTGGCCGTCAATGGCTGCAGGATTTCCTCAACGCTATCCCCGGCTCGTCTTTGGCATGACGAGTTGCTCGATATGGAGCTGAACCCTTCATGCAAGCGTTCTCGGTGGATGTGCGCAACGCTTGCCTCATTGTCTCGACCATTAGCGGACCTCCGATTCGGCCAGAAGCTCGTTGATAGCCGCTGCAACGCGTTCCGGGTGGTCCTCAGGCACGAAGTGTTTTCCGCCCTCGATCCGCTCCAGCGGCGCCGCGAGGTCATGTGCAAGCCGATAGCCGTAGCCGACCTTCTGAAACTGGTCGGCGGTGCCCCACAGCAGCCGCGCCGGCACGGTGAGCTGGGAGAGCCGGTCGGCGACCGCTTGGGTATCAGCCGCATCGAGCGCGCGGATTTGCCGTACGAACGCGGCCGCCCCGTCCGCGGCCGCGTAGTATGACCAATGCAGCGCAGCCGACTCGCGTGCGCGGGAGCGATTGTCATGGCCTCGATGAATGAACGTGCTGAAGACGCGTCGGAAGAGAGCATCGGGCAGGCGCTCCACCAGAGTACCCATGGCACGCATCATCTTGACACTGGCGATCGGCCATGAGTCGTAGGCGATCGAATTGATCAGCACCAGCCCGGCGACCCGGTCCGGGTGGTGGACGGCGAGGATCTGGGCCACGCCGCCGCCGAGATCGTGGCCGACAAGCACCGCGCGTTCTACACCGATCGCCTGCATCCATGCCGAACAGTACTCCGCCTGCCGTGCCACAGAGATATCCCGCCCCTTCGCCTCGAGGATAGAGGCGCCGTAACCCACCATCTCCCAGGCCAGCGACCGGGCGCCTTGGACGCGCGGGATCACATGGCGCCAGAGACGCGGACTGGTCGGGATGCCGTGAAGATAGATCACCGGCTGTCCCGCGCCCTCCTCCTCCCACCGCATCCGGATACTGTCGACTCCGACCGACCTAGATTCCATCGATTCCCTCACTCACTGGCTCTACTCAAGCGCCGCTTCTGGCAGCGGTAGAACGCGGCATCGAAACCGTTCCGGCCAAGCTGGTCACGCACTGGCTCCGCCCATGGCAGCTGCCCATTACGGCGAAGGCAGGCGCAGGAGACCCGCGACCACCCCGTGGAGCGTGGTGTCCTCAACGTCGGGCGCGCCCATCGCGGGCTGGAATCGCCGTTCCAACCGGCTGACCCAGCCGGTCGTCAGCCCCGCCCGTCGCGCGCCGAGCACGTCCCAGGCGTGCGCCGCCACGAGCGCCAAGTCGGCTGGAACGACGCCGAGCGACGCGGCGGCGTGATGGTAGACATCTGCCCGCGGCTTCCAGCGGCGCACGTCATCGATCGAGAGCACCTGCTCGACGAAACCGTCCAGGCCCGCCTTCGCCAGCAGACCGCGCGTCACGGCCGCGCCGCCATTAGAGAGCGTGACGATCCGCACGCCTGCCTCACGTGCGGCCCGGAAGGCGGGCTCCACGTCGGGGTCGGGCGTCAGATCCCCGAACCCTTCCAGGATGTGCGCCACCTGCTCCTCCGTCGGGTCTATCCCCCGCTGGGCGAAGCTCACCGCAAGCGCGCCCTGGGCCACCGCGCGGAACGGCGGGTAGACCCCGACCGCATCCAAAGCGAACGCGTCTCGCAGCAGACGCGCGAACCACAGTTCCAAGGCGTCATTCAGGAGCCCGGCCGCCGCGAGGCGAGGCCGGAGCCCCTCGAGCGAGAACAGCGTCTCGACAACATCGAAGGCGATCGCGCGGGGGCGTTGGGGCATAGCTCTGCCCTCCGATTGCACACTCAACGTCCACCCGAGTGAGCAGCGGGTCCGTCCTTCACCGCGGACTGCTTGTTGAGGCCAAGCAAGCGGCTCACCTGCTTCACCGCTATCCCCAGCATCAGCCGGGCCTTGTCCACCGGCCGAGACTTGGCCAGCTCCAGAACGGCCCGCGCGTACTCTACTTGAGCGAAGAGCAGCGGCGAATTGCCAAGGAACGTCTTGGTTCGAACATCGACTTCTTCAGCGAAGAGGCCTAGTCCGCCGCAAATCGCCTCGGCAGCGTTCAGAATGGCCTCGGCGTCATCGGAGCGGCCGACTACCGCATACGTCGTGGCGAGCCAGAAGGTGCACGGCAGAAACGCCCCCTCGAACTCTCCCACCGGCAGCGGCTGCTCGTCCGGCAGATCCTCGGCAAGAAAGCGATGCACGAAGCCATCGATCGTCAGGCGCTCGACGATTCGCTCGACCGTTGCCTGTACCCGCGGGTGATCGGCGGGAAGGAAGCCCATCACGGGGATGAGCAGCGTGGAGGTGTCCAGCGCGTCCGCCTCATATCGCTGGCGGAAGGCGACGAGCCGCTCGCTCCAGCCGCGCTCCATCACCTCGGCGTGGATCTCTGCCATGACCGGACGCCAGTTCGCCGACTCGTCCGCTCGGCCGAGCACGTTCGCGACCTTGGTGGCACGTTCCAAAGTCACCCAGCTCATGACTTTGCTACTCACGTAGTGTTGCTCGGTGCTCAGTTCCCAGATGCCGCTATCCGGCCGTCGCCAATTGGCCGCAGCGTAGTCCGCCGCCCGCTGCAGCATGGTCCAATACTCCTCGCGCCACTCGCCACCCTGCTGCTGCAGATAGATGAATGCACAGTCGGCGAGATAGCCGAGCGAGTCGAGCTGTAGCTGACTGAAGGCATGGTTGCCGAATCGGACCGGGAGGGACTGTCGGTACCCATCCAGGTCACGCCGCTCGTGCTGGGTCAGATCGGTGCCGCTATCGACCCGATAGACAACTTGCAGCGGTGCATCGGTCGAGGAGCCGAGTCCCGCCAGCCAGTCCATATAGCGGCAGGCTGCACGAGTGTCGCCCACGAGCGAGAGTGCGGCGAGCGAGAGCGATGCATCCCGCACCCAGGCAAAGCGATAGTCGTAATTGCGGTCGCCGCCGATCCGCTCCGGCAGTGAGGTGGTCGGGGCAGCCACCAGCGAGCCCGCCGGGGCGTAGCTGAGGAGGTGCACCGCCATCGCCGATCGGCGTACTCGGTCTGCCCGAGGTCCGGTATACCTCAAGCCGCGCAGCCACTCGCGCCAGTAGCCTGCTGTCTCCTTGAGCGCACGGCGCGCCGCTGCTTCCGTCCACGGCACCGCGGGCTCACCGAACGTGAGCACAGCCCAGAACTCGTCTCCTTCCCGGGCGTCAAACGTCGCACCCGCAGCCCCATCGCCGATCCAAACTGGAAAGGATGACCAGAAGCGCACCGTTCGCTCGCCCAGCCGAAACGTCGCCCCGCTGTCCGTGCTCATGACCGTTGCATCGGCATCGAAGCAGTCGCGTGGCTCAACGTGCATGGCGCAGGTCACCCGCCCGCGCAGGCAGCGCAGCCGGCGAAGGATTGCGCGGTGCGAGTCGTGACCATCGGGCCGCCGGTCCTGCGGCCAAGCCATGAAGTCGAGCAGCTCGACATCCCAGTCGTCGGTTGTCCACCGTGTCACCAAGCCGGCGCCTTCATCCCGGTACTGCTGATCCCCAAACGAGAGTGACTCGGGACCGAGGCGCCAGAAGCCACCGCGGCCGACATCGAGCAGCGACGCGAATACCGGCGCGCTGCCGTAGTCGGGCAGGCAAAACCAAGAGATCGTGCCATCCGCCGCGACGAGCGCGGCCGTACGACGATCGCCGATCACGCCATGTCGCTCAATCGGCGGATACGGAATGAAGCGGGCTGTTTCGTTCATCTTCGATCCCACGGTGGTGTCCCGTTCCTCGCATCCGCAAGGTGTCGCCAAGCCCTGCGTGCCTCCGGCACCACCAATGGCAGTGAGCCCCATGTCGCCACGGCGGCGAGCATGCACCAGAAACAGAACGCCCGGTGTTTGGCCCATTGATCCCAGCTCAGCCGGCCGGCATTGGCGGTGTCCACCAATGCTTTCCCGGCGAGCAGCAGCGGGATCCAGGGCTGCGTATGCGCCCGGTCCGCGCCGCCCATCGCCGCCAGCGCCATGGTCGCGGCGTAGCTGCCGATGCCGAGCACCGCGTCGGGCATCGACAGCAGCTTGTACGCCTCCGGTGCCGCGTCCACCTCGTCGGCATTGAGGCGCGGGAGCGGCGGCTCCGGCAGGTGCTTGAGCAGGCCCATCTGGTAGAGGGCAACCGGTGTCAGCGCCGCGATGGCGGCGAGGGACAAGACCACCACGCCGCGCCGTCGGGTGAGATCCGGCTCGGACACTCCGCGCAACTGTGCGCTCAGCTCTTCGGGCGTCATGCTCTCCTCCAAATCCATGTCGCGCCGGCCGCAGCGGCTGCGCCCGCCGCCAGCAACCAACCGCGGTGCGTGTTCGCCCAGAGCTGCGGTCTAAGCGCATGCGACCGCTCATCAAACCGGCCGTGTGCGCCGTGGTCGCCCGATACCGGCTCCCTCAGGTTGGACGGGTGTTCTGGGTCATCCGGTTCCTGTGTCTGCTGTGACTTATACCCGGTCTTGCCGAGATAGCGGTCCAGCAGTCCCGGGACGAACTTATTCGCCCAGACCGCCGCCACGGTGGGCGCACCCACGAGCATCCCCGCCGCCCGTGGTGTGCCGCCCAAACGATCGCCTCGGCAGCCACCTCCGGCTGGAAGATCGGCGGCACGGGCTGAGGCTTGTTCGGCAGCCGGCTCTTGACCCAGTCGAACTGGGGCGTGTTGAGCGCCGGCAGGTGTACGGCCGTGAGCCGGACCTTGCTGCCGTCGTGGAGTAACTCGCAACGGAGCGAGTCGGTGAAGCCGACGATCGCGTGCTTGGCACCGCAGTACGCCGCCTGGAGCGGGATACTGCGGAACGCCAGGGCCGAGCCGACCTGGACGATCACGCCGCGGTCGCGGGGCAGCATCCGCGTCAGCGCCGCCATTGTGCCGTGCACGTAGCCAAGATAGGTCACCTCCGTGACGCGCCGCACCTCCTCAGGCTTCGTCTCCTTCACCGGCGCGAAGATACCAACGAAAGCGGCGTTGACCCAGATGTCGATCGGCCCGAACGTCTCCTCGATCGCCGTTGCCGCCTTTTCCACTTGGTCGAAGTCCGATACGTCGGTGAGCAAGGCGAGTGCCTGACCGCCGGCCGCTTCGACATCGCGACGCGCGCCCTCGAGCCCGTCGCGACCGCGGGCGATGAGGCCGATGTGCGCACCTCGGCGGGCGAACGCTTGTGCGGTCGCGCGTCCGACGCCGGCCGATGCGCCGGTGATGACGACGACGTCACGGGGCCTCTCTCTGTTCACCGATCTCTCCTCGCTCCCAGTTAAGGTGGTCGCGCAGCCTGCTCCGGTCCCTGCGTCGGTGATGATCCTAGCCCGCCGACCACGCGAGCGATTCATCGCACTCTCCACAGATGTCAACCATGGACGAGCGAGCCGAGCGCAACCCGCACACGTCGACCCAGTGTTGCCTCACGCGCCTGCGGCGGCGGCTGCCGGAGAACCCGCACCGCTCCTTCACGTCCGGCTACGCGAAAATGGGTTGTGCCGTCGTCCGCACGCCAGAACCGGAGGCTGATGCGTGCCCGGCCGACGCGAATCCCTTCCAGGTGCAGATCCGGCAACCAGGGCGGCAGATGCGGGTCGACGACGAGTAGGCGCAGTGGCGCGACGGCGATCATTCCCAGCAAGGACTGGATGATCAGAACGATCATGCTCGCCGACCAACCCTGCGGCTCGTTGCTCTCCGGGTAGATGCCGGGGTGCGGATGCTCATGGTCACGGGGCAGCCCGCCGATCGCCTCCGGCAAACGGTTCTCGACAAACAAGTCGGTGGCTGCGAAGAGACCTTCCGCTAGGCGGTGGAGTTCGTCCCAGCAGCCGTACCGAGCGAAGCCAAGCGCGAAGGTGCCGTTCTCCACCGGCCAGACGCTACCCAGGTGGTAGCTGAGAGGGTTGTAGGCGACGTGGTCGCTGGAGAGGGTGCGGATGCCCCACCCGCTGAACATGTCCGGCGCCATCAGCCGCCGGGCGACCAGATGCCCTCGCTCCGATGGCACGATGCCCGTCGCCAGCAAGTGGCCGGCATTCGAAGCGATCGAGTGAACCGGTTGCTTGTCCGGTCCCAGCGCCAGTGCGTAGAAACCCTCATCCTCCATCCAGAACCGTTGGTCGAAGCGGCGCTTCAGGGCTGCGGCCTTGCGTAGCAGCCCGGCCGCGTAGGCCCGGTCGCCGCCAAAGAAAAACGCAAAGGCCGCCCACTGGAGACCGGCGTACCAGTATCCTTGTAGCTCGCTCGTCGCGATCGGGTTGGGGACGATCGCGCCCTGCCCGTCGACGATCGCGTCCTGCGAGTCCTTCCATCCTTGGTTCTTGACGCCCTTCTCCGAGCGAGTGACGTACTCGATGAAGCCATCGCCGTCCAGGTCGCCGTAGCGGTCCAGCCAGTCGATCGCCTTGCGAGCGGCGGGCAACAATTCGCGGATAGTGGCGCGGTCGTCGGTCCAGGTGAGGTACTGACCGAGCATGATCAGGAAATCCGGCGGCGTGGCGTAGTCGCCGTAGTACCGTTCGAATGGATTGATGCCCAGGAGTGAGAGCGGTCCACGCCGGGCTTGGTGAATCATCTTGCCCGGCTCCTCATCACGCCAGTCGTCGATCCGCGTGCCTTGCCAGGCGGCGTTCGCGCGCAACGTATCCCGCATCATGCCGGGCATCGCCAGCAGCGCCTGCCACGCGATCGTGAGCGTGTCGCGCCCGAAGAACTGTTGATAGAGGGGCAGGCCGGCGATCGGCGCGCTGGGGCCGGATTCGAGGCCCAGCGGCAGCGAGGCGAGATCCGCCGTCGCAGTCTGCCACGCCCGCGCTACCGTAGCGTTCGTCGTGGTGAGCCGTGGGATCGTCGATTGCAGCCGCTGTCGCAGCGGCCCCAACGATGTCGCCTTCTCGTCGAAGATGGTGCGCGGTGCGGGTCGTCGCACGCCGTCGAAGATCGGCTCGACGGCCAGGTGTATTTCCACCGGCGCGTGCGGCGACAGCACGAGCGTGACGGTGAGCGCGCCGTCCTCGAACCGCACCGGTGCCGGCGCGTGCTCGACGCGGATGGCGACCGCCCGGTCGAGCCGGGCGTGGCAATACCGGAGGACGAGTTCCCGTCGGTCCGCATCCCACGCCGTGGCGACCTCGCCCTGTTGCTGTCGCTGGCCCTGCTGAGCCTCGCCAATGTCCGCGAAATCTGCGGCGAGCCGGATAGCAAGGTCGAAGCGGGCCGTGCCCTGCGCCGTGTAGCTGGTGAATCGCAGGCGCGTGCGCATCCCCTCGTCCAGATACCGGGCGATCTCGACCGCGACAGCCTTCGCTGAGACGCCCTGTGCCGTCGATACCTGGGCATAGGCGAGGAAGCCGGCGCCCCCGACCGGGCTCACGGCAACCGGCCGCAGCGGGTCGCCGTCGGCGGTCAGCTCCTCGCGTGAGAGCAGCCGGATGTTCTCGACGTAGAATCCCTCATCGCCCTGGCCCGTCACGCCGCCGTCCAGGTTCGTGATGAGCACACACCGACCGCTATAGACGAAGTGCTGATTGGCGCGGGCGCGCAGCGCAATCCGGTGAGCCATCCGTACCTCCTTCGCGTCCTTGCTCCTGTGCCGGCGCCCTTGCGTCGTCATGGCGCATGTCGTCAATCCTCAGGTGAGGCGGCCAAGCGGCCGTCGCGTGTGCGGATCAGTCGACCCTCCCGTACCAATTCCTCGAGCACCTGGTGGAGTTCCTGTTCGGAAATGCCCAAGTTCATGCCGATGGCGCTCGGGCCGAGCGGGCCGACGCTCGGAAAGCGGAGCAGGTGTTTGACCTGCTCTCGTCGCTGCTGCTGATCATCATTCCCCATCGTGCTGCCCTTCGTGCCGCCCGCGTACGTCGCCTACCGCCCTGCGCGCCGCAGAAGCGCAACCACCCCGAGCAGCGCTGCTCCGGCAAGCAGGCGCATGCGGGTTGGGTGCAGCTCTAGGGAACGCGTATACAGACTGTTCGCCTTAGACTGCACACCGAACTCGCCGGTGGTGGAATAGCTCTCCGGCGGCATCGGTACGAAGAGGTTGTCCTGTCCGTCGTCGGGCTGGTTCGTCCTCTGCTTCTTGAACATCCGGCCGCCCTGGAGCATGTAGCGGTCGGCCAGCGCGGGGCTGAGCCGCTCAACCGTGGTCAGCAGCTTGCCGCTGCCGCCCACTGTGATCTCCCGACGGGGGTGCTCGGCGGCGAAGATGATCGCCTCCGCTACCGTGCGCGGCTCATAGATCGGCGGGATCGGTTGTGGCTTGGCTCCGAGCTTGGAGCGCGCGTGGCGGAACAGCGGCGTGTTGATGGAGGAGGGTAGGATCAAGGTTACGGTGATGCCGGTGCGCTCGTGCTCCAGCTCCATTCGAAATGTATCGGTAAAGCCCTTGATGCCGTGCTTGGCGGCGACGTAGGCGGCCTGCAGCGGCACCGCGCGCACCGCCTCGGCAGAAGCGACGTTGATGATCGTGCCTTGCCCCTGCTCCTTCATCACCGGCAGCGCCGCCTTCATCCCGTGGATCTGGCCAAGCAGGTTGACCTGGATGATCCGCTCGATCTCCTCCACAGTCGTCTGCTCGACGATCGCGTACGCGCTCACGGCAGCGTTGTTCACCCAGGTGTCGATCCGTCCGAAGCGGGTTACCGCCGCTTGGGCGAGCCGCTCGACCTGCGTCCAGTCGGCCACATCGGTGACGACGACATGGGCTTTCCCACCCAGCCGTTCAACCTCCTTGGCGGCCTCCTGCAGCGCGGCTTCCGTGCGGGCGGCCAGGACGACGGACGCTCCCTGCTCTCCAAGGGCGAGCGCGGTCTCGCGGCCAATGCCCGACGAGGCGCCCGTGATAACGACTACCTGGTTCTGCAGCGGTCGTGGCATATTGCTCTCCTCCTGCTCACTCAGTGCACCATCGGCGCCAAAGACCTGAAACGGAACACCGCGCCCCGGCAGGCAGGCACGACGGCGGCCCCGTCGCTCACTGACCGCGGCGACCAAGCCACCAGCCGAGCACGCCGCCGTAGAGGAGATGTCCGGCGAAGACGGCCGGCGGCGCGAGCGGACCGTAGCGCTGGCCGAACGCCCCCGGCGCCAGTACTCGGCCCATGCGTTCGGCCTCCTCGCTCGTACCCGCACGGTCAGCGCGCGGGTTCAACCGGCCGGCGAGCCACATGCCCGCGAGCGAGGTGAGCCAGTGGGGCACGCCCAGCAGCACACCGGTCCATGTGGCGGCGGGCAGCTTCAGCGCCCGTAATCCGGCTGCGTAGGGTGGCGGGAATAGCCCCACGCTCGCCGCAACATGCGGGACCAAGCCGAACAACCGAGCACGCCAGACCGGCGGCCGGAGAAAGGTGCCGAGCAACAGCGGCAGATCAAGCTTGACGATCCCCGCGTCGCGGGCCGCGTACATCGCCACCGTGAGGGCGGCAGTGGCGAACGCTCCCGCGACAAGCAGGTCGCTGGGCGCGGCATCGCCCTCGCGCGCTTTTGCGCTCATCCCCGGCTCCTCTCAGAACGCGATCTCCGCCCCGCCCAATGAGTGGAAGAGCCCGTACAAGATGCCGAAGGTGAGACCGTACAGCAGATGGCCCATGAGGAAGCCGGGGGCGTCCGGCATGCCGAAGTTCTTCACGAACAAACCCGGCGCCGGCTGCTTCTCCGGGATCTCCGGGTGCATAGCGGGGAGCATGCCCATGAATATGCCGGCGATCACCCAGTGAATCGCCCCGCCGAGCAGACCCCAGAGCCACAGATCGTCGTCGGCGTTGAAGATGACATCGAACCCCCAGGCGTAGATCAGGCCGACAACGGCGCTGATCATCAGGTGGATGAGGAAGCCCACGATCCGCCCCGGCATGTCGTGGATACCGACCATCGTGCCCCAGGTGCGGTTGATGTCCATCTGCATCCGCACGCCGGTCACCATCATCATCATCGCCGGCAGCTCCATCACGACGCCCGCGATCAGCCCGGCAAGCAGTGCGGGTCCGAACTCAAACTCCATGGCTGTCCTCCCTTCCTATCGTTGCTTCGCACGGCTCGACCCGCAGGACACAGGCACGTCCCAGCTTCGGGTCGAAGAACGCCCGCTCGATCTGCGCCGGCACCGGCGTGCCGCCTTCGAATTGAACGCGGACGTCGCACAACCGGCCGAGCAAACAGCGCTGGATGACATGCCCCGGACGGTCCTTCATGCTCACGATCACCCGCGTTCCGGCGGCCGGCGCCGAGGCAAAGGGGCAGGTACCCGTGGCGAGGGGCCTGCCGTCTGGCTCGTAGAGCTGGCATATGTGCGACTGCAGCGCCATGGCAGACCTCCCGTGACGAACCAGTAGCCCGTTCTGGCCGGGATCACGCGTCCACATTGCGTTCATGCTGCCTCTCCAAGTACCAGCGCGGCATTGATGCCACCGAAGCCGAATGAGGTTGACAGCACATAGTGCACTCGGCGTTCCCGCCCTTCACCGCGGATGTAGTCGAGATCGCACGCGGGGTCCGGCTCCTCCAGGTTGGCCGTCGGTGGCAGCCAGTCATGGCGCATGACGAGTGCGCAGATCGCCGCCTCGATCGCGCCCGCCGCGCCGAGCGCGTGGCCGTGCAGGCCCTTCGTCCCGGAGATCGGCACACCGCCGGCCGCCTCGCCCAGGGCGCGCTTGAAGACGAGCGTCTCGGTCGTGTCGTTGAGCGGCGTCGAGCTGCCGTGCGCGTTGATGTAGTCCAGTTCGTGCGGCGCGACGCCCGCCTCGGCGAGAGCGAGGGTGACGGCGCGGGCCGCCTGCTCGCCCTCCGGCTGCGGCGCCGTCATGTGGTAGGCATCGTTCGTCGTCGCGTAGCCGAGCACCTCCGCGTAGATCGCCGCGCCGCGCCGCAGTGCGTGGCCGTAGTCCTCCAGGAGGAGCAGCGCCGCGCCCTCCGCCATGACGAAGCCGTCGCGGCGCCGGTCGAACGGCCGCGAGGCGCGTTCCGGTTCGTCGTTGGCGGTGGACATCGCCTTGATCAGGGCGAACGCGCCGAAGGTGAGTGGGGCGAGCGGTGCCTCCACGCCGCCGGCGACCAGAACCGTCGCCCGGCCGGCGCGGATTGCGTGGAACGCCTCGCCGATCGCGATCGCGCCGGAGGCGCAGGAGTTGGCGTTGGCGATGTTAGGGCCCGTGAGGCCGAGCTCGATGGCGATGTTGCAGGAGCCGGCGCCCCCGAAGACCGCCAGCGCGAGCAGCGGGTGGACGGCGCGTACACCTCCGCGCAGGTAGTTGGCGTGCTGCTCCTCACCGAAGGCGACGCCGCCGAGCGCCGAGCCGAGGTAGACGCCGGTCTCGTCGCGCGCCCCGTTGATCTCGAGCCGGGCGTCCTCGACCGCCAGGCGCGCGGCCGCCAGGCCGAACTGGGAGAAGCGGTCCAGCCGCCGCGCCCGGCGCGCATCCATGAAGTCGTGCGGGTCGAAGCCATCCACCTCGGCGGCGATCCGGGAGGGGAACGGTGTCGGGTCGAAACGCGTGATCCGGCGCACGGCGGAGACGCCCCGGCGGACGCCCTGCCAGACACCGTGCGCGCCGGTGCCGATCGGCGTGACGGCGCCGATGCCGGTGATGACGACCCGCCGGCGGGGAGCGCACCCCTCGTGGATCTCGCCGCCATTGGGGACTTGAGCTGCCAATGCCCATCTCCTTGCCGTGCCAGACGCCGGCACTACCGCGACCCCGGCCGCCCCTCGAGCAGATCCTTGAGGTTGTGGAGCGAATGCTCAGCGTCGCGCTCATTGCGCCGCTCGAAATAGGCGCGGTCCATCAGTTCGCCCAGGAAGCCCAAGGGCGGCTCGTAGTCCAGCTCGAGCTCAACCCGACTGCCGTCGCCGGTCGGGTTCACCGTCTGCTTCATCGCGAGTTGCCCGCCGCCCGGCGCGGTCGCCTCGTAGGCGACGTGCCGGGGCCGTTCCAGCTCGGCAACGTGCCACTCCGATTCCAGGTGGCGGCCGGCGACGCGGATCGTCTGGCGGAAGGTCGTGCCGTTCTGGATCGGACGGTGGGGGACATCCCGCGTCTCGACCACGATCGTGGCCCAATCGGGCAGCCGGTCCAGGTCAGTGATCAGGTCGAACACCTCCTCCGGCGGGCGGTTGATCTCGATGCTGCGCTCGATGCGGGTCATCTCTGCTCTCCCCCCTTTCGCTCCTCAGCGGCGCCGTCCGTCCGCGGCTGCCCGCTTCCACGGGCGGAGCGCCAGCCCGCCGATCAGCGCGGCCGTTACCACCGCGATGGCCAGGCGTACCGGCGTCGGCAGCGGCCGCGTGCGCCGCGCCAGTGGTGCGATCCCGGGCCGCAGCGCTCGGCCGAGCTGGAGCATCAGCGCGAGCGGCGGCGCCTTCAGGAGTACATCGCGCACCGCGCCGCTTCCTGCCCGGCGGATGGCGGGCCAGCCGAACGCCATCGGTCCCAGCGGATGGGGCCGCCGCTCGACGCCGCCGGCGATCGGTGCGCCCCGGCCACCTCGCTCGCGCAGCGCATCAAGCGCGCGGCGGAGCGTGCCGGCCGAGGCCCACTGGTCCTTGAACGCGACCCGACCCTCGGCATCGATCACGTATGCGGAGTTGGGCAGCTCGCCGTAGGCGCGGTGCACTGTCCCGTCGATGTCGTCCACCAGCACCGGCCACGGCAGCGCTTCCAGCCACCTCAGGTCCACCGCGTGCGCGCGCTTCTCGCCGATCAGCGACGGTGCCGGATAGTTTTCACCCGGGTGCGCCTCGCGGACGTAGACGGTGAACCAGTGGGCCATCTCCCCGTATCCCTGCGCGTACAGCGCCTTGAGCGACGGAACCCCGCCGCGCGTCATCGGTCAGGTGACGCTGCCGAAGATCAGCACCACCGGCCGGCCGCGCAGGGCGCTGAGGCGCACGCGCTCCCCGTCCGTGGATTCCAGCTCGAAGTCCGGCGCGGGCTCGCCAGGCTTCGGTCCGCCGACGAAGGTCATGCGTGCGTCGTCGAGGAAGACCCGGAACGGGAGCGTCGCATAGTTGTAGTCGGGTGGGGGAGGACCGGCGATCTCGGCCGCCTTTGGATGCTGAAGCTCAACCATGGCGCTCTCCTAGCTGCAACAGGTCGAGGTTGCGCTGAGCGTCGTGGACGCGGCGCAGCTCGCCCGGAAACGGCGTGAGGAAGACCTCGAGGAGGGGCTTGACCATGCCCTCCGCCAGATGGCCGCTGTAGGTCTGGAAGTCCTCGTCGCCGACGGTGGTATGCGCGTGGATGATCGGCTCGCCATCCTTGCGGCCGATGTTGCCGAGCAGGCTCACAACCTCGACCTGGATGTCGAGCGGCCGCTCCTTGTAATCACGTTGCGTGACCCGGTAATACTTCAGCGCGAGCCGACTGAAGCCGCCCCAGGCCAGGAAATAGCCGGCGCGGATATCGCGCTCGACGAGGAACTGTTTGATCGTCGCCAGCACTTCCTCGCCCTCATCGAGCCGCAGGACATACCGGTCGCCGTAGTTCGCGGACTGCATGCCAACTCCTTCCTGCGTCGCTTTACTACGCGCAGGCATCGGTCGAGCACAGCGCGTGCAGGGGCTGGCGGGAACAGTTGCAGTAATAGTGTCTGTTCTCGATCTCGGCCAGCGTATCGTCCGGATTCAGGGTGCACGCCGGCTCGTGGCTGACTAGCACCGGGTCTTGCACGGCACTCTCACTCGGGATAGACCCCTCCGCGATTGCCCACACCCGCCGGCCCAACTCCTCGCTCATCGGCGCCGACTCCCTTCGTCCCTCGGCTGCGGGCTCGCTGGTGGTGGCCCGCCTCGTCGCCCGTACGCGCGGTGTCCTGGTGCAGGTACTGCCATCTCATCTCCGTCGATGGAACGCGCCTAGGATGCCGCCGTAGACGAGGTGGGCCAGGATCACCGAAAGCGGCGTGCGCCGGCCGTAGTTGAGCGCAAGGAAACCGGGCGGCTGGAGCTGCCGGGTCGGTGTCGGCCCATGCTGCTCGCTCGCCATCCGCGGATGGACCGTGGGCAGCACGGGCATCGCCACCAGCAGCACGAAGAGCGCATGCACCAGGCCGATCGCCGCGCCCAGCCACCAGGTCGCGCGGCGCCAGCTCTGGA
Organism: Dehalococcoidia bacterium; assembly: GCA_050184225.1. Lineage (GTDB taxonomy): Bacteria > Chloroflexota > Dehalococcoidia > CAUJGQ01 > CAUJGQ01 > JBFXAN01. Next base: position 80,693 of record JBFXAN010000003.1, on the reverse strand, counting down.
ACGCCAGGGCGTAGAGGGAGGCGAACAACCAGCCGTTCACGACATGCACGAGAGCACCGATCGGCTTGGCGCGGTCTCGGTCGGCGGTGAACATCGTCCCCAACATGAAGGGAATATTCATCCGGGTCAGGCCGAGCCCCTGGCTCCCGGCCATCAGACTCGTCAGGACGACCGTTCCCACGAATCCCCAGAAGATGGCGTTGCCTTTGTTCATGTGTGTCCCTCCGTTGCTGATCCCGTAGCCGCCCGTTCCAGCGCTGCTGGCATGCGCTCCCGGCCGCACTCAGCAAGCGTCAGCGCCGCATTGATGAGGCCAATGTGTGTGAACGCCTGCGGAAAGTTCCCCAGAGCTGCGCTGGTATCCGGGTCGATCTCCTCGGCGAAAAGACCGATGTCGTTTGCGTGGCCAAGGAGTTCCTCGAATGCCTGCGTGGCCGCTTCGATGTCGCCTCCTCTGGCCAGGCATTCCACCGCCCAGAAGCTGCCGATGCCGAAGGCACCCTCCCCCGGTGGGAGCCCGTCCTCGGTACCCGTCTCGTACCTGTAGATCAGACTGCCGCGGCCCAGTCTCTCGCGAATGTGCGCGCAGGTGGAGCGCATTCGTGGGTGCGTCGCCGCGATGTACCCGTAGAGCGGCAGGGTGAGCAGGCTCCCGTCCACGTCGTCGCCCCCCAGCGTGCGGGTGTAGCTCCGGAGCCGCTCGTTGTAGCCGCGCGCCTCGATCACGGCGCGGACGGCATCCCGATGGGTGCGGAACTCGTCGACGCAGACACGGAGCTGCCCAGCCTCGTGCATCTGAATGAGTCGATCGAGCGCCACCCAGCAGAGCACCTTCGAGTGGGTGTGGTGGAAGCGGCCACCGCGCCCTTCCCAGATGCCCTCGTCCGGTTCCTTCCACCGTCGGCAGACGGTGTGACCGAGGCCGTCGAGCATGCGAGCGGTATCGCGGTCGAAACGCCCGTCATGGCGCGCGAACCACGCGACCGCATCCATAACCTCGCCGTAGACATCGAGCTGCAACTGGCCGTGGGCGTCATTGCCGATCCGCACCGGATGCGAGCGCGCGTAGCCCTCCAGATGCGGCAACTCCTTCTCGGGGAGCTTCGACTCACCGAAGACGTCGTAGACCACCTGCAGCTCCGGCCACGTGAGGCGCGTAGCGTGGAGCATCCAGTTGAGGAACGCTTCCGCCTCCTCCCGGTAGCCGAGGGAGAAGAGCGCGCGCAGCGTGAAGGAGGCGTCGCGCAGCCAGCAGTAGCGGTAATCCCAGTTCCGGACGCCCCCAAGCCGCTCCGGAAGCGAGGTGGTCGGTGCGGCGATGACCGCGCCGGACGGCGCGTAGGTCATCAGCTTGAGTGCCAGCGCGCTGCGTACGACGGCGTCGCGATAGGGACCCCGGTAGGTGCAACGACCGGCCCAGCCGACCCACCAGCGGGCGGATCGCTCGATTTTCCGCCGCGCCGCCTCTCCGAGCGGGGGAATGATGGCCGGTGCTTCCTCTTCGTACGTCAGGGACAGGTACCTGCGCTCGCCGGCGCGGATCCGGGCCAGCCCGCGGGCGCCGCGGCCGTCGACGGCCGCGGCCAGCGCCACGTCGCTGCGGAGAGCGAGCGCCGCGCGCCTGGCCTCGCACCACAGGCCGAACGCCCCGTGCTCTGTGAGGGTCGGCTGGAGCCGGCCGTAATTGGGACGCGGATCATACACGATCTCGACCTCGACCTCGCCCGCAAGCCCCTCCACCTCGCGCAGCACCTCGTGGTCGGGGGTGAGGCCGAACCGCTTGTCCTCTTCCGAGGCGACCGGCATGAGATCCCGCAGGACGAGGGTCCCGCCCGCGCACCGAAAGGTGGTTTCGAGGATGTTGGTGTTAGGCAGGTAGCGGCGCTCGGCCCGGAAGGGACCGGCGGGGCGAATGCGGAAGCGTCCGCCTCGCTCGGCGTCGAGCAGTGCCGCAAACACGGCCGGGCTGTCGAACCGAGGCAGGCAGAGCCAGTCGAGCGAGCCGTCCCGGGAGATGAGCCCCGCGCCGCGACAATCGCCGATGAGGGCGTAGTCCCCGATGGGCAGATACCCTACCGCTCCGAGAGCGGCGTTCTTCCCAGTCATGCCGTCGCCGCCTCGTTCGCCGGCCGGCGGAACTCCCCGGTCCGCGCCCGGGCGGCGATGTAGTCCGCCGTGCGCGCGGCGATCGCCTCGATCGTCAGGCTTGGGTTGACGGCGGAGCTGGTGACGAAGACCGAGCCGTCGCAGATGAAAAGGTTGGGCACGTCCCACGTCCGGCACCACTGGTCGACGACGCTCGCGCGTGGGTCACTGCCCATGCGGCAGGCGCCCATCAGATGGGCCGTATCGTCCGCCACCCAGGTCACCTCCGCGCCGGCCGCCTCCAGGATCTGCCGTTCCTTCCCGATGCCGGCTTGGATCAGCCGCTTGTCGTTCTCGCCCCAGGCGAAGGTGACGCGGGCGACGGGCACCCCGTACTGGTCCTTCTCCTCCGGATCGAGCGCGACGGTGTTGCGGTCGTCGGGCAGGCACTCACCGACCAAGCCCCAGCCGGCGTAGTGGTTGTAATCGAACATCAGCTCGCGCAGCTCCCGGCCCCACAGCCCGAGGCTCGCGTGCGCCTGCCGGGCGAACGCCTGTGGGAAGGCGCCGATCGGCTCGATCGTGAAGCCGCGGACGTAATCGTTCTTCGGGTTGGTCTCATAGAAGTCTTGGCTGATCGCCAGCGTGGGCGGCGCTTTGTACTGGTACACCGGCTCCGGGAAGCGGCCATGAACCATGTGAGAGGGGTGCACCATCAGCCCCTTCCCCACCAGCCCGCTGGAGTTCGCCAGCCCGTCCGGGTGGCCGGCCTGGGCGGAGTTGAAGAGCAGCCGCGGCGTCTCGATCGAGTAGCAGGAAAGGATGATCAGCTCCGCCGCCTGCTCCTCCTCGATCTGCCGGCCGTCGTCGGTGGTGCGGATGTAGCTGACGCTGCGGACGCGGCCGTCCGGGCCGAGGTTGACGCGCGTCGCCATGCAGTTGGCGCGGACCTCCGCCCCGGCGCGCATGGCCTTCGGGATGTAGGTGACGAGCGTGCTCGCCTTCGCGTTCGTGGAGCAGCCATAGATGCACCAGCCGCGGTAGACACAGGGGTGGCGGTCGTCCTTTGGCGCCGAGATCGTGGCGAGCGGGCAGGGCGCCCAGCGGATACCCAGCCGGTCGCAGCCGCGGGCGAAGAGCTGGGCGACGCTGTTGAGCGGGTGCTCGCGGTAGGGGTACGGCCCACGCCGGCGCGGCCCCCAGGGCCACCGCACTGGACCAGCGCTGCCCAGCTCCTGCTCCACCGCCTCGTAGTACGGCTCCAGGTCCTCGTAGCGGATCGGCCAGTCGTGGGCGACGCCGTCCAGGCTGCGCACCATGAAGTCGCTCTCGTGCATGCGCAGGGCGACCATGCTGTAGTGGACGGTGCTGCCGCCCACGCCCTTGCCCGTGACGTTCGCGCCGAGCTCGATCGGGTCCTCTCCGCCGGTGACACGCGGGTCGGTCCAGTAGAGCTGGTGCGCGCCCTGCTCGTCCGAGACGAAGTCGCGCTCCGGCAGCCAGTGCGGCCCGGCCTCGAGCACCACCACACGGAAGCCGGCCTCCGCCAGTTCCTTGCACAGCACGCCGCCGGCCGCCCCGGCGCCAATGATCAGGATATCCACCGGGCCATGCATCAATGCGTCGGTCCTCCTTGCGCGTGGGCGCCCCGGCCGCGGGCTTGCCGGATGATCTCAACCGATGAGCGCGGCCTTCGTTCCTCCGCCTCCCAGGGGTCGCGCTTGCCCAGGCTCAGGCGCATGTGACCGCGGGGGGAGGCTGGGCCGTTGAAGCCAATCTCCGCCCAGGCGGCCGGGTGGGCGTAGTAGGTGCTGACCACGTCGCTCATGAACTCGTGGAAGAAGCGCTTGGCCGGCAGCGTCTTCCACGCCTTGCCGGGCGGCGATCCGTCGGCGACGCGGCGGATCACCGCGTCCTGCCGCGTCCAATCGAGCTCCACGAAGGCGGACTGGAAGAGCGCCCGCGCCGTCTGGTCGAGCCCTTCCAGGCCGCGCCGGTACGCCTCGCGGTCGTCGGGCATGTCGGCGTAGCGGTAGCCGTGCCCCTTGCCCTCGTGCAGACGCGCGTCGATCCAGGGCGCGATCGGGATGCGTTGGTCGGGGTCACGGTCCTCCTGGGGCAGGACGCGGGCACAGAGCGCCTCCAGCAGCACCGCCTCGTCGGTCGGGAAGAACCGGTAGGGCGGCACGTTCTCCACCCGCTCGCGCACCAGCCGCCGCGTCTTCTCGTCCCAGTCATACGTCCACTTATCCTCACTGGCGACATCGAACGCCGGGTAGGGCGTCTGCGCTGCGCCACCACCGAGCGGCACGTCGAGCGGCGCGTCGTGCGGCGGCTCGACCGCCAGCCGGTGCTTCTCCTGCTTCGAGAGCTGCTTCGTCATCCCGCGACCCTCCAGCGCGCCGCCTCCTGGCGCTTCAGCTCCAGCCCCAGTCCCGGTCGGTCAGGGTCCGGTCGTAAACAACCGTCCACGGGCTCCGGCACACCGTCGAACAGCAACTGCTCGATTCGGACGTGGTCGTGGAAGTACTCGACGTGGCTGATCTGCGGGGCGGCACAGCCGGCATGGGCGTGAATGCTCGGCGATGTATGGGCCGAGAATGGCACGCCGAACCCATGAGCGAGCTCGGCCGCCTGGAGGAATCCGGTGATGCCAAGGCAGCGCGTCACGTCCGCCTGAAGGATGTCCACCGCCTCCGCGCGGAGCATGTCGCGGAAATACCAGGGATCGTAGCCGTACTCCCCTGCCGCGATCGCCATCGGTGCGTGCCGTCGCACGACGGCGAGCTGCTCGAGGTGGTCGGAGGAGACCGGCTCCTCGAAGTAGGTCACGCCGTGCTCGGCGAAGCGCGCCGCCTGGGCGATCGCCTGCTTGACCGTGTAGGCGCCATTGGCGTCGACGAAGAGCTCGGTGTCCGGCCCGATCGCCTGCCGCACGGCGCGCACCCGCTTCACATCCTCAGCCGGCCTGGTACCCCAGTCGACGCCGATCTTCATCTTCACGCGGGAGATGCCCTGGCCGACCCAGCCGGCGAGCTGCTCGACCAACTCCTGCTCCGTGTAGCTGGTGAAACCGCCACTGCCATAGATCGGCACGGCGTCGCGGCGGGGGTTCAGCAGCCGGAAGAGGGGCCGGCCCAGGACCCGGGCCTTGAGATCCCAGAGGGCGACATCGACGGCGGAGATCGCGGTGGCCGCGATCCCTGGCCGGCCGATGTTGCGCACCGCGCGCACCATCCGCTCCCAGGCCACGCCGACCTGCTCCACGGGACAGCCGACGACGGCATCGACGAGCTTTTCGTGAACCACGGTTGCGGCGGCAGCGCTCGCGTAGCTGAAGCCGAGGCCGCGCGCACCGGAGTCCGCGACGGCTTCGACCAGCACCACGGTCGTCGAGTCCCAGCGCAGCGTGCCGTCCGCCTCCGGGCGGTCCGTCGGGATGCGATAGATGCTCACCTGGAGGTCCCGCACGTTCATCGCCGGCCTCCGAAGGCGGCGGAGAGCAGCCCGAGGACGCCCTGCCCGGTCATCTGCAGCGGCGCCACGAGCGGCGCGCCGTAGAAGAGGTTCTGCCAGCTCCAGCCGCCCGTCCGGTGGGTGACGTTCCAGATGTGGAAGCTAAAGCCCACCAGGCCGGCGACGGTCGCCACAGCCGAGAGCGGCCCTTCGACGGCACGTCCCGGGCGCAGCCGGAGGATCGCGGCGAGGTGGACGAGCAGCATGAGCGGGCTGAGCACGAGCGGGGTGAACATGACCTTGTTGAAGAGCCCGCCCTTCCAGTGCTCGTAGCCGGCTTCCACGGCGAGCAGCGGGTAGGAGAGCACGTTGACGAGCCGCGCCGCCGCCACGAGCCGGCCCGTCTCATTGCGAGACGGCGCCGCCGCGGCGAGCGCACCGATCAGGCCGAAGAGGGCGACCTGCGGCGGCGCCGGGATCGGCGGGCCGGTGACGACGTTGTACTTCCAGTTGGTGAAGCCGCCCATCTGGCGTCCGACGCCGCGCACATGGAAGGCCGTACCGGCGACGCCGACGGCTGCCATCAGCCAGGCGAGCGGCCGGAAGAGGGCGCGTGCGCGCTCCCCGTCGCCGAGCAGCCCGCTCGTCAGGCCGCCGGCGAGCACGGGTGGCAGGCTCACCACCGGAATCCACATGAAGCGGCTCTGGAAGCTGCCGCGGAAGTGCAAGACGGCGATCTCGTACCATAGCGGCGGGATCACCATGGCCATGTACAGACGCAGCAGCCGCGCCAAACCGATCCGATGCAGGAGCTTGCGTATCACCCGTATCCCTCCCTCGCGCATCTGCCCTCGGTGGGCCTAGATCAGCTCTCGCACCTTGTCGGACAGCACGGTGAGCGCGATCTTCGCGCGGTTCGGCTCGCCGCGTGCCAGCGACGCGGCGAAGTGCTTCGCCTGCTCGAACGTGACCTTCGGCGGCATGGGCGGCTCCAGCGGGTCGACCACCGCCTCGACGAGCACCGGACCGGGCGTGGCCAGCGCTTCGTCGAGCTGCTCGCCGCAGCGGGTGGGATCCTCGATCGTGATGCCGGTACCGCCGCACGCCCGCGCGAAGGCGGCGAAGTCGATCGGCTGGAGGTCCACCGCGTACTCGGGGTTACCGAGGAAGACCATCTGCTCCCACTTGATCTGGCCGAGGGTGTTGTTCTTGATCACCACAACCTTGACCGGCAACTGATACTTCACGCAGGTGGCGAACTCGCCCATCAGCATAGTGAAGCCGCCGTCGCCGACGAAGGCGACGACCTGCCGGTCGGGGTAGGCGACCTGGGCGGCGATGGCGTAGGGGAAGCCGTTGGCCATCGTGGCGAGGTTGCCGGAGAGCGAGAACATCTGCCCCCGCCGGATCGGGATCAGCCGCGCCGCCCAGGTGGCGATCGTGCCGCTGTCCGAGGTGATGATCGCGTCGTCGCGCAGGCGCTTGCCCAGCTCCCAGGCCACCACCTGCGGCTTCATCGGCGTGTCCCGCCGCGTGCCGCGCTCCTCCATGAGCTGCCACCACTCCTTCATCCCGCGCTGCGCCTTCTCCAGAAAGCCCCGAACCTGCTTCCGCTCGAGCAACGGCAGGAGCGCCTGCAGCGTGCGGCGGCTGTCGCCGACCAGGCCGACCTCGACCGGGTAGCGCAGGCCGACGCGCATCGGGTCGAGGTCGATCTGCACCGCCCGCGCTTGGCCCGGCTTGGGCAGGAACTCGATGTAGGGGAAGGACGTGCCGACCATCAGTAGGGTGTCGCACTCCTCCAGCGCCTCCTGTGAGGGCGTCGTGCCGAGCAGGCCGATCCCGCCGGTGGTGTAGGGGCTGTCGTCCGGGACGGCCGCCTTGCCGAGCAGCGCCTTGACGATCGGTGCGGCCAGGCGCTCGGCCGCCTGCTCCAGCTCGTCCGTGGCATGCAGGGCGCCTTGGCCGGCGAGGATAGCGACCCTCCCACCGGCGTTGAGGATCTCGGCGGCCCGGCGCAGGTCGGCCTCCTCCGGCAGCCGCGCGCCCCGCGCGAAGACGTCCGAGGTGTGGTGGGGAATGTTGCGCTTGGAGCCCTTCTTCTCGGCCTCCTTCTCCTGGAGGTCGACGGGGAAGGTGAGATGGGCGACGCCGCGGTAGCCGAGGGCGGTGCGACAGGCCAGGTCGGCGACGTTCTCGACGTGAGTCGGACCCATGACGCGCTCGTTGTAGACGGCCACGTCCATGAACAGCTTGTCCAGCGCCACATCCTGCTGCTGCTGCGTGCCGATCAGGTCGTGATACGCCAGCCCCGTGATCGCGAGCACCGGCTGACCGTCCAGCTTGGCGTCGTAGAGGCCGTTGAGCAGGTGAATCCCGCCCGGACCGGAGGTGGCGAGGCAGACGCCCAGCCGGCCGCCCAGCCGGCCGGTGAACTTGGCGTAGGCGCAGGCCATGAAGGCGGCCGCCTCTTCGTGCCGCACCTGGACGAAGCGGATCCTGTCCTGGCGCGTGCGCAGCGCCTCCATGATGCCGTTGATGCCGTCCCCCGGTAGCCCGAAGATGACGTCCACGTCCCAGTCATGGAGCGCGTCGATCAGCACATCAGCCGCGGTCATTGCCATCATTTGTTCCTTTCCCGGTCCTTGTTGGGTGTCTCGACGATTGCGCGAACTGCGGCAGGATCTCCCGCTCGTAGAACCGAAAGAAGCCCTCCTGGTCCGGACCGATCTGGTGGACGGCGACGTGGTCGTAACCCGCGTCGGCGAACGTCCGGATCGCGGCGAGGTGGCGCGCCGGGTCGGGGCCGCAGACCACCCGTTCGGCCACGTCCTCCTCGCGCACCGGCTTGACCGCCTGCTCGAAGTGGCGGGGCAAACGCAACTCGGTTATCGGCGCGCCCTCCAGGCCGGCGACCGGCCACCACTCGTGGGCGGTCCGGCGGGCCGTCGCTTCGTCCTCCGCCCAGCAGACGTGGACCTGGGCGTAGCGCGGCTTGCCGGCGCCACCCGCCGCGGCGAAGGCCTCGATGACATCGGCCTTGGGGACGACGCTGATCAGCCCGTCGCCGATCCGGCCGGCGAATGTCGCGCCGCCCCGCCCGCCGGCCGCGACGTAGATTGGCGGGGGCTCATCCGGCAGTGTGTAGATGCACGCCTCCTCCACGGTGAAGTAGCGGCCGCGGTGGCTCTGCGTGCCGCCCCGCCAGAGCAGGCGAAGGATCGTCACCGCATCCTCCAGCATCTCCCGACGCACGTCGGCGGGCGGCCAGTGTTGGCCGAGGACATGCTCGTTCAGGTTCTCGCCCGTACCGACGCCGAGGAAGAAGCGGCCCGGCAGCAACGCCGCCGCCGTCGCGGCCGCCTGGGCGACGATCGCCGGGTGGAGGCGCAGGATCGGGCAGGTCACGGCCGTACCCAGACGCAGCCGCTCGGTCGCCTGCGCAATCGCGCCGATCACCGCCCAGACGAAAGGACTGTGGCCCTGGCGGTCGATCCAAGGGTGGTAATGATCGGAGATCAGGGCGAAGCCGAAGCCGGACTGCTCGGCCCGCTGGGCGTAGCAGATGAGATCGTTGGGACCATGCTCTTCACTCGATACGTGGTAGCCAAGCTCGACCATATGCTCACCATCGAGGCGCCTGATCAGGCACCCGCTCCCTCTGCGTCCTGCGACTGCTCGCCTGACTCGGTCAGCCGGCGCTCGGCGTTGCCGAGGAAGAGCGATCCGATCAGCTCCCCGTCCGAGGTGGTGACGAGGATCTCGTCCACGTGCTTCTCCCGCAGGTTCTCCACGACCGAGCGCAGCAGCGTGTTGGGGCGGATCGTGACCGGGCCTGGCTCCATCACTTCGTCCACGGGCGTCCGGGGATCGGCGTCCAGCGCCTTGCCGCGCAGCCGGCCCAGCACGACCTTGGCGTCATCCACGACCAAGCACTCGTGCCAGCCCGCGGCGCGCACGCGCTCGCGCACATCGCCCACGCTCTCGCCCAGGCCGCAGGTGGGCACGTCCCGCCGGGCCACGTTGGCGGCGCGCGGGGTATGGGCGCGCTTGCCCTCGCGCGGCAGGCCGGCGGCGAACCAGTCCGCCTTACCAGGAACATACCGGTAGACCTGCGTGAAGCCGAGCGTTGCGAGCCGCACCGCGGCCCGGGCGCTCATGTCTCACTGATAATCGTTGCAGTAGACGATCACCGGGCGATCGCGGTCCAGCCGCGCGGCCGTCGCCGCGTTCAACTCCTTGAGCGGGATGTTGATTGCGCCGGGCGGGTGCTCGACCTCGTATTCCTCTGCTGGCAGCACCTCCACGAGCTGCGCGTTCTCGGTCGCCAGTCGCTGAACCTCGCTGCGATCGATGTTCGTCATCATCTCGTTCTCTCTTGTAGGACGCCGGGCAGCCGCCGTGCGGTCCATATCGAGTGTGGCGGCAGGGGAGCGGCCGCATCTCTCGCACCGCTCCCCCGCTTTCCAGGCACCCTCGCTACTTCTTCTGGTGCATCTGCTGGTTGTGTTGCTCCAGCTGTTCCTTCGTCTGGAACGTCTGGCCGCACGCCTCGCACTTGAACGTCCCGGTCTGCTGCTGTGTCATCGCGATACCTCCTTGAACTGATGCGATGGCCGCTGAATCTCTGCGGGGAACGCCCTCCGGACGGGAGGGCCAATCATCGGGACCGCTGAGCCGGTGGCGCCGCCGGGGTGCCGGCGGGCGCGGGCGCAACGACCGTCATCGTTCCGGTCATTCCGAAGAATCGCTGCGGTCCCAGCGGACTGAAGAACTCGTAGCTGCCCGGTTCACTCGGTGCGCGGAAGACGAGGTAGGCGTCTTCACCGGGTTTGACCGGGCCCTTCAGCGCGATCGGCCTGTCGGGTAGCTTGATCGCGATCCCGGAGGGAGGCACGCCGGTGTTGACGATATGCACCGCCACCTGACGGCCCGCCGGTACAACGAACTCATTCGGGAAGAAGGCGAAGTCGTGCGTCTCAACCTCGACGACCACGGCGTCTGCCGGCGGCGATTGCATGGGCGGGATCATCGCCGACTCCGGGATAGCGCCGGTCTCGACCTGCTGGGGATCGGCTCGAAGCACCCGCAGCTGGTCGGGATCGCCCGGCCGCGGCAGCGCGAAGGCGATCACGGCGTCGCCGGATGGAGAAATATCACTGGAGCGAACTTGGTTGTTGCCGCCGAAGGTCATGACCACGTACTCGCGACCGTCCACGATGTACACGGCCGGCGACCCGTTCGCACCGCCGACGCTGGGCACGTCGCTCTTGAAGCTCCAGAGGATCTCGCCGCTCGTGGCGTCGAGCGCGTTGAACTGGCCGTTGCTTTCGCCGAAGAAGACGAGATCGCCGGCCACGACGACACCGGAGACGATCTTCTGCGGCGTCCGCATCTGCCAGGCCAGCTTGCCGGTGGTCGTGTCCACGGCATCGAAGAGGCCCCAGTTCTCCACACCGGGAATCTGGTCCACCGCGGTCGAGCCGAGGCTGTTGAGCAGGGGCGGGATGGCGTGATAGAGCCACGGCTCGTAGCCGCCCGCCTGGATGTAGGCGTACTTCGTGCGCGGGCTGTAGGCACTCGCCGTCCACTCCGGTCCCGCCTCGAACCCCGGCTGGATCAAGAGCGGCTGCTCCTGCGGCGGCGTCCACATCGGCGCGGTCCGGACGCCGGGCGGCGCGTTCTCGACCTGCTGCGGGACGAGTGGGTCGGTGGTGGGCATCGGCTGGGTCGGAGACGGATTCTGCCACGCCGGCTCGGTGGGTACCGGCACTTCCGTCACGTCATACAACGGCTCGCCGGTGCGCCGATCGAGGATGAAGTAGTTGCCGTTCTTGTTGGCGTGGCCGATCGCCGGAGTCTGCCGGCCGTCCTTTTCCAGCGTGAACAGATGCGCCGGCTGCGCGGCGTCGTAGTCCCAGAGGTCATGGTGCACTTCTTGGAAGTGCCAGTGATACTGACCGGTGGCGAGGTCCAGGGCAACGACCGATGTGGAGAAGAGATTGTCGCCGGCCCGCTCGGAGCCATTCTCATCCGGCGCGGCGTTGCCCGTTGTGATATAGAGCAGACCAAGGTCGAGGTCGGCGACCGGCGTGCTCCAGACGGTGGCGCCGCCGGTCCTCCACGAGTCCCCTGCCCAGGTCTCTGAGCCGAACTGGCCAGGCTCCGGCACGGTGTAGAACCGCCACAACTGCTGTCCGGTGTCCGCGTCGTAGGCGTCGACGAAGCCGCGGCGCAGGAACTCGCCGCCGGAGGCACCGATGATCACCTTGCCGTCCACGTACAGCGGCGCCATCGTCTCCGTCCACTGGTCGCGCCAGTCAGCGACGGCAACCTTCCACGCCACCGCGCCGGTCTGGGCGTCGAGGGCGACCAAGGTTGCATCCAGCTGCCCGATGAAGACCTTCCCCCTACCGACCGCCACGCCTCGGTTCGCCTGCCCGCAGCAGATCGCCAGTTCGGCAAGCGAGGGCATCTCCGGGTTGTAGGTCCACTTCAGCGCCCCGGTGGCGGCATCGAGCGCGAATACGTGGTCATGCGGCGAGGAGACATACATCACGCCGTCGACCACGATCGGCTGCGCCTCGAATGAGGTATGCTCGTTGAAGACGTTGGTATGGAAGATCCAGGCTGGCTGCAGCTGTGCAACGTTCGACGGGCTGATCTGGTCGATATCGGCGTAGCGCATGCCGCCGGGGTCGTTTCCGTAGTAGGGCCAGTCCAGGTTCTGGGCTGCTTGTCCCCGCGCGCCCGGGACGGGCCCCTGAACCGCGAGCAGCGCGACCGCGAGGATCGCGATAGCCGCCATGCACGCACGGGGAAAACCATTCGCCCCATTCGCCGACTCGATAAGTGGCTTCACGCAACGTCTCCTTCTCCGGAACTCTCGTCGGGGTGCATCAGATGGCCGCCGCCATACCGGCTCGGTTGCGGCGGCCACCGGCGATCACAAGACACCCTCGCCCAACGTTTGGCGGCGCTTAGCTGGTGGGTTCGGCTCTACGCTTCGGCCACACCGCTGCCAGGTACATTCCCAGCACCGTCCCGAAGAAGAACGTGTGGGCGACAAAGCCCTGCCAGAACTGATTCGCACGGTTCGGGAACCAATCCCATCCAGCCACCGGCGCGATGATCTGGAAGTTGACCAGCCAGAGCAGCAGCCCATAGATGCTCGCGGCAAGAATGAGCAGACCGGCGGATCGCGCCAGGGCCGGTACTGCCCAGGCCGCCAGCGCGAAGACCAGGCCGAACATCGCCGAGAGCATCATGTGCAGGATCGCGCCCACAGCGCCGGCTTCGAGCAGCGAGTACCTGGGCATGAGCGCTTCTTGGCCAAGGACGATCGCGCCGATCATTCGCAGCGGCATCCAGAACGCGCTCATCGAGCCCTGGAGGATCGCCGCCATCACCATCACCGCCATGGCGAACACCACGCCGGCGATCAGACCGCCGACGATACCGTGGAGCACCGCGCCCCCAAGCGATGGCCGCGCCACTTCCGTCGCGGCGCGTTCTGCGGCCGGGTTCTGCGTCGCCGCTGAATGTCTCCGGCCCATAACCATGATGTCTCTCCTTCCTCGATATCCCTCGACACCGATGTTCAAACTCGCGGCGTCGCGTGGGGGTGCCCAACAACGGCGCATCCAGGACCGGGCGAGATGGCACAGACCGGCGACAACGGGTGCGGACCCCGTTCAGCTGCCGCGCCGCGCCGCACGCCGGAGACCGGCCCGGATCGCCTCGGTAGGGTCGAGATACCGCTCAACCGCCCGCTCCTGCGGGTCGTCACACCACGTGAAGAAGCCGGCACTCCACGGCGCCTCGATCACGTACACCACACAGCGCTCGCCCTGCAGGCATGCCCAACAACCGGAGAGATCGATGTGAGCCTCCAAGCCCAGGGATTGCAGCGCTTCGACCAGCGGCGTCATCGCTCTGTGGCCGGGATCAGTGGTGGACCTTGAAATTGACGTGGTTCTCACTGTGCCCGTTCTATCTATCGGAGCCGGTTGGTTGCATGCGTATATCCGCGAAACGCCTCCTGCTTCCACTCTATCTGGCAGATGTCAACGTTCCGGTAGCGATTGGTTACGGTTGTTATGAACAAAGGTGAATAACCGTGAACTGACCATACGGAGAGGCGCCACACGGCGTGTGCGGTGAAGCACCAGGATTGCGTCCTGTCCCAGTACAGCTAGTCGCGGCGGTGCCCCGCTGGATGTATTGAGGATGGGCTGGAATGAGCGCCCGGCGTTAGTGAGGAGAAACGAAGCGGTAGCCCACACCCCAGGTGGTCTGGATATAGCGCGGATGGTCTGCATCATCGCCGAGTTTCTGTCGCAGGCGCCGGACGAAGACCTTCAGGGAGTGCGGGTCGCCAACGCACTCTGGTCCCCAGACGTGCTCGACCAGGAACCGGTGTGGCAGCACTGTGCCCGCATGGTGGACGAGCTCTTCCAGAAGCCGGTACTCGGTGGATGTTAGTGGGACAACCTCACCGTGCAGCCGAACCTCATTCGTCGCAAAGTCGATCGAGAGGTCACCGGCCGTGAACGAATGCCTCGAGGCCGGGGTCGGCGTGGAGGATCGCCGCACCAATGCCCGCAGCCGGGCGAGCAGTTCCAGATGGTCGAACGGCTTCGTCAAGTAATCGTCCGCGCCGAGGTCGAGCGCGCGCACCTTGTCCAGCGTGCCGTCGCGCACGGTCAGCATCAGGATCGGCACCTGGGAGATTTCGCGGATACGCCGGCAGACCTCGAAGCCGTCCGGCGGCGGCATCGAGACGTCAAGCACGACGAGGTCTGGGTGCTCCTCCTCGAAGCGCCGGAGTGCCGTCGCGCCATCGTGCGTGACCGCCACCTCGCAACCCGGCCACGTCATCCGCGCGCCGAAGGCGACGACCTGGGCGACATCCTGTGCGTCATCGGCGATCAGCAGCTTGAAGCTCACGTCGGTCTCCTCTCTTCCCGCGGCAGCAGAAGGTGGAAGGTCGTCCCTTCGCCCGGCCGGCTCTCCGCCCAGATGCGGCCGCCGTGCAATTCGACGATCCCCTTGGCGATGGCGAGGCCCAGCCCCGAGCCGCCTTCGGATGGCGTTAGCCGGTAGAAGCGCTGGAAGATCGCCTGGAGTTCATCGGCGGGGATACCGGGTCCGGTGTCCTGGACGGAGAGCCGGAGCTCGGACGGTGTGGCCCGACCCGTGGTTGTGATGCGCGTGCCGGCCGGCGTGTGCCGGTGGGCGTTGGCGAGCAGGTTCACGACGACCTGCTCCAGCCGCCGCACGTCTCCCTCGACCAGCAGCGGCTCGGGCAGGTCTATCTCGAGCGTTTGCCCCTTCTCGCGGATCAGCGGGTGCACGGTGGCCATTGCCCCGGCGACGACCGCGCGCAGGTCGAGTGGCTCGCGGTCGAGCTGCAGCGTGCCGGCCTCGAGCTGGTTGAAGGCAAGGAGGTCGTCGATTAACAGGGCCAATCGGTCGACGTTGCGCCGGGCGTTGCCCAGCAAATCCTTCTCGTCGGGCTGCAACCGATCCACCATGCTCGTTTCGAGCATGCCTAAACCTGCCCGAGTGGCAGTCAGCGGCGTGCGCAGGTCATGCGAAATGGTCGAGATGAACTCCGACCGCAGCCGGTTAAGCTCCGCAAGACGCTCCGACTCGAGCTGCGCCGCCCGCCCCGTCGCCTGCTCCAGCGCCAGCCGCCGGCTGAGGATCGCCATGCCGACCCCCACCAAGCTGAGTACCACCAGCCGGGCGCCGAGCTCACGCGTTTCCCCGGTTGTCGGCGGCCACTCCAGGTAGCTCAGGCTGATCGCCGCCGCGACGAGCGCCGTGATTGCGGTGAAGACGACGCTGCCGGCGAGCGTCATGCTGGCCGCGGCGCAGATTACGGCGAGCAAGAAGAGGTTGAACAGCGGTCCGCTCGCTTCACCGCCGAGACTATAGACGACCGCAATGGCCGGTAAGTCCAGCAAGGCCACATGTCCGTACCACATCAACCAGGACAGGCGCGGCCGCAGCAGGTCTACGGCGAGGTTGTAGGCGGCGAAGGCGAGAACGAGCGCCCAGGTCGGAATGCCCAGGCGACCGGTCATAGGCGCGATGAGCGTGATGAGTAGGAGCGCCGCCAGGACGGACCATCGGGTCCAGGGGATAGTGACGCCGAGGAAGCGCCGCACTGGTGGTTCGTTCACAGGGTCTTGCTCTACGGCGTTCGCCACGGGTGTGGTCCTGCCCACATCGGGGGGCGATCCACGCCGACATCCTGTCCGGACTCCCGGCCACCCGAGCGGAACGGCCATGATCGTCATGTGCTGTTGCCTAGTGTGAAGCCTTCAAGCCCGATCCGGTATCATCCTTTGGGTCTAATCTGTCTGGGCTCGGGAACGGGCGCCAAAGCCTGATCGGTGCGCCCCATCGTACTGAGAACGAAGGGTGGTCCAACCACAGGGCCGGTCTACGATCAATGTCGGCATCGAATTCTTTGCTAGTCGTCGATCCGTCGAGCAGACAACCCATGAGGTTCTCAGGGCTGTTGGTGTTGGACGACCAGTAATGGTCTTCGAATTCTGGCCAGCGGCGGCGGCGGGTGCGATCGGCGGTGCGCTCATGACGCTGATGCGGATGCTCATGCGGGCGGCCGGGATCGACCTCAAGGCGGACATCCCCAATCTGTGGGGCACGATGCTGAAGGTCCATGGCCCGACGGGCCGGCTCCTCGGGCTCCTCATTCACCTCGTCGGCAGCGCAGCGATCGGCCTGGTCTATGCCTGGGCGTTCAGCCTGCTGCACATCGACGCGGATCTCTGGTTCTGGGGACTCCTCGGCGGGGCAATCCACTGGTGGATCGCGGGGATCTTCATGGGCGTGCTGCCGGCGATCCACCCGGAGATGCCGGACGGGCAGCACGCGCCCGGCTTCTTCCTGTGGCGATACAGGGGTCCAGATGTTCCCGTTTTCCTCATCGGACACCTCATGTACGGCGCAGCCGTCGGCGTCCTCTATGGTCTCTTCCACGCCAACGGCGGATGGGGGACGAGCTTCTGACCCGGCCGCGCCCTCGGACCGCGCCGGACGGATCATTCTGCTTGCCTCGTAATCGTCATTACATCGGGCATGCCTCCCTCGCGTGAGCATGAGAGCGGAGGTTCGCGGTCTCCGAGGCCGAACGGCCTGACGACACGAACTCCGGTCCCCAGCGCGGCCGCCGGTTGTGGTCGAAGGGACGCTTCCACAACGGGCCACGCGACCGGCCAGCCCGGGCGCCTCTCTTCGGACATGCGCCCGGGCTCGTCGTTGTGGTTCTGGCTTGAGATGAAGGGCGCAGGACCGTCCACCTCGATCCTGTGTGGGCGAGGTCGCCAGACGCGGGGCGACGGTCACCAGCCCGCTAGCGGAACGAGGCGAGCAGGCCGCCGAGCGTGAGCCAGTAGTAGACGATGTAGGCGCCGGCCCCGATCGCCAGCACGGCACCTGCTCGCTCGACGTAGGGCTGCACGCGGCGCAGGCCGCGCACCACGCCCGCCTCAAAGAGGGCCAGGCTCAGCGTGAGCGCGAGGATCACCGCGCCCATACCCAGCCCGTAGAGGATGAACTGGCCAAGCGCGGTCAGCGGACCGCGCACGGCGACCGAACCACCCACGACGCTGAGGAACACGGGAAGCGTGCAACTCAACGAGGCGAGGCCATAGCTGAGTCCGAAGAGGAAGAAGCCGCGCAGGTCCGCCTGGCGGGGATCGCCGATCTGCGCGCCCACGCGCTCGCCCACGCCGACATAGCTGGAGCGTCCACTCAGGAACCATGCTCCCGCCGCCATCACCGCGATCCCGACGGCGAGACCAATCCAGGGCAGCGCGCTTACGAGTATCTGCATGCCTGCACCGATCACCGTCCCGACAACGGCGAAAAGGACGACGAAGCCGGCCGTCACCGACCCGCCCACAACGAGCGCCTGCCACAGCTGCCCGCCAGCGGTACGGCGCTCGGCGCCGCGCGCGCCCAGGTACAGGCCGAGGTAGACGGGCAACATCGTGAACCCGCAGGGGTTGACCGCGGAGACCATGCCGGCGCCGAAGGCGAAACCGAGCGGGATGAGGGCACTGGTGTCGGCGAGGAACGCCCCGGCCGACGCGGAGGCGTGCTCGACGCCGACGTTGACCTGTCCCGGCGAACTGCCGGTGATCAGAGCACC
The DNA here is from genome assembly GCA_050184225.1 of Dehalococcoidia bacterium. GTDB lineage: Bacteria > Chloroflexota > Dehalococcoidia > CAUJGQ01 > CAUJGQ01 > JBFXAN01. Next base: position 62,965 of record JBFXAN010000003.1, on the reverse strand, counting down.
GACCAACGCGACCACCAGCGCGGTGCCAAACGCGATAACCGGCAGCGCAACTGCGCGCCATATCATGCGCGGGATGGCAGGTTGTTCAACCCTGCGGGCAGCGGGAGCGTCCGCACGTGGAGCCGGCACGCGTGGCTCCTCTGAGGCTTGGATGGGGAGCTGAGACATGACAGCCGCCTTTCAGCGCGACGACGCGAGGAGGCCGTCAACCAGCCGGCGGAGCATGGTCTCGGTGAGGAGCCCGGACCGCTGCGTCGCCAGGCTGCCATCCGCTGCGAAGAAGAAAGTCGTCGGCATCGCCCGGATCTCGAAATTGCGGAACGGGTCGGAGCGCGTGTACGCCGCGGGATAGGTGATCTTCAGCTCCTCAAGGAGCGCGCGGGCGTCCTTCTCCGAGCCGAGATCCAGCAGGTCGCCGACATCGACGCCGACGAGGATGAAAGCACCCTTGTATTCCTCATACACCTGCTGCAAGGCGGGCATCTCCGCCCGGCACGGCGGACAGAGGCCGGCCCAGAAGTTGAGGACCACTGGTTTGCCTTGGCCGAGCAGGCCGGCGAAGTCGACCTCGCGGCCGCCGAGCACCTCTTCGCCTTGATACGCGGTGATGAGCAGGCTGTATCGATTGGAGGTGCTGGTGCTGGTCGCCCCGCTCGTCGATGGAACAACGGTCGTCTGGGTGTCACGGGCGATATCGGCATCGCGGTGCGCGGTCTGTTCGGAACGCAATGCCGCGATCACCGCCGCCATCGCCACCACGGCGATGGCGCCACCCGCGATCCAGCGCCACCTGCGAAGATGGCCGCCGCCCTCTGGCGGACGTGCCGAACGCGGCTGCGACCCCAGGTCTGTCATCGCAGTTGCCTCCTCGGCCGCCACGTGTGGGTGGCCACTGTGTTCTGCATGCATCAGTGAATCGGGCCGCCGAGGCGTGGACTGTATTCTCGATTACGGACAGGGGCGATTACCCCGGTACCATCAAGCTGTACCTCGGCCGTTCGGATCCCGGTCGGCGGGGCGAGCAGTCGCCGGTTGCGGTCACGGGGTGACGCCGGGACCGGCGACGACGCAGGCCAACCCGGGCGCGTCTCTTCGGACACACGTCCGGGTTCGCTAGCCTCTGGCCGTGCCAATGGCGTATCGGAGCGGCTTGGCTGGTGTGAGCACAGCGCGTCGAGCCCCCGAATGGTCTGACGTGGCGCCTGGCCGCCTCACCTACCGGGAGATACCGGCCGCGGCGGCCCGCATGCCCGGGTCATCGGAGGCAGTCAGACGAGCGCGGACACGCCGCAGCAACTGGCCCGCGGCGGTCTCGCCCCAGAACCAGCGGGCGAGCTCTTCACCGCGCGCCTCCGGCCGCTGCGCCAGTCGCGCCTCGTAGTACAGCGCCTTGAGGTCGTCGGAGCAACGTCGGACCCAGTTAGGCAGCGGCACGTCGCTGCGTTCCTTCATGTCTGCTTCCCGACCGTCGGCGAACGCTTCCAAGAAACGGACGACGCCGCGGAACTTCGTCGGCGGGATGCCAGTGAGGCCGATACCGGTGCGACCAGTATGCGCCACCCACTGTTCGTGGTACCGCCGCATGCGCGATGCCTCCATGGCGACGTCGCCGTGGTTTTCCTCCGCCGGGACAGCCGACGCCTGCACGGCAGCGGGCGGCTCATCCTCGATCGACTCCCCAGCGAGGTTGCGAAGCACCGGCCCGCTCGACTCAGCGAACAGGTCGAGCGTGGCACGCAGCACCCGATGCTGCTGCTCGGCGTCGTGCGGGCGGCCGAACGCGGTACCGAAGGGGAACGGCACATAGAGCGCGCGGGGAGGCTTGACGCTCTGGGTATGCTCGTGGACGTGGCTGAGCGAGGTCGTGCTCAGGCCGGAGACTTCCAGGACGCGGGCGATCACACCGACGGTGTGCGTGCAGAATGGTCAGACGGGGACAAGGAGGACCGCATCGACCTGCTCCGCCAGCAACCGCTCGGCGACCGCCGGCGCGGTCTCGCAGTCGATGTGTGTGGTGTCCCGCTGCGCCCCCATAAACGAGTAGAAGGTTGGTGCAAGCGAGCCGATCGCACCGGCCGCCGCCAGCTCGCGCAGCCGATCCATCGGGAAGATAACGTTCAGGTCTTGCAGCGCCGGTGTGCGGTCGAAGCTGATACTTGTGTGGCTCTGGAGCACGTCATTCGCGCTGCTCTCGGCCGGGATGTCGCGGAAGGACGGGTCGCCGCCGGAGAATGGACGGTCGCCGCGCAGGTGGAGGCCCGCGGTGCTGACGAGCGCCAACCGGCACTCGGCCAGCGGCCGGGGCAAGGGACGGAACGGCGCGCCGTCGTTGACTGGAACAGGCAATGTAAGCAGGGAGTTCCGCAGAACCTCGGAGAGTTGATCCAGTGATGGCATCGCCATCCCTCCTTCCGCGTCCAGGGTAGCCGATCGATCGCGCCCGCGCCGCCCAGGTGGCGTTGCGGCGTCTATCAGGCAACGATCGCGGGTAATGGCCCGTGCCGACCGTAACCTCCGTTACAGATGAGACCGCCGCCCCAGGAGAACTGTGAAGAGAAGAGAGGAGCGGCGGCGTGGCCGCGAAGCGAGCAGCCCGGGCTTATAAGTGCTAATGGTGCCGGCCGGGGAGATGTGTAATGGGACTGTTAGAGAAGCTGTTCGGCCGGCGCGATTCGGCGCCGGCGACGAGGACGGTGCCGTGTCCGCATACGACCGTGGCGCCGTTGTGGGACCGTGCGGAGGACATCGGTCAGGAGGAGCGCGCGACGGCGTACCGCTGCGGCGCCTGCCGGATGACCTTCACCGTCGAGGAGGGCCGGCCGCTCGCCGTCCGCGTGGTCTGCCTCGACTGATCGCGCGGAGGAGCGGCACCTCGCCGCGCCACGTGCCCATCGGCAGCTACACATTCCGCGACCACGCTGTAGTCCCCGTGACAGGACCGCCCCGGCCGGCGGAATAGGGTGGGCGCACGAGAGGGATCGGGTTGACCACCGCCGGGGCCGAATGGCCTGACGGACCCCTGGTCAGCCTCCATCTCGCGGAAGTCGGTCGTGGCTCTTGGGGTGGGATCACGACCGGCTCCGCTTATATCCCACCCCCGTCGTGCATCGCCCAAGAGGACGGGCCCGGTAATCGGCGAACGAAACGAGAGGAGCGAACGGAGTTGGAGAACAAGATCGCAATCGTGCTGCACGCGGGGACCGAAAGCCACGAAGGGCTCGCCCGTGCATTGCATAGCCTGCTCTACGCGAAGGAACTGAGCGAGCAAGGGATCGGCGTACGGCTCATCTTCGACGGAGCCGGAACGGAGTGGGTCGCTCGATTCGGTCAGCCGGATACGCCGCAGGCGAAGAGCCTCGCGGGCATCTTCGGCACGCTGAAGGAGCGGGGAATCGCCTACGAAGTGTGCGACTTCTGCTCAGGGGCCTTCGGCGTCAAGGAGGAGTTGCGCTCGCGCGGCGAACGATTGGTGGCGCAGTACATGGACCATCCGAGCATCGCCTCGCTGGTGGCGGCCGGCTATCAGGTCTGGATTCTCTGAGTGCACCTCCATCCGACCTGTCGGGCGCCCGGGTGTCGTCGACGCCGTGAGTTCAAGGCCTGAAATGGGCCGCTCCCGTATGCTCGTGTACGGGGAGGCATACATCATGCGTCGACTTCTGGTCACGATGGTGCTGTTCACGACCGCGGCTGGTGTCAACACGGCCAGCGTCGCGTTCCAGCAGCGCACCGCCTATCTGACGCGGCGGTTTGGACCATATGGCTGGTGCATTCATCTTGTGACCGTCATATCGCTGTGGGTGTGCTTCCTCGCGCTCCTGCCCGGCCTCGGGCGGCGCGTGCGCTGGCCCCTGCCGTCACTGGTGCGACCTTGGGGAGTACCGCTCCTCGTGGTCGCCGCGCTCGGCTGGCTCATCGCCTTTCTTCAGCTGGGCGGCACCCGAACCGGGAACGGAAACTTCTTTGGGCATGGGAGTACCGAGCCCGTGTGTGGGGGCATCTTCGCTCTGCTGCGCAACCCGATGTACGACAGCTACGTCCTCGCATTGGTGGGCGCAGCCTTGCACAGCGGCAATGCCGTCTATCTCCTGCTGGCGGGTCAGGCCGCCGTGCTCTTTCACATTGAGGCCGACATTGAGAACCGTCCCTTTGCCTCTCACCGCAGAGCGAGGAGTCCCGCATGGCGACGTATGACTACGACCTGGTGATCATTGGCGGTGGCTCCGCCGGGCTCACTGCTGCCAAGGTCGGTCGCTTCTTCGCGAAGTCGATCGCGCTGATCGATAAGCAACGGCTCGGCGGCGACTGCCTGTACTACGGCTGCGTGCCGAGCAAGGCGCTGATCAAGGCGGCGCGCGTGATGCATGAGGTGAGGACCTCGCACCGCTGGGGCCTGCAGCTCAGCGCCCTCGACGTGGTGCTCGGCGCAGTCAACGGTCGGGTGCAGTCCGCGATCCAGGAGGTCGCCAAGCTCGACTCGCAGGAGACCCTGCACGAAATGGGCGTGGATGTGCTCCTCGCCGGCGAGGAGGGCGCGTCGTTCGTGGACGACCACACGGTCGATACGGGCGAGCGCCGTATCACCACCAAGTACGTGCTGATCGGCACCGGCTCCCGCGCCGCCAAGGCGAGCGTCCCCGGTTTGACCGAGGCCGGCTACGTCACGAACGAGGATGTCTTCGACTTGCAGAATCTACCCAAACGTCTCTGCGTGATCGGGGGCGGTCCGATCGGCGTCGAGATGGCGCAAACCTTCAGGCGTCTCGGTTCAGACGTAACGGTTCTGCAGCGTGGTCCCCACTTGATCCCGCGCGACGACGCCGACCTGGTGGCGCTGCTGGAGCACGCCTTCGCCGAGGAAGGCATCACCGTCTGCTATGACACCGAGCCGGCCGCCGTCCGCGTGGAGAACGGCGAGAAGGTCATCACGCTCACGGGCAAGAACGACGGCGAACTGCGGGTGGACGAGATCCTCGTCGCCGTCGGCCGCACGCCCAACGTCGAGGGTCTCACACTTGAGAAGGCGGGCGTCAAATACACACAACGCGGCATCCCGGTCAATGAGAAGCTCCAGACGAACGTCTCTCATATCTACGCCGCGGGCGATGTCGTCGGCGGCATGCAGTTCACGCACTTTGCCGGCTATCAGGCGGCGCAGGCGGTGCGCAACATCTTCCTGCCGCTCAAGCTGAAGTTCGAGCCGGGCTACGTGCCCTGGGTGACCTTCACCGACCCGGAGATCGGCCACGTGGGTCTCACGGAAGAGGAAGCGAAACAGGCAGGCAAGGAGTGCCATGTCGTCCGCTTTCCCTATTCGGCGCTGGAACGCGCCGTCACCGACCAGGACGCGCGCGGGCTCATGAAGTTCCTGATCGACGGCAAACGGCGCTTCATCGGTGCCCACATCGCCGGGGCAAACGCCGGTGAGCTGATCAACGAGATCACGCTGGCGATGAACAATGACCTGACCGTCGACAAGGTGATCGGCTCGATCCACGCGTATCCGACGTACTCTTTTGGGCTACCCGTCGCGCTTTACGACTTCGTACTGAACGAGGAGCCCGCTGCGATCGCGAAGGTAGGACGGTTCTTGAGCAAGCTGACGTGAAAAGGAACATCCGAGGATGCCAATGATGCCGGGCGCTGCAATCCTCGCTCGATTTCGGCTGCGGTGGCCTGCGCGTGTGTCAAGCGGATCCAGGCTGCTGCCGGCGCCATGTTTGGACCACATGACTTGGCTCTATCGCGTCTTCCATTACGCGGGGATCCCACTTGTGTTCGCCCTGTGGACGAGGTTGCGAGTTGAGGGGCGCGAGCATGTGGCGGTACGCGGACCGCTAATCCTGCTCAGCAACCATGTGGACAACTGGGACACGTACGTGCTGGGTCTGTTCGTACGTGATCGAGTGGTGAACTATCTAGCCCGGCCAGCGGGACTGCGTTCGGGTTTGCTCGGTTGGTACTGGCGACAGCTTGGCGGTATTCCGGCCGATCGCCGGGGGTTGATGTGGGCGCTCCAGATTCTCAAGCACGGCGGAGCGGTCGGTATCTTCCCAGAAGGCATGATCGCGCCCGCGCTCGTGCCTGCCGTCCCTGGTGCGGCGCTCCTCGCACGGCGGTCGGGTGCCCTGGTGGTGCCGACGGCCGTGTGGGGCACCGAGCATATCCGTCCCTGGTCCATCATTAGCCCGCCGCGTGTCACCGTGCGGTACGGCCGACCGCGCACGCTTGCGCGCGGCCCCGGCAGGTCCGAGGCGGTGATGGATGAGCTAATGCGCGAGATAGCTGCGATGTTGCCGCGTCGGTATCAAGGGGTGTACGCCGATGGGAGTAGCTGTCGCTGTGCAAAATGTGAGGAGAGTAATGGAGAAGGTGGTCGTCACCGGCATCGGCGCGGTAACCCCCGTCGGGCTAACCGCGCGGGAGACGTGGGAGAATCTGCTCGCCGGCCGCTCGGGCGTCGGCGCGATCACAGCGTTTGATGCAACGCACCTGCCGGTGCGGATCGCCGGCGAGGTGAAGGGCTTTGATCCCACACACTATATGGACCAGAAGGCGGCGCGGCGCATGGCCCGCTTCGCCCAGTTCGCGGTGGCGTGCTCGGTGATGGCCCTCAAGGATGCTGGGCTGACGGTCACGGAGGACAACGCTGATCGAATCGGCGTGGTAATCAACACCGGCGGCGGCGGCATGGCGGAGTGCTACACCGAAGCGCTGGCGATGCAGCGCCGTGGACCAGGGCGCGTCAGCCCCTTCCATGTGCCGTTGATGGCGCCGAACATGGCCGCCTGCCAGCCCTCGATCATGCTCGGCATCCGTGGACCGGTGGTGAGCGCCGTCGCGGCCTGCGCGGCGGGTGTGCAGGCGTTTACGGATGCGCTCCACATCCTGCGCCGCGGTGAGGCGGACGCCCTGCTCGCCGGCGGCACGGAGTCCGGCCTTGTCGATGTACCGCTGGCGTCCCTGGCGAACGCGGGGGCGCTCGCCGGCCACCCTGATGACCCAACCAGGGCCAGTCGACCGTTCGACCGTAATCGGACCGGATTCGTGTATGGGGAGGGCGCCGCGGTGCTGGTCCTGGAGCGCGAGGAGCACGCGCGCGCCCGCGGCGCCCGTATCTACGCCGAAGTGGCGGGTGGCGCCATCACCGGCGATGCCTACCACGTCACGATGCCCGAACCGAACGGCGCCGGCGCGATCCTCGCCATGCGCCGCGCCCTCCAGTACAGCGGCGTACCGCCCGAGGAGATTGACTACATCTGCGCGCATGGCACCGGCACGCCGCTCAACGATGTCACCGAGACGATGGCGATCAAGGCGGTTTTCGGGGCACACGCCTCACGGCTGGCCGTCAGCTCGCCCAAATCGATGATCGGCCATCTGCTCGGCGCGGCGGGCGCCGTCTCAGCGCTCGTCTGCGTGCTCGCCTGCCATGAGCAGCGGGTGCCGCCCACCATCAACCTGGAGAACCCGGACCCCGCCTGCGATCTGGACTACGTTCCCCATGTCGCCCGGGAGATGACCGTCCGGGCAGCGCTGGCCAACGGGTTCGGTTTCGGCGGTCAAAACGCGGTTGCTGTCGTTCGACGATACCAGGAGTAGACCGGCCGCACTGCGCTCAGTACCACAGCGGCAACGCGCCCAGTGCTACGGTCCTTCACCAGATTCCGCCGCGTGCCGTTGCCGACCGCCGCGCGACCTCCGCTCCCATGCCCCGGCCCCGACGCCCTCCTCGCGTAACGTGAACTTCTGCACGCGCTGGGTCGGCGTGCGGGGGAAGTCAGTGCGGATCTCGATGTAGCGCGGTCGCATGAATCTCGCCAGCCGTCGCCCCAGATGTCTGTCCAGGTCTGCCGGGTCCACTGTGGCCCCTTCCCGGGGGATCACGCAGAGCTTGATCTCTTCCTCACCGAGCGGTGAGGGAATGCCGACGGCGGCCGCCTCCCGCACGGCGGGATGGGTGAGCGCCTCGCGCTCGATCTCGAAGGCGGAGATGTTCTCGCCACGGCGACGGATGAAGTCCTTGAGGCGCCCACGGAAGCGAACGTAGCCGTCTGCATCACGTACCCCGGCATCACCGGTGTGGTACCAGCCACCACGGAAGGCGTGGGCGGTCGTCTCCGGGTCGCGGAAGTAGCCGTGGGTCATGAGCAGGGGATGCGCCGGCCGGAGCGCGATTTCGCCGGTCTCACCATGCGCTGCCACCGTGCCGTCGTTGCGCAGCATGGCCGCCTCCAGCCAGCGTCGTGGCCTGCCAACGGTGCCGATGCGCCGGCCGTTCGGCGGGTCCGTGAGCCACAAACCTGCCATCTCCGTCTGGCCGTAGCTCTCGATCAGCCGGAGGGCGAAGCGCCGCTCGAATGACTCATGCAGCTCGGGGAGGGTCGCGGAGCCCACGGCCCGCTCCGCCGGGTTGTCGGCGTCATCCGGACGCGGGGGTCGCGCGGAGAGCAACGGGATCATCGCGCCCACGTAATTGAATGCCTTGGCGCGGTAGCGGCGCACGGCGTCCCAGAACGAAAAGGGGTGGAAGTGGTTGTCCACCGCCACCGCCGCGCCCCCGAGCAGGCAGCCGAGCGTGAATCCCTGCGCCGAAACATGGAAGAGCGGCAGCGGTGTGTATCCGGCGTCGCCCGGGCCGAGCTGGATGAAGTCACGCAGGTAATTCAGCCCGTGCCACAGCTGGGCGAGGCGGCTGAGCATCACGCCCTTCGGCGGCCCGGTCGTGCCCGAGGTGTAGATGATCAGCGCCAGATCGGCAGGGTCGACCGCGACCAGCGGCGGCGGCGTCTCCGGCGCCACGTCTAGAAGCGTGCCGAAGTCCTGCACGCCGTCACCGGCTTCCCCTGAGGGACGTGGACCCAGCGTCAGATCGATGACCAGCACCCGGCGGGCCGGCGGTGCCCCACCGCACGCCTCGCGCACGGTCTGGAGCAGGGGCGCACCAAAGAGCAGGAGGTCGAGGTCGGCGTTCAGCACGATGTGCCGCAGACTGGCACCCACGAGGTCGGGGTTGACCGGCACCATCGTGGCATTCAGCGCGACCAGCGCCAGCCAGGCGTACACGAACATCTCGCTGTTGGGCAGCATGACGCCGACGCGGATCCCCGGTGCCGCCCCTGCCGCGGCGATGGCGTGCGCGGTGCGGTTCACGGCGCGGCCGAGCTGCTCGTAGGTCAGCCAGCGCCCTCCGCCGGGCGCGTGCGGGTTGTGAACATGCAGCGCCGGCAGACTCGGTTGCTCTTCGAACCGTCGCCACAACTGTTCACGCAGCGGCGGCGGCGACAGGATCTCATCCAGAGAATCGACGGTGTGCATCACTTCGCCTGCTGATGATGATCTGCAGCTCTGGTTCCGGCGTCGAGGTCACGCGGATCGCGGTTGAGCGACCAGTCATAGCTGGCCGAGCGCAGCGTGCCGCCGGCTACCCGGCGGCGGAGGTCTGGATCGGTGAGGTACCGGAGCAGCCACGCAATCACGCGGTCCTGGCCACCGAAATCCTCGACATAGAACTCGAACAGCGGCGACAAGACGATCTCACCGTGCTCATCGCGCACTCCTTCGGTGTTGATGAAGGCGTCGGCCGCGGCATCGAGTTGCTCATCGAGTTGGACAGCCTCATAGAATGCGACCGGCGGACAGGATCGGGTGCCGCAATTGAGGGCGAAGTGGATGCGGGGGTCGACGATATCCAGCGCGAGGGCCGCGCGCGGATCGCCTGCTAGGAAGGGCGACGGGAGGCGTGGATGCAACGGCCGGTTGCCCCGCAGCACGCCATGTTCGATGTCTGCCAGGGCGAAGCGGTAGCCCCCAATTTGGTAGGCCGCGCGATGGAAGAACCCAGGCACCTCCCGCACCGACTCACGCAGCCAGAAGTTGATCACCGCATCGATCACGAGCGCGTTGTGGAGGTTGATCCAGAAGGCGGTGCGCTCGTTCCGTCCGATTAGAGACGACGGATCGAACCGCCATAACTCCCACGTCAGCACGCGATATGCCGCGAACCGGTCGGAACGGGCGAGCTGGCCGTAGGGCACTCCGTTGGGACCTCCGAGTGCGAGCTCACGGGCCGCGCAGAGAATGCGGGTCGCCAGCTCCGCGTTCGAGGTGCGGTCCCGCTGTGGTCCGCCTGCCGGCACAGAGTGCGCGGGCGGGGGTGCATTCAGAATCGATCGCTCGTCGGTGCGGGCACGCAGGAAACGCAGTAGAGCAATGTCGAACTGCGGATGGATCATACTCTGTCTCCGTTCCATTCACACGCATTCATGCTAAAGCGCGCTGCCGTGCGCATCTGGTGCGTGCGAGCAATACCGGTACACCGGTCCACCGAGCGAGCAGGCCGCACGAGGAGCCCGATGAGCATCGGCGCTAGGCGCCGGGGGTGGGCGGGCAGTCCGTCACCGGCGCAGATCCGTCCCGTCGTCGGCGTCACCATCGCTAACAGCGCTGCGGTCACGACCGGCAGCATGCAAGCGTGTCAGGCCAGTGGTGGAACTTACCCAGATGTACTCGTAAGCCGGAGTCGACTATGTAACGGCGGTTACGTGAACATCCACGGGCTCGACGAGATGATCCACGTCGGCAGGGAACGTAGCTTGAGTGAAGCATGGCCCGGTGGCTCCTGCAATCACCGAAGCGGTGCGATGTGCTAAGGAAGAAGCCGCTCCGCCAGAGCGCGTTAGGCAATCCGGGGGCATGTGGTAGCCGGGTGTGTAGCATATGTGGCCGGCATCTGCACACCCGGCTGCTTCGATGGGGGTGTCGCTGCCGAGATGCGGCGCGTGAGTGAGGTGACTGGCATGGTTCCGCACGTGACGGTCGAGCAGATGCGTGAGGTCGATCGGCTCATGGAGGGCGATCTCGGCATCACGCTCCTCCAAATGATGGAGAATGCCGGGCGCGCACTGGCGACACAGGCACGCTCGATGCTCGGCGGCTCGGCGGCGAAGCGGCGCGTGGTCCTTCTCGCCGGCCGAAGCGGAAACGGGGGAGGCGGTCTCGCGGCTGCCCGGCGCCTCGCGATCTGGGGCGGTGATGTCCTCGTCGTGCTCAGCGAACCCGAATCCGCCCTCATGCCTGCCGCCCGACACCAGGTTGCCATCGTCCGCCGAATCGGCATCCCGGTGTGGGATGCCGCGCATGCCGGCCTGGAGGCGGCGCTGGGGACGGCCGATCTCGTTGTCGATGCGCTCATCGGCTACAGCCTACGCGGTGCGCCGCGCGAACCCGCTGCATCGTTGATTCGGGCGGCAAACGGCAGCCGGAGCCCCGTGCTTGCGCTCGATCTGCCGTCGGGCTTGGATGGCGACTCCGGCCAGGCGTCCGATCCCACGATCCGCGCCAGCGCCACGCTCACACTTGCTCTGCCGAAGGTGGGCCTGTGCCGGCCGATGGCACGCTCGTGGGTCGGCGATCTCTATCTGGCGGACATCTCTGTGCCGGAGATGGTGTATCGCCGGATCGGGATATCTGTCGGCCCGATCTTCGCCACGAGCGACATCCTGCACCTTGCCACCGACGAGCGCGGCGAAGCCAGCGTGAGAGGATCCTGAACAGCCCGCTCGTGGCCGCCCGCATTTCCCAGGTACACACTGTATTCCCGATTACATTTCCAGACACGCCGGTCCGGTATGCCAAGGAAGGGCAACATGCATCGAGCCAGAACTATGAACAGGTGAGATATGGCAGTGGATGGACTCGTCGGCCCGATCCTTGCCGTCGCGGCGGGAGCGGTTTCCTTTTTCTCGCCGTGTGTGCTTCCGCTGGTCCCCGTTTACCTGGCACGCCTCGCCGGTGTGGCAGGCGCAGACGGCGAAGACGCATCGCAGCGTCACCTGCTCCTGCACGCCGGCAGTTTCGTCGCCGGCCTTGCGCTCGTCTTCGTCGCGCTGGGGGCGTCGATCGGGTTCATCGGCTTCTTGCTCGTCGACCGCGTGCCGCTGTTGCTCCGGCTGTCCGGCGTGATGGTGATCGTCTTCGGGCTGCACATGACAGGGATTCTCCGCATTCCCCTCCTGTATCGCACTGTCCAGCCGCGTGGACCGGCGCCGTCACACAGAGGCTACGTCGCATCGGCCCTGATCGGGGGCGCCTTCGCGCTTGGCTGGACGCCCTGCATCGGTCCCGTGCTGGGCAGCATTCTCACGCTCGCCGCCTCGAGCGCAACGGCTGCACAGGGGGCGCTGCTCTTGTTGTTCTATGCGGCCGGCTTGGGTGTCCCATTCATGATCGCGGCCGCGGCCTTCGGGAGCTTCGCGCGGATCACGCGCCGGCTCGGTCCACGTCTGCCGGCGATCGAGGCGGCGGGCGGGCTCGTGCTCGTCGCGATGGGTGTTCTGCTGGTCACGGATACATTCACGCGTATGAACGAGTACACGGCCCGTCTCGGCATCGGCGGCCTCTAGCGGCGCATGCTCAGACCGGCGACAACCCCGTTCAGCCAGACAGGAGGATGCATGTCCAGTCGCTCCCGCTACCGCACCAGCCCGCCCGCGGCGAGCCGCTCTCGCACGAAGGCGCAAGGCATCAGCGCGCGCAAGTCCCCCGGTCTACGCCTCACATGGCTCCTCGGTGGAGGCGTCGCGGCGATCGGTGCCGCGTTCGTGGTTGCAGTGTTGCTCGCTCGAGACGATACGTCGACGGGAGCGTCACAACAGGCGATGAGTGCGTCGGCGCAGTCCGGGGAGTCGATGACCGCGATGGCCGAAGCGAACAGCGGCGGGCCAGTGCGCGTGCTCAGGGGCAGCCACCATACCGTGTACCACAGCGACCAAGCGTTGCCGACAGCGGCTGCGCCGCGCGCCGATGGAAAGATGACGCTTGTCTGGTTCTCCGGCACGTGGTGTGAGGTCTGCGAGACGATGGAACCCTATGTGCACCAGACGGCCGTCGGCTACCGTGACCAGGAGGTGCTGATCGAGAAGTCGGTCGACCACGCGCGGGATGACGCCCGGCGGTTCGCCGTGCGCGGCACGCCCACGTTCGTCGTGCTCGACCCGGCCGGCCGCGAGCTAACACGCTTCCACTACCAATCGGCGTCGGCCTTCCCCGCGGTGATGGCGGGGATCGTCGGGCGCTGAGTCGGCGCCGGCAGATGTAGCAGGCCACACGGACCGACGGCTGCACTCGGCCGCGACGACCGCTTGCGTTACTGCGCGCGGTAGACGCGCGTCTGTGGTTTGAAGACGGCCCAGGCAAACCAGAAGTGATTGGCGTTCACGATCGACTCAAGCTGCCTGCCCGCTAGGGGGCCGGATGTCGCCTTGCCGAGTAGGGTCCAGCGGCTGCCGGTCTCGCCGTCGATGAAGGCACCGTCTGCGGCACGGAAGGTGAGATGGCGGCCATCCACCACCGGGGCAAAGACAGCAGCGGCGCCAACATCGCGTGAGCGCTCGATCTCGACCTTATCCAGCGCTGAGACGGTGCCCTCACGCCAGAAGACGACCACCGGCCGCCCCCCGACGCTGTCGTTTATCGCCTGCAGCTTCTCCAGCACCGACCAAGGGTACGCGACGTCTTCGCCGCCGAGGGATATCGTAACGACCCGCTCCTTCGGTGGCAGGCGGCCGTCCGGGTCGCCGCGAAAGAGGAACGGCGGCTCGTCCGCGTCATCGTACCCGGTGTAGGGATTCGTTCCGTAGTCACGATCGAAGCCGGTGTCCGAGGAGAGCACCTTACCCTGCGGGTGCGCCGATTTGAACTCCGCCCAGGAGACGATCGTCGCGGGTAGGAAGGTGAGGCGCCTACCCGTGAGCTCGCCGACGATCGCCTCACCTGTGACTTGTTGCCACCAGGATTCGGTCTGCCGGTCGTACATGACAAGGTCCGAGTGGCGCAGGTTGCCCGTCGTACCGAAGTCATAGACCAGGCCCTCCAGCGTGCGGTCAAAGGCGATCGCCGTGTTGCAGAGCGGGCAAAACGTGACCGTGACCGGCAGACCACCGACGGTGTCGTTGACGATCTCATGCCAGATGAGAATCGAAAGCGGATAGGCGCGGGCGTCGCCCTGATGCTCGAAGGCGATCACGGGCTCGCGCTCCCCGTGGGCACGGTCGCCCTGCTCAAGCGAGAGGAATGTGGGCGTGTCGATTGCGGGGATGCCGTCCTTGCCGGGGCCACCGGACGAGATCTCGCTGAGTGCAACGCTATGGCGCGAGAAGTCGGTTTTCCAGTCGGCTTGGCTGAAGCTGAGGCGTTCAACCGGCGCAGTGGTGCCAGGCGACGGGGCGACCCCGACACTGTTCTCGCTGCCGCCAGTGGTCGGCTTGCTCGATCCACCCGTACAGGCGGCGGCGAGAGCGGCCACCGAAAGAAGCGTCGCTCCGCCAAGCTGTCTGCGTGTAATCCGTTGTCGGCACATGACCAAGCCCTCCGTTGACGCGTCCCCCACATATACGAAGCTACGCCCAACTTCGACCCAGTATGTAATCTTGATTACGGCGAAAAGTCGACCGCTGTCCGAAGGTAGGAGGCAGGTGAATGTCTACGCGGACGTGGCTGATGGCTCTCCTTCAAGTATTTGTCGAGAACGGCTGTAGCGGTTGCCGTCGGGCGATCGCGCTGGCGGAGCAGGTGCGCGGACGTTTCCCGACGGTCCGCGTCGAAATCGTCAACCTCTCCGAACAGCACATCGAGCCGCCGGAGGCGGTCTTCGCCGTGCCGACCTTCCTGCTGGATGGGGAAGTGCTCTCGCTCGGGAACCCACGACCCGTGGAGCTCATGCGAAAGCTGGGTGCCGGACCCGGATTGACTGAGCTAGGGGGTAGTGTGCCGTGACGCGGTTCCTTGGCAGCCTCCTTCGACGTCCACCGGGCCCTGGTACACCGCCGTCAGTCGGTGCTCCGATCGCCGCGTCAGCCAAGATCGGCTACCTCTCGCAAACCGACGTCTTCCGTGATCTGACCGCTGAGGACATGGTCGAGCTGGACCGCATGACGTCGATGACGACCTGCCAGCGCGGTCGCGTCTTCTACACGCCCGGCGAGACCGGCGAGGTGCTGTTCGTGCTCAAGCAGGGACGGGTGAACGTCTACCGCGTCACCGCCGACGGACGCAAGCTGATCACAGAGACGATCGGGCCGGGCACGATCTTCGGCGAGATGTCCCTGATCGGCCAGGGAATGCGCGGCAGCTTCGCCGAAGCAGCGACGGACTGCACGCTCTGCGTGATGAGTCGCGCCGACCTGGAGTACATCCTCGCCACCCACCCACAAGTGGCGTTGCGGCTGGTGGAGACGCTCGCGGCACGCTTGGAGTCCGCCGAGGAGCGGCTGGAGACGCTCGCCTTCAAGGGTGTCCCGGCGCGCCTCGCCGAGACGCTGCTGCGGCTCGCCGGCCCGGACGGGGCCGAAATCGCCGGCGTCACCCACCAGGATCTCGCGGAGTTGATCGGCGCCTACCGCGAAACCACCACCAAGATCCTCAACGAGTTCCGGGCGCGGGGCCTGATCGACCTGCATCGCCTCCGCATCCGTATCCTCGATCCTAATAGCCTGCGCCGGCTCGCCGAGCAGTAGCGTCCCCCTCCCCGTCAGGCGGCGTATTCTCCAGGTCGTCCTCCTCCGCCATCCTCTCACCCGCTGCCCGGACCGGGCGTGCTGGCGAAGCGGCCGCCGGGCTGGAAGTCGGCCGCGGTCATGTCCTCGAACGGCGCCTCCAGCATCATGCCGTGGGCGATCGTATTGAACGAGACGTAGTGCACCACGGCCGCGCCGAGCTCCACCATCGTGGCGTCATCCAGGCCCATCGCCCCGCGCACCCAGGGATTGAGATACGCCGTCCAGTAGGCGCTGTGCTTGTTCATCGCCACCGCCAGCGCCGCGCACAGCTTCGGGCCGAGCGAGATCTCGCCGTCGCTGAAGACGAGCTGGTGTTTGGCCCACTCCGCCGCCAGGAACTTCGGGTGGCGGGCGATCACCCGCCAGATGGCCGGCACATGGGCGATGCCGAGACACTCGCCCACCCACGCCTGGATCTCGGACAGCGTCTCGGTGGCCGGCCCATCCTCACCACCAGGCAGCGGCGCGACCAGCGAAGTGGACGTGTCAGAGGGGTGCGGCACATCGGGTGGCAGACGGAAGCCGTCGGCGAGCGCGGAGAGGCTGTTGACGTGCTCGGCGATGGCCAGGATCTCGGTGATCCCCCGCTCGCTAATGCCCAGGCGCAGCACGGCGCTGGTGTGGGTGCTCAGTCAGAAGTGGCATCCATTGGTCATGCTGACCGCGACGTGCATCGCCTCCTTGGCGATCTGGGGTAGCGCCCCCTGGTACTGGTAGCTAGCCAGCGCCTCCCGGTGGTTGGCGCCGAGATACGCCGGCCAGTGTGCCTGGGCGCCATAGATGCCGCCGATCGGCTGGTCGCCCTTGACGCGAGAGCGGAGGAACGCAAGATGGTGCTGGTCCTCGGGCGGAATCTCGTCCATGCGGCGGAAGCGGAGGGTGGGCATGGGGATCCTCCTCTGGCTGAGTCACAGGTATGGTATCTGGTAGCTCATCATCCCGCTGCGCTGGTGCTAAGCGTCGTCGTTCCCCGACGCCAGGCCGCGTAGATCAGACCGAGCATCGCGCCGAACAGCAGATGCACCACCAGCCAGCTCCAGGCCGGCATCGCCTCCGTCATCAGCTCCCCGCCCGGCAGCACCGGCGCGATGAGGAACGTGTTCACCGCCCACAGCACCAAGCCCCAGGCCATGCCGGCCACGATCTGCGGCCCGATTGCCAGCGCGCGCGTCGCCAGCCCGACGAGTAGCGCGTAGACAACGCCGAACACGGCCGAAAGCATCATGTGCAGCGCCATGCCGACGACCACCGGCCCGAGAGCGAAGCCGCTGCCGGCGTGCTGCTCACCGAAGGACATCCCGGTGACCGCCCGCGGCGGTGCCCAGAGGCCATCGTCGGCGATCGCGGCGATCACCATGGCGACCATCGCCATTGCGATACCCGCGACCACACCCGCAATTGCGGCTTTCGTCAGCCATACCAGGCTCGGGCTCTGCAGCGCGCCGCCGATCCGAGCACCTCCCATCATCTGCCCGTGCATTGTTTTCCTCCACGTGTGTGTTCTGACCTCAGGCTAGTGCGCTGCGGTTGACCAAGCTGTAATCGTGCGTACAAAGGCGACAACAGATGGCGTGAGGCCTCGATGCTAGTCACCGGCTATGAGAGAGATCTCATCGAGGCCGCCTCGACGGCTGGCAGCTTCATGCCGGACATGCCAATAGCGGTGCGCACGACCTGAGCGGCCGACCTCTTGCCGCAGTCGCAGCATTGTATTCGCGATTACATACCACTGAAGTGCGCAAGCATATTTTCCTCTGAGCAGACCACGCGTACACGGACCGCACGCCGTCCCATCTATCTTGATCATTAAGCTCATTCCTCCTCGTGGGTCTGGCTGAGTTGGAGCGCGGCTCGGGTGTCCGCCATCGAGGTCCGCAGGCCAACCCAGCGGCTGCACGACCGGCGCCCACGATGGGCTCATCCCCAAGCACGAGGCACCCATTCATGAGGTTCTCCTTGACCTGACCGCGGCCGCTGCCGTGGGTTGTCCTGGTCGCCGCGGCCACCACGGCCACCACGGCCACCATGACCATCATCGCCGTCAGCGCGCTGGCGACGCCGCTGTGGTTCGTTCTCTTCCCCGAATTGGCTGCGCTCAGCTTCGAACTATTCGCACACCCGGCCGGTCGATGGGCGCGCAAGCCGTTGGCCGTGGCCATCAGCCCGACCGCAACCGGAGCGCTGGGCGTCATCATCGGTCACTTCCTGGGCTTCTCTCCGCTCGCGGTCGCTGTGACGGTCGTCGGGTCGATGGCGCTCTTCGCCGTCTTGCGCTCTGCGGCGACCCCCGCCCTGTCGGCGGGGCTGCTGGCTGTGGTCTTGCACGTCGAGTCGCCACTCTACCCCGTCGGCATTGTCTACGGCGCCGGCGTCCTGCTTGGTGGCCACGCCCTCTACGTCCGTCGCGTCGGCGCTGCGGGAGCGAGGGAACGTGGTGATTCCTCCCTGATCGCGTCAGAGCAGGTGGAGGGTGATCCATCGGGTACCCAAGACCGGGCGAGCCGGGTAGATCCGTGCGCAGCAAGAGAGCAGCCGCTGCCGATCTGCTCGTGGCTCGGGGATGCCCTGCTGCTACGCGGGTGGATCGTGCTGTTTGCCACCGTGCTGGGCGTGCTCGTCATGGGTACGGACCAGCGGCTCTTGCTCGTCCCGCCGCTGGTGGTGCTTGCCTTTGAGGCGTGCCACGACTAGGGCTGCCCTTGGCGACACCGACCAGGTCGGATGATCGTGACCTGCCTGGGCACCGCGG
Source organism: Dehalococcoidia bacterium (assembly GCA_050184225.1). Lineage (GTDB taxonomy): Bacteria > Chloroflexota > Dehalococcoidia > CAUJGQ01 > CAUJGQ01 > JBFXAN01. The sequence goes on along the minus strand of JBFXAN010000003.1, from coordinate 44,659 downwards.
CCATTGGCTTGGTCATGCGCAGTACGGTCGGGCTCACGCCCTGGGCCGTCGTCATAACCGTGATCGGCGGGTTGAGGTTGCTGCGCATCATGCGGCTTCACACTCCACCCGCCCTTGCCATTGGCCTCTTGCCCTTTGTGATGCCCGACCCAACGTGGTTGTATCTCCTCTCGGTCGGCGTCGGGGCAAGTCTCGCCGCGGGCTCGTATCGCGCATACGGCCTGGTGCAGCAGCATCTGGGCGGGCGGTTCGTTCGCTTAGCGCCGGAGCGGCTGTGGCTCCGCGCGCGACCGCGCGAGGGCACCACCCGCCGGGAGGCGTTGGATTCCTGATGGTGGCGGAACTATTTGCAAGGAGGCAGGCTGCTCCGTCTCCCAATGATATGGAGAACGGTTGAGCAATGGGCACCATCACCACCTGCGCGGTTTTCCGGCGGCAGGGAAGATCTCAAAACCGGTTCTCCGATGGTGAAAGTCGCTGTTGCCGTCACGCCCTCTGGCATCCGCTGGTGCAGCAACAGGCACGCAACATCGCCCTCGCCTTGGGGACCGTTGTTGTGGCCGTCAACCAAGGCGACCACCTTTTCCATGCGGACCTGACGGCCGGTATCCTCGCGACGGTGCTGTTCACCTACGGCGTCGCGTGGGTCGTCGGCGCGGTTGAGACACTTGCCGCGGCGCGCGGTGCAGACGTGCGTCGATAGAACCAGCCAATGGACCACACTACTCAGCCATCGGTTGCGTGCTGCGACCACATGACCTCCCGCCGCAGTACCAGAGAGTGAGTGCACACACGACACCGTAACGGTGATTACAGTTTGCGCGTGCACAGCGTGCGAGCGTGTACCGAGACGACCACCGCGAGGGAGCCATGACCGCTGCTACGATCTTCGACCCCGTACCCGATCTCACCGCGCTGGATCACGAGTTCGCACGGTCTGCGGACGGCGCGGTCCTGCTGTTTCTCCATGATCCGTATTGCCCGATCAGTGACGCCGCTTACGGCGAGCTCACACAACTCGGACAGCGGGTCGCGCTGATCGACGTAGCGGTTGGCCGCGACCTCTCGCGCGCTGTCGAGCAGCGCACAGGTGTCCACCACGAGTCGCCACAAGTTCTCGTCCTGCACGATGGCCGCGCCATCTGGTCTGCGTCTCATGGCTACATCCGCACCGCGACCGTAGCGGCGGCACTCGACCAGCCCGGAGATGAGCAACACAGAGGAGACGCGACGGACGCTGCGCCGGCTCCCGCCAGACGGTGGTGGCGGCGACGGCGTTGAGCCGATGCGATTGCGTCCGTCCGGCGAATTTGCTCCCGGCAGGGCAGACCTCGGTCAGATCACGGCACGCTGCACCCGTTCACGTTCGTGCGGCGGACCGGCGCCGACCGCACTCCATCATGAGGTGACATCGGTATGCAAATCGTGCTTCGAGCGGGATTCTCCGCGGCGCTTCTGGCGATGATGCTCGTCCTCGTCGCCTGCGGTGGCACAGACGCGACGAAGGGCTCGGACCAGACCGGCTCGACCTCGATCCTGCCCACTGTCGCCGCTTCCACCGCGCGCGAGAGTCCGCCCGTCGCGGCGGAGACTCCCGCGACGCCGACTGATCTGGCGCCGCCGCCGCCGGCTGGTGTGCTGCTGGAGCGGGTAGTCGTGCCGAGCGTGAAGGTCGACGCCCCTGTGGAAGTAAAGGGGGTCGACGGCCGCGGCGCAATGGAAGATCCCAGCGGCAAGAATGCCGTCGCCTGGTACGACTTCTCCGAGTTTCCTGGCTTCGGCGGCAATGCGGTCTTCTCCGGTCACGTCGACTGGTACACCGGTGAGCTCGGTCCCTTCGGTCGGCTCAAGGAACTCAAGGACGGCGACGAGATCATGCTGAAGCTATCTGACGGCATGGAGATGATGTACCGGGTGGTGAGCACGACGACGTACGAGTCGACGAAGGCGCCGGTGGCGGAGATCGTGGGGAGGACGGAACGGGACTCGCTCACGTTCATCACCTGCGAGGGCAAGTTTGACCGGCGCGCGCAGGACTACTCACACCGCCGCATCGTCCGGGCCGAGCGGGTAAGCTGAGGCGCGGGGTGCTCGCGAGCGAGTCCTTGACGGCGGTCGCGGCCATCCCTACGCTGCCCTCACGGCGCGCCGGTTTATCCTGGGAGCGGAGAGCAAGATGTCAGACTACTTCGGCCGTGAATACAACTACGCCGTGTGGAGCCCATCCGTGGCCGAGGCCGCGTACTTGAAGACGATCACCCACGCGGGCGACCCCGCTCCAGACTTCACGCTGCCGTCGCTGGACAGCGGTGCCGTGACGCTTTCACGCTTGCGAGGGATACCAGTAGTGATCGACTTCGGCTCCATCACCTGACCGCCCAGCCAGGCGGAGTTTCCGCTGATGGATGACCTCGCCCGCGAATACGCCGGCCGGGCGCACTTCCTCTTCGTCTACGTCCGCGAGGCACACCCCGATACCTTCCCGGACCACCCGGCGCACACCAGCTACGAGCAGAAGTTCCGACACGCCCGCGACCTCCAGGAGAAGTGGCGCACGCCGCGCACGATCCTGGAGGTTAGCCTGGACGGCGACGTGCATCGCGTGTGGGGCGGCATGCCGAACATGAGCTGGATGGATCGACCACACCGGCCGGGTCGCGTTCAAGGCAGGCTGGGCCTCCAGAGCGGACCTGCGCGACGTGCTAGAGGACGTGCTCATCTGGCGGCAGCTCAAGCGCGACAGGGCCACCGCCGCCTCGTACTACCGCGAGGTCTTCTCCTACGCGCGAACTGCGCCCCGAGGCCGAGGCGCAGATGACCTACCTGCGGGACGGACGACAGACCTGACCGTCCCGCCAACACCAGCGCGAGGTGGCATATGCAGGACTTCATGCTTACCGACCAGGCTGGGCAGCAGTGGCGGCTGAGCGAGCATCTGGAGCAGAACGCCGTCGTCCTGGTCTTCTTCCGTGGCGACTGGTGACCATACTGCAATGGCCAGTTGGCCAGCCTCGCCCGAACATACGACGAATTCACCGGGCGCGGCGCCCGTATCGCGGCAATCTCCGTCGATGTGCCGGCTGCGAACGCCGCCATGGTGGAGAAGCTGGCACTCCCGTTTGCGGTGCTCTCCGACCCGGACGGTGAGCAGGCGATCAAGCCGTACGGCGTCTGGCACGAGGGCAGGAACATCGCCAGGCCGGCGATCGTCGTGCTCGCGCCGGACGGCCGTGAGGTTTTCCGCTACGCCGGCGCAGACTTCATGGACCGTCCCGGAGACGAGGAGATTCTCGCCGCTTTGGACGCGCTCGGGTTGCCGGCGGTGCCAGTCGGTGCGGGCGTCATCGAACACATGGAACCGAAGCCGTCCGCCCGCGCCCTCGCGCTGGAGACGCTGGCGCCCTACATGCGCGGGGTGCAGATGGCGATGACGGCGCTGGCGGAGCGGATGCGCGACCAGGACGACCGCGCCGAGGCGACCCGCACCGCGCAGATGGCCGAACAGTTTCTCAAGGCGCAGGCCAGCACGCGACGACTGGTTGACTCCCGGTAGCCCATGGATATCGCCATGCCGATTTCGTCACGTATCAGCATCGAATCGTCTAGGGCACCCGGCCGGAACCGTGGGGATTCAAGCCGGGCGCACCAGAGGCGGCGATCGAGGCATCGCCGGCTGTGGGCGCAGCCGGCGCAGGATCCTCCCCGGAGACACGAGAGGCCCCGAGCGCGCCATAGCTGGACACGCAGAAGGGCACGCAGTAGGTGAGGCCGATTTTCAGTACCATCACGGCCGTCACGTCCCCAGCGAGGATGCGGTCGCCCTGGTTGATCGCTGTCAGGATGGTCCCGACGACGAGCGCGGTGATCAGCGAACGACGGAGCAGGGCAGGATGGAGGAGTGCGTGACGCAGGCAGCGAGGTGCGGTGCCTCGCACGCGGTAGGCCGGATGCAACGGCCTTGAGCAAACGGAGCAAGCCGCAGAGTTCAAGAGCCGTCTCCTCGTTGCGATCCTCAGTGTATGTTACTCAATGCATGGAGGTTGTGATGTCCTGGATCGAAGAAGCACCACGCCCAGAGCCGTGGGCGCAGGCGAACATCATCCGCTGTATGAGCATCAACCCGAAGGCGATGCAGGCCGTGATGGACCTCAACCGCGCCATCACCTTCGGCGGCAGCACCCTCACGCGCGTGCAGGAGGAACTGATCGCCACCACCGTCTCGACGGTGAACAGGTGCCGCTACTGAACGATTTCCCATGGGGCGTTGCTCCGTCGAGAGTCTGAAAATGTCGAGTTGGCCAACCACGTGATGCACGGCGAGGACGACCCGGCGCTCGGTCCACAAGAGAGGGCGATGGTTGCCTACGCGAAGAAGCTCACACGCGAGCCGGCCGCGATGACCGAGGATGACCTCAACCTGCTGCGTGCGACCGGCCTCGCCGAGGAGCAGGTGCTCGCCGTCGTCCTGATCAGTTGCCTCTTCAACTTCATGACCCGCCTCGCCGACGGCTTGGGTGTGGACGTCGAGCCGCTCAAGGCCCGTTCGGCGGCCGAATGGTTGGAGCAGCGCGAGGGGCCGGAGTGGACGTTCCTGCGCGTGCGGGCGACCGGCGGCATAGCGTAAGGCCAAGTCTTCGCAGTTCGTCCGACGCCGACGTGCGGTCCCTGTCCGTACCCGCAGGACAGCCACCGCACCAGACGCGCAGGCAGAGGCGATGAGGCCGCGGCCTGCGGCCTCATCGCCTCTCGTCGCCCCGATCATGCGAGGTCACTTCTTCTGGTGGTCCTGCTTGCCGTGCTGCTCAAGCTGCTCCTGCGACTCGAACTCGGCGCCGCACGCGGGGCACTTGAAGCCCTTCTGCTGTGTCACTGCGTTCACCTCCTTTCCAAACGTGCTTCGTGGTCGACAGGGACACCGACGAGCGGTCCCGCTACTTCGTCCGGAGCGAGCTTGCGCAGCAGGCCGCGCGCCGTGCCCCCCATCCCTTCCTGGAGCGTGGGGAAGATCCCCACGGCTTTGGCGATCTCATCGAGCGTGCCACCGTGGCGCATGACGAGGATCGCGCTGAAGATCAAGTCGGCAGCCTGGGGGCCGATCACATGACAGCCGAGCAGCCGGCGGGTGTCGCGCTCGACCACATACTTGATCAGCCCGGTCGTTTCGCCGATCAGCTCGGCCTTCTCGACCCGGTCGAAGGTGACCAGCCCTGCCGCAACGTCGTGGCCCTGCGCACGTGCTTCACGCTCGGTCAGCCCGACAGAGCCGATCTCCGGGTCGGTGAAGATCGCACGCCCGAGATAGTGACGCTCCATCTTGATGCGGGCGCCGGTGTACGAGTTGGCGTAGGCCACCTTGCCCTCTTCCTGGCAGACGCGCGTGAACGGCTGCTCGCCATTGACGTCCCCGATCGCCCAGATGCCGGGCGCAGTCGTCTGGAGGTACTCGTCAACCGTGACGAAACCCTTCTCGTCCACTTCAACACCGGCCGTTTCGAGCGCGAGCGTATCCGTGTTCGGCCGGCGTCCGGCGGCGATAAGCAAGTAGGTCCCCTCCACGATTCGCTCGCGACCACCCTCTGCGTGCGCGGTCACGCGCACCCCGCTTCCCGCCGGCTCCACGCGTGTAACGCGGTGCCCCAGCACGAGTTCGATCCCTTCGGCGGTGAGGGCGCGCTCCAGCAGCGTGCTCACGTCCGGCTCTTCGTGCGGGACAAGATGGTCGCGGCTCTGCACGATCGTGACCCGTGATCCGTACCGACGGAACGTCTGCCCTAGCTCGCAGGCGATGTAGCCACCGCCCACGACGATCAGGTGCTCCGGCAGTTCGGTGAGGTCCATTACGCTCTCGTTCGTGAGGAAGGGGACACGGTCGAGCCCGTCGATGCCGGGGATGAGCGGTCGCATGCCGGTGGCGACGAAGATCGTGTCCGCGCGCAGTGTGCGGTCCCCGACCGCAATCCGACGGTCAGAGAGGAAGCGCGCCTCACCCTCAATGAGGGTGAGGTTCGCCGCCGCCTGGGCACCCCCGAAGGACTGGTCCCGGTGCGCCGCAACCATCTCGTCCTTCTCGCGCACGATGGCGGCGAGGTCCACCTGCGGCATGCCCGCGCGCACGTGGAAGTGATCGGCGCCGCGCACGACCTGGGCCACGCGCGCCCGGTGGATCATGAACTTGCTGGGTACGCAGCCGGTGTTCAGGCAGGTGCTGCCGTAGGGCCGCTTGTACACCATCGCCACGCGCTGCCCGGCCTCGACCACGCGGCTGGCAACTTCCGTCCCCGCCTCGCCGGCCCCGATCACGATCGCGTCGAAGCGCTGCTCCACCGCCATACTCCTCCTAGGGTCGCCTCGGGTGCTCGGTGCGGCCCGGCCGATGGACACACCGACCGCCGCGCGGCGCAATCATGCGCTCGGTCCGCGAACTCCATCACCCCCACCGTAGGTGCGCGCGAGGACGCGGACTGTAATCGAGGTTACATGGCGGCGAGGACCCGGCGATACCCGGGGCATGACACCCATAGGTGGTGACATCGCCGCGGGTGAGCGTGAGCGGGCCGTAGCTCGCGAGCGGCGTGCGGCCGAGTACGCCGCTTCGTAACCGCGAATACATTCAGCCACCGTACGCCGCACCTACGCTCGCTCTGGCTGTTGGACGGCGATATGCCGCGGCCACAGCTGGGAGGAGGATGGACCCAGGGACCGATCGGTGTGGACACCCGGAGGAAAACGCGCGCTCACGCGGCGGCGGTTCCTCGGCACGGCGGGGAGCGGCACGCTGGCGCTCGCCGTCGCGGCGGCATGCTCATCGGACGACGGTGACGGAAGCGGCAGCCGGACGACACCGCAATCGACTGCCGTCGGGCAGGCGGCGACCGCGGCTCCGACGCAGGCTGCCGGCGCCGCGCCGACGCCCGAACAGGCGCAGGCGCAGGCGAACAAGCTCGTGGGCGATGTGACGGACTTCCGCCTGCTCAACGATAAGGGTTGGGCGTGGCAGGGTGGCTGGGTGACCTTCAAGCTGTACCCGGCGAGCTTCAACGGCCAGAAAGTCTACGTCGTGCGCACCGATGCCTCGGACAAGGCGTTCGCGGAGCAGGAGAAGCTCGTCTTCGTGCCGAAGCTCTCCGGCGCCACGCGCAACACCCTGCACGGCGAGATCTATCTCGTCGAGAAGGGCGCGACCGGCCAGACGGCGGTGGTGAGCACCGCGCCCGGCCAGCCGGACTTCACGCCGCTCCTGCGCGTGAACCGGCTCACCTGGAACGGCACGCCGGAGATGCTCGACTCTGCGGAGAAGGTCAAGGCGGCCGTCGGCTCCGGCGCGGCCAAGCTGGAGACCACGACCACGATCGTCAACTACCCTTTCGTGAAGTGGCCGGGCGGCGAGCTGCTGGTGGACGCGAAGTTCGAGAAGGCGCTGGAGGGCGGCCCGCTCGTCTCGGCGCCGGACACGAACGCAATGACCGTGACGTTCAAGCTGCATCAGTGCTACCCGGAGAGCTACTACATTATCACCGACACCGGTGCCGTGCCGATGGCGCCGATGATGAACGTCGTCGGCGCGCCCAAGGCGGCGGACCTAACGGCGGCGGGCGCGACAGAGAAGATCTACGTCTTCGGCAATGGCATCCCCGGCCACGCGGCGATGGGCTTCCAACCGAGCATCTTCGCCTCCAAGGCGGGCGAACCCTCCTGGAGCCCGATGTGGGAGCATGTCACGGCGATGTGGAAGCAGGGCACGGCGCCCTCGCTGCTAACCACAGAGGCGGACATCCTCGCCAAGGAGAGGGCGAACGAGCTGCAGCTCTTCCCCGGCACGCCGGATACCGGCGGCACGTCGTTCGTCGTCAACTGTTCGACGCCGATCACCGCGCCCAACACCTTTCGGGCGGGATAGCATCGGGGTGCCGAAGGGTCGCCGGACGGCGCTGGCGCAACATCCGTGATCGGAAGGGTCGGTGTATTTCCCCTCGACCCCTCCTCGTCCACGATGTGCCGAAGCCAGCATGAGCGACTCGCCTGCATCATGGAGGGACGATCCAGTCAGGAAGCGTTCACGGGTGAGGAGGGGCCTGATCTGGATGGCCAGGCCTCTCGTCGCTCGATCATCGTCCGGCCCGCGCCGAGCAGCGGCGCCGGGATCGCGTCCCAGCGCGCGTCGGGGCCGTAGAGCAAGTACGTATCCCAGACGAAACCGTCGATGCGCTCCATGTGCTCACCGAACCACCGGCTCACCGACCGGTCCCTATCCCAGAGATGCGTCGCGCGACGATCCGGCATGAGGCCCGCGTCCCAGTGGGCGCGACTGTCCTGCGGCAGCATCGAGAGCCAGATGACGTACACGCGCACGTCGCTATCCGGATGCTCCTCAAGGATCTCCTTTTGCACCCACCGGGCGCCGGCGCGGCATTCGCTTCAGGTAGGCGAGAGCAGGAGGACGAGGCGCGGCATCCCGGTGTCCTGGTTGAAGCGGGTCCGAAGCTTCTCCACGGCGGCGAGGTCGGTAAGGGTAACGTCGTCCCCGGTCCCGTGCGACCACGGCCGGCTCGCGACGACGATGGCCCCGATGACGGAGATGAGAACGGCGAGGACTGCCAAACGTCTGGTCATGACACGTGCCGCTCGAACGGAGGCCGATGCCCGCACGCCTCGCCGTCGCAGCCGCAGGTCGGCCCGTCGGGGGCGAGCAGCCCGCCGAAATAACGCTTGCCGTGCGCGACGGCTTCCTCCTGCGTCAGCACGCGGCCCGCGACCGCCGGATGGGCGGCGCGGTAGGCTTCGGCGGCCTCGGCCGTGGCAAAGAAGTTGATCACCGGGCAGCAGCTTATCGCCTTCGGCCCTTGGGCTTCCTCGATAGACGCCGTCAGCACAGCGGCCGTCGGTGGCTCCCACCGAGCCTCGCCGCCGCGCACCTCCACCCGGATGGGCATGTCCGTCGTCGGGTCCAACGACTCGATCACGGCGTCGCGCTCCAGCATGAACGGGATGCCGAGCGCGTCGACGGCGCACATCGCATAGACGGGCCGGGCGCCCTCGACCGATACCCGATGTGGCGTCGGCGCAGCGGAGAACGGGTACATGCTCCGGATCGTGCCCGTGGCCGGGTCGCGGACGATGAGGTCGTGCTGCGCCAGGTGGGCCAGCGTCGCCTCCGCGTCCAGGCCGCGGGCAGCCGCCTCAGCCGCGAGCCACGCCGCATCCGGCGGGCCACCGCGCCGGGGAAACTCGCGCAGGATGGTCTGGTAGAAGGTCGCGTCGTCGGCGGTCAACTGTTCGGCGCGGGCATAGGTCATGGCGTCCTCCGTCCCGTGCGCTCCTCGTCACTCGGCGCAGCAGGACAGCTTGGCCGGATCCTTATAGCGGGAGATGGCGACGATTTTGAGCGCCTCCGCCATCGTCGGGTAGACGTGCAGCAGATCGATGAAGTCATCCACGGTCGCGCCGAAGCGCAGCGCCATCGCCGCCTCGTGGATCACCTCGCCGGCGTCGCGCATCACGAGCGAGACGCCGAGTACCTTGTTCGTGTCGGCGTCAAGGACGATCTTGGCCACCCCACGTGTGTCGCGGATGACGCCCGCCCGCGGGACAAGCTCGACCGGGATGGTGTTGCACCAGCAGCGGTGGCCCCGCGCGGTGGCTTCGGCATCGGTCAGGCCCACCACGGCGACCTGCGGGTCCGTGAAGATCGTGCGCGGGATGACCGTGTGGTCGACGGTACGTCGCTCGCCACCCAGCGCGTTGTCGGCGACGATGCCACCGTCGTGGGCGCCCACCGGGGTGGCGAGCTGGCTGCCCGTGTGCCGGCCGATGACATCGCCGGCGGCCCAGATGTGGGGGACGTTCGTGCGCAACTCGTCGGCGACGCGCACGAAGCCGCGCTCGTCCAGCGCCACGCCGGCCCGGTCGAGGCCGATGCCGTCGGTGTTGGGCGCGCGACCCGTGGCAATCAGGAGCCGCTCGGCGCGGAAGCGCTGCTCGGCACCGCCTTTGTCGCCCACAACGACGACGTCACCGTTCTGCTGGGCAACCCGCCGCGCCGCGACCCCGGTGACGAGGTTGATGCCTTCATCGCGCAGCGTCTCGGTGAGGGCGAGCGCAACCTCCGGCTCGTAGTCCTTGAGGATGGTGCGGCTGCGCTCGAGGATGGTGACCTCGCTGCCGAAGCGATGGAACATCTGCCCCAACTCCAACGCGATGTAGCCGCCACCCACGATCACGAGCGAGCGGGGCAGGTCGCTCAGTTCCTGGGGCTCATCCGACGTCAGCAGGTCGGAGGTCAGGTACGGTACCTGGTCGAGGCCCTCGATCGGTGGCAGCGTGGGGCGGGTACCAGTGGCGATCAGGACCTGCTCGCCGCGCACGGTGCGACCGTTCACCGATACGACGCGGTCATCGACAAAGCTTGCGTGGCCGACGTAGACCTTGATCTGGGCGGCGTCCTCCACGATGGAGTTGTACTTGCGATCGCGGTAGTCGTGAACGACCGCGTCCTTCTGGCGGATAAGCTCGGGAAAATCCACGGCAACCGTGGCCGGGCGGAGGCCCGGATAGCGGGGGTGGGCCGCCTCCCAGACGATGCGGGCCGCCTCGATCAGGTTCTTGCTGGGCAGGCAGCCGCGGTTGACGCAGGTGCCGCCCAGGGTCCGCTCCTCGATCATCACCGCCGTCTTGCCCAACTCGGCCGCGCGGAGGGCGGCGGCGAAGGCGGTGGAGCCGGAGCCGAGGATTACCAGGTCAAAGCGTTCGGGTGTTTCGGTCATCAGTTTACCTCCAGGGGCTCGGCAGGCGTGCGCTCAGCGGTCGGCCGGCTGCAGGCGGCCATCCGGCGGCGCCGACGGAGCAGCAGGGCGGCGGCGAGTACGACGGCCAGCCCCATCCCGGCGAGGAGCAGCCAGAGCGTGCCGGTCAGCACGCCGCCCGCGCCGGCGAGCAGCGCCCCGGCGCCGAGCGCGAGCAGGGGCGCCAGCAGACACGGCAGACAGAGCAGCACGGGGCCGAGCACCGCCAGCCAGCTCCACCGCCCGTCGCGCTCCATCGCCCGGCTCCTCCCTCGCGTCATCGCGTCATTCATATACGGATATGAGTATATATTCTCCACCGGCGGGCCTGTCAAGCAGCCGGCCGGGCCGGCTGGGCGTGGGTTGGGCTGTCGGGTATTAGCCGAGGGCCTCTTCGCTCTCCAGCCGGAAGCAGCTGGCGATCTCGCCGGCGTTGTCGGCGAGGAGCTGATGGGCGAGGCGCATCAAGTCGCGCACGCGCGTGTCCGTGACACGGTAGTAGACGTACTTGCCCTCGCGGCGCGTGCCGATGAAGCCGCACCAGCGCAGACATGCCAGGTGCGACGACACCCGACCCTGGGGCATGTTCAGCGTCGCAACGAGCTCGCTGACGTTCTTCTCGCCATCTAGTAAGAGCTCGATGATGTGCACACGCGTGGGGTCGGAGAGCACCTGGAAGAAACGGCCTGTCAGGTCGCGCTTCCGCTCGCTGCGCGTCACCGAAGGAGTAATCGCTACCGGGATAGTTTCAGTGGTCATATCGACACAATCGTATATCCTCTGTGCATGCACGGTCAATGTTCGACTCGGGTGGTATCGCCGTCTGGCGAATCCCGCCTACGCCCGAGTTGGCGCCGAGTGGCACCGCTGTGCATTACTATCCACATGGACAGTTCCCAGTGGCAGAGCGTCTGTAGTCAACGCTCCCGGTACTTCCGCTCGACCACCCGGAAGGTGTCAGCCGTACGCTGCTCCAATACCTAGCAGTCGGCCGCCTTCATCTCCACCATCGCCACCGTTCGGTCGGGTGGAGCCGGCGCCAGCGCCGCAGATGCCAGCGCGGCCGCGGACGCGGCGCCCAGCGCCAGGAGTGGGATCAGTCCCCTGCTCATGCCGGCCAGTCTACAACGTCGCGGCTCACGCCCGCCGTCCCCGGCGCGTAGAGCTGTCTCCGCCCCATCCCGCCGAGCTTCCTCAGCCCCACCTACCACTGCCGCAGCCGCTCCTGTGCGATGCGCAGATGCTGATACGTCTGCGGCTGGCTGGTCGATGTCTCCAGCGTCTGCGCCGCCCCTGTCGCCCGTGACAGCAGCGCCATCGCCGGTAGCGCCGGCTTCACCGTGGAGGAGGCAACAGGCAAGCTCGGCCTGACCACGAGCTAGTATTGGTGGCAGCACCGGCAGATGCTCGACGCACTCGGCGCGCGGGAGACCGCCCACGCGCTCGCCAACGCAGTCGTGCGAGGTAGCATCACCACCGAGGATCTCCGGCGCGGTGGGAAGTATTAAGAACGCCCGGCAATAGGTAGGGAGGGGATGCGTCTGGGGTGAAGTAGCGGGCAGGCACGGTCTCGAACGAACGTGGAGGTGTCACCACTCTGCGCTCGTCGGAGGACGCCGTGCCCGCTCTCCCATCATGCCTGCTGGAACCGATCTGGTGCCAGTTCGCTGCCCTGTTGCCCGACCGCCCCGTGTTCGATCCGACCCATCCCTTGGGTTGCCATCGGCGCCGGATTCCCGACCGGCTCGTCTTCGAGCACGTCGTGGCCGCCCTGGTCCACAGCTCCGGCTACGAACGGCTCGCGAGTCCCGGCTGCTCGGACCGCACGATCTGACGGCGCGTGCATGAGTGGGCGGCGGCCGGTCTGACGGAGGTGCTTCACACGCTGGCGCTCCAGCAATACGACCGCATGATCGGGCTTGAGTTCGACGATGTGGCCGTCGATGGCTGCATCACCAAGGCGCCCGTCGGCGGGGAGAAAGCGGGCCGCTCCCCGGTGGACCGGGGCAAACAGGGACTGAAACGGTCGACAGCGACTGACGCTTACGGGGTGCCGCTCCATCTGGTCTCTGCGGGAGCCAACCGCCATGACGCGCCGCTCCTCCAGCCAACCTTGGCGGGTCTGGGCAAGCTCGGTCCGTTGCCTGAACATATCACCGTCCATCTGGACCGTGCCTATGACAGCGCCACGACCCGGGCGCTGCTCGATGTGCTCGGCTTCATGGGCGACATCGCCCGCAAGGGCGTGCCGGTCCCGCTTCAGGCAGGGTCGCGCTGGGTCGTGGAGCGGACGCAGGCCTGGATGAATGGCTATGGCAAGCTGCGCCGCTGCACCGAAACCAACGGTCGGGTGGTGGACTTCTACCTGTTCCTCGCCGCGGCCGTCGTCGTCGCCCGCACCCGCTACCGTTGGCCCGGCAGACCCACAACCCGTCGCCTCAAGTGATGCCTAATGCCGGTCGCTCTAATACTAGTTGGTGTTGCGATTTGGGCTGGAGAAGCGGGTGCTCAAGCGGGATACTTCGGAAAGGAAATCCACTGAGGCACCCGGCACCATGCTCATCGATCAGTATGCGCCCGAAGACGTGTTCGCCCGTGTCCCGGAGTTAGCTGGCCAGACCGACCCGGTGCTGCGAGAGCTCGATCAGCTGCTCGACGATGAGCACCTGTATCAGGTCGTGCGCATGGACCTCAGCCGACGCTACCCTCAGACGCTCTGCCATGGACGGCACTCGACGCCAGCCGAAGCGCTGCTCCGCTTGCTCATCGTCAAGCACCTCTACAACTGGAGCTATCGCGAGACCGAGCGGCGGGTGGCCGATAGCCTCGTGTTGCGCTGGTTCTGCCGTATCTACTTTCGCCGGGTCCCCGACGCAACGACGCTGCTGCGGTGGGCGCAGACGATTCAGCCGGCGACGCTGCACGCCCTCAATGACCGAGTGGTCCACTTGGCGCGCCGCGCGCGCGTCACGCGTGGGCGGAAACTGCGCATCGACGGGACCGTCGTCGAGACGGCGATCCATCACCCGACCGACAGCAGCTTACTGGTCGATGGCGTGCGGGTACTCAGCCGTCTCATCCGGCGGAGCCGGCCGCTCGTTCAGGATCATCTTGTTGGGGTGCAGGATGCGTTCCGCACCCGCCTGCGCAGCGCCCGGCGGGGATTGCAGGAACTGCATCGGCTGCGGCGGCGCACCGGACCAGACAGCACCGAGCGGCGGAAAGGTATCTACGCTCGGTTGCTGGCGGCGACCCGAGCGACGGTGCAGCAGGCGCGGCGGATCCGCGCAGCTCTGCCGCTCGAAGCCCAGACTCAGGGCGTACGCTTGAGCGAGCGGCTCGACTCCTTTCTGCCGCTGGTCGAGCGGGTGATTGACCAGGCCGAGCGGCGGGTCCTGGCAGGTGAGAAGGTCCCGGCAAAGGAGACGCTGGTCAGCCTCTTTGAGCCGCACACCCGGATTATTCCCCGGCACAAAGGCGGTACACCGGTCGAGTTCGGGCGACTGGTCGTCTTCGACGAGGTGGAGGGTGGGATCGTAACGCGCTTTGCCGTGCTGGCGGATAAGACCGCTGAGCAAGGGCAACTTGCTCCCGCGCTCGCCCAGCATCAGCGTGTCTTCGGCCGGGCGCCGCACATGGTCACGGGTGACCGGGGCCTCCACGCCGCCGACAATGAGTCGGTCGCACGGGAGGCGGGCGTCCGCCACTTGGTGATTCCGCGCTCCGGTCAGCTAACCGCGGCGCAGCGAGCGCGAGAACGCGCGCCCGCTTGGCGACGCCGCTATCGCTGGCGTGCGGGCATCGAAGGACGGCTGAGCAGCTTGCGGCGGGACTACGGGCTGCGGCGCTGCCCGGACCACGGGGAGGCCGGGCTCGTTCGCCACGTCGGCTGGGGTGTCCTCGCCAGTAATCTCCGCCATATCGGCCAGAAGCGCGCAGCCTAGCTTGGTGGCACCTCGATCATTCGGGAGCAGCGCCTCGGCTAGTCTAACTCTGCTCAATCAGCGCCAAATCGCAACACCAACTAATACTAAACTGAGTTCCCGGTGAAACCGACATGACGGCCAGGAGCGCGGCCTGCGCTTGCAGGGCGGTCCGGCAGCGGGACCTGACCTCGTCGATACGGTCGGCAAGGCCGGCGAAGCAGGCGCCGACCTGCTGTTGCACCGCCACCTTGCTGCCCAGGCAGCTGTTGGCCGTCACCTCCTGCCGCACCCACTTCCAGATTGGCTCGTCGGCATTGTAGTCCGGGCTATACGGCGGCAGCCGGACGAGCCGCAGCCGAAGGTCGGGCGTGCGCAGGAAGGCCCGCAACGCATCGCCGCTGTGGGCAGGGCCGTTGTCCCAGATCACGATTAGCGGCTCGGCATGGGTGGCCCACAATTGCCGCAGGAAGGCTGCACTGGTCTCGGCGGTGCTCGCGTCGGTCAGTTCCATCCCCTCCACCTCGCCGGTCTCCAGGCAGACCGCCGAATAGTAGCTCGCCTTCTCGCCATAGCGCGGGCTGGTCGAATCGACGAGGGCTGCCGGCCCTTTCAGCACCCACTTCCCGCGCCGATCGGCATCCGCGCGGACGTGCGCTTCCTCGACGAAGACGATCTTCGCCCCGGTTCGGTCCGCGTCCGCCACGAGGGCGGCGTACTCCCGGACGAAGGCCGCGCGTCGGTTGGCATCGGCCTTCAGCAAGCGTTTCTTCGGCCGCTTCCACGCGAAACCCAGTCGGTGCCGATAGCGGAAGCAACTGCGGCGCGCCAGCCGCTTGCCGAACGTCTCCTGGACGAACTGGCGCACCACCTTCCAGGTCCAGTTGGCAGCCGGCATCCCGGCCGCCCGCGGTGACTGCTGCACCGCCGCCTTGACGACGGCTTGCTCGCCGGACGGCAGGGCGGGGGGGAGCCGCCGGTCTGGTCAAACGACACCGCGTGCGGTCCCTGCTCCTGGAAGGTGGCGACCCACGCTCCGATCGGGTGGGCGTCCCGATCCAGCGCCTCTGCCACCCGGCTCGCCGGCCAGCCCTGCGCCAGCAGCCACCAGGCGTGCCATCGCTCCCGTTCCCGCGCGTCCGTCGCCCGATAGATCCGCGTGCGCACCTGGCGCACATCGAGCCCCCACCGGTCCAGCATCCCTGCCACATCTTGCATGGCTGTCCCCTCGGTCCAGCGTCCAGCCACACCCTATCCTATGGCGGTTTCACCGGGGACTGAGTTTAGTTGTCGGTGCAAAAATCCGTGTCGGGCAAAAAAGGGGCCTCGTGGGTAGGATGAAGTTGCGAGACACCATCCACCGGGAGGCCCTCCGCATGCTCCGCGACCATGCGCCCGTCGTCGATCTGTTCGCGCTCGTGCCAGCGTTAGACCTGCGCTTTGAGCCGGTGCTGGCACGGCTTGATGTCTTGTTGGACGACGATCAACTCTTCCGGGCGGTGCGCGCCGATCTGGCGCGGCGCTTCCCACGGACGCTGTGCACGGGCCGCCCGTCCACCCCAGTCGATGTGATCCTGCGTCTCTTGGTGGTGCGGCGACTCTACGACTGGAGCTACGGCCAAACGCAGCAGTTCGTTGGCGATAGCTTGGTGCTGCGTCAGTTCTGCCGCCTGGGGTTGGCGCGCGTACCCGATCACACAACGCTGATCCGCTGGGCGGCGCTGATCCAGCCAGCGACCTTGCAGGTGCTGTTGGACCATGTCGTCGAGCTGGCGTGCCAGCTCCAGGTCACGCGGGGTCGCAAGCTCCGGCTGGATAGCACGGACGTGGAGACCGCGATTCACTATCCAACCGACTCGCGCCTCCTCGCCGATGGCGTGCGCGTGCTCGGCCGGCTCGTGCGGCGCGCCAAACCGGTGCTTGAGGCGTCGCTCGTCGGGGTGCGGGACGCCTTCCGGACGCGCACCCGCAGTGCGCGGCGCTGTGTGCAAGCGATGCATCGGCTCGCCCGACGGCGGGATCGTGCGGCCGTTGGCGAGCGGCAGACGGTCTATCGGCGGCTGCTTGATATCACACGGCAGGTCGTGCGACAGGCGGAGCGCGTCCAGACCGCCATGACGGGCGGTGAGCCGCACCTGCCAGCCGGTGTGGCACGCGTGGGACAGCAGCTCGCGCACGTGCTGCCGCTCGTGTGCCGCGTGATCGGTCAAGCGGAACGGCGCGTGCTGCAGGGTGAAGCCGTCCCGGCCGCAGAGAAGGTGGTGAGCTTGATCGAGCCACATACGGCGGTGATCCCGCAACACAAGCCGGGTCAGACCGTCGCCTTCGGCCACAAGGTGTGGCTCGGCGAGGTGGAGGGCGGCATCATCACTGAGGTGCAGGTCATGGACGGTGCGGCCGCCGATGCGCCGCAGGTCGTGCCCACTCTCGATCGGCATGTCGCGCGCTTTGGTCGGCCACCCGATCTGGTCACCGGCGACCGCGGCTGCAGCACGGCCACCGTTCGGCGCCAGGTTGCCGCCGCTGGGGTGCGTCAGGTGGCATTGCCCACCACCGGATCATCCGCCGTGACGGCCGCTGCCCGGCGTGCGTTTCGCCACGCCTATCGCTGGCGGGCGGGCATTGAGGGACGCATCGGCGTACTCAAGCATCGCTATGGGCTCACACGCTGCCGCGATCATGGCGAGGCGGGCTTCCACCGCTGGGTCGGGTTGGGCGTACTCGTCGCCAACCTCGTCACCATCGCCCGTACCACCGCTGACTGACCACCGCACCGCGGCACGGTTCATCTCACCAACGGCCCACGACGCACGGACATGCCCCATCCTTCGCATCCAGGTGTTTTGCACCGGCAACTAGTACTAAGGCTGCCTACGGTTGACGCGGAGTGCGACCAAGCAACGGCGAAAATGCTTGACCTTGGAGCTGCTCCAAGGTGTAGCATCCTGGTCATGAACCGGATGCTCACCGCCGGACGACTTGCGGCCGAAACCCAGGTGCCGACGGATACCATTCGCTACTACGAGTCCATCGGCTTGCTGCCGCCAGCGACGCGCAGCCCCGTGGGCTACCGACTGTACCCGCGTGCGGAGGTTCACTGGCTCCAGCTGATCAAGCGAGCCAAGCTCCTGGGCCTCTCACTGCCCGAGGTGAAAGATCTAGTGGATCAGACGTTCACCGAGTCCTGTTCTCACCTTCAGCAGGCCCTCCTTGAGCGTATCCCTCACCAACTCGCCGATATCGATCGGCGGATCGCAGAGCTCATCACGCTCAAGCGCGAGCTCGTCGCTCTCCAGGATCACCTGCACCGGCTAGGCGGAAGCGCGCCCGGCGAGCCGGATGCCGAGTGTGAGGACTGCGCGTGTGTTGCGGGCGCAGACAACGAGAGGTGAGAAGTCATGACAACCAAGAAGGCAACGCCCAAGCCAGTCGTCGTGCCGCGCACGGTGACGAAGGACATGAAAGCTCTCGAAGCATGCGGCTGCGGCTGCGGCTGTGGCGAGAGGTAGAGAGCCGCGAGCAATCGGCGCCCCCGGCCCCTCGACTTGAGGCCGCGGCTCCGCACGGTCATAGCTACATACGCCGTGCGGAGCCGCGGCTATTGCCTGCCTTGACCTTCCATTCGGCTGGAAGGTGTACCATCGCGGTAGCGATTCCAATTCGCTGGAATGTCCGGGAGCGACCACGATGGATATTGATGGCAACACGTCGCCCATGCGCATCGGCGAACTCGCCGCCGCCCTGGGCCTCAACACCAAGACGATCCGCTACTACGAGGACATCGGCCTCCTGCCCCCGCCACGGCGCACGCCCGCGGGCTACCGACTGTACGGCGAGGCGGACCGCGAGCGCCTCCAGTTCATCCTCAAGGCACGGGCGATTGGCCTCTCCCTGGACGAAATCAGCGACATCCTGACGTTGCGCGGGGAGGGCCAGCAGCCCTGCGAGCATGTCCTCCGCCTGCTCGACCAGAAAGTCGCGGCGATCGATGCCCATCTGCGCACGCTGGCAGAGTTTCGGCAAGAACTCACTGGCCTGCGGGACGAAGCAGCCGAGAGCGTGCGTACCGGCGGGCAGGTCTGCGCCATCATCGAGCACCATCGGCCAGGCCACGACGCTGAACGCGCATGCAGTGCCGTCGCTCCGGCCCCTGGGCAACGGTTGCGCCGCTACTAGCCACGCCTTCCGCGACCGGTATGCTCGTGCTGAACGCTCTTGTACGGCTTGCCAGCATTTTGTAAGCGCGCGTTCGTTGACCTTCCCCGGACTGGAAGGTGTATCGGTAAGAGAGGGAGATCGCGCAAGGAGGTCAACCATGGCGGAACAGGTGCAGCAGGGTACCGTCTATCGCTGTCCCGTGCAGGGCTGCGGCTGCGAGATCACCGTAACCAATGCCCCGAATATGGAGGCCACACAGGAGTTCACCGATTGCTGTGGCCACAAGATGGAGAAGATCGGAACGAGCCGGTAGCCGAACCAGGCAAGCCAGGCGGCGCCAGCTACTCTTATAGAGGTGACCCCGCAGAGGAGAACACACGCCTGTGGAATACTGGCTCCAGTTCTGGTGACTGTTCCCCCTCGCGCTCGGCATTTGCATAACCGTCTGAACGCTGGGCGTCTCGGGGGCCGTGCTCTTTGTCCCCTTCTACACCATCGTCTTCCCGCTCCTGGGCCACCACCTGGAGCCCGTGCAGGCGGTGCAGATCGGCATCCTGACCGAGATCTTCGGCTTCATAAGCTCGACCTCCGCCTTCTGGCGGCGCGGGCTGATCGACGTCAGGGTCGCCGGCTTCGCCCTCATCTTCGCCGTCCCTACCGCTGTACTGGGCGGCTACTTGGCGAACCGTATGCCTGGGGGCTGGCTGCTGCTCGCCGTCGGCGGAGGCCTGCTCCTCTTCGCCTTCTTGCTCCTGCGCGAGACGGTGGCATCCGCGCAAGCGCACGCCGGTGCTGCGGGCGGATCAGCGCGGAACGAGAGTGGCGGTATGACCGAACACCGCGATCGCCAGGGGCGGGTGTATCGCTACATCCTCCGCAACGACCCCGTCCGAGCCGGAGCCGCTACGGTCGGCGGGCTGTTCCAGGGGCTGGTCGGGTTCGCAGCCGGCGAGCTGAGCACCGTCGAGCAGGTGCTGCGCGGTATGCCCGTGCGGCTGGCGGCCGGCAACGCCCACCTGGTCATCGCCGGCGCCTCGCTGTCCGCGGCGGTGACACACCTCGCCGTCGTGGCGGGTGAGGAGGGCGCCACCATCCCGTGGAACATCCTCGCCACGACCGTGCCGGCGGTGCTCGTGGGCGGCCAGATCGCCGGCTTCCTGGCCGGTCGGATACCACAGCAGACCTTGCACGTCGTGCTCGCCGGTTTCCTCCTGTTCATCGGCGCCTTGAGCCTCTACCGCGCATCGGTTGCGGTGGATCTCACGCTCCCCGCCTGGGTGCTGCTGATCGTGCTGGTGGCGGTACTCGGCCTGTTCGCCCTCTACCTGCTGCGCGGCATTGAGCCCCGCTGCAAGCTCTGCCACATCAGCCACCGCATCTACGGCACCCTTACCAGCCGAACCGACGCCGGGTGCTGCGGCGGCTGAGTCGGAAGCAAAGGAGGACGATGCAATGCCAATCGAGATTGAGCGAGATGACGTGCGGATGCTCGTCGAGGACGGTGCACAGCTGGTCGAGGTACGGCCCGCGGAGGAGTACGAGGCTGAGCACCTGCCGGGCGCCATCAACATCCCACTCAAGGAGCTTGACGCAGGGACGATGAGTCGGCTCGCGCGGGACCAACGTGTGATTGTCTACTGCTCCGACTACCAATGAGATATGAGCGCCCGAGCCGCGTGGCGGCTCGAAACGCTCGGCTTCACCCATGTCTTCCGTTACCAACCGGGCAAGGCGGATTGGTTCGCCGCCGGGCTGCCGATGGAGGGCACACGGGCAAACGTCCCCCGGGCTGGCGACAGCGCCCGGCGGGGCGTGCCGGCCTGTCGCCTGACCGACCGGGTTGGGGAGGTGCGCGACCGTGTCCGGGCGGCAGGCTGGGACGTGTGCCTGGTGGTCACCGAGGAAGGAGTCATCTTGGGGCGCTTGCGGGGAAAGGCGCTGGACGCCACGCCCGAGGCCGTCGCGGAAACCGTCATGGAGGCTGGCCCCACGACGATCCGTCCGAATACCCCGCTCGAATCGATTGCGAGACGCATGCAGGAGCGGCAGGTGGGCAGCATCGTGGTCTCGGACTCGGACGGGCGGCTCATCGGCATCTTGTACCGCGAGGATACCGAGCGCGCACTGAGCGAGCCTCGAGTCGTCGGCACGGGCGGGTCACAGCGCGCAGACCAAAGGAGGAACACGGCATGACGGCGGTGGAGACGCTGACGAGTGATCAGCTGGAGCCGAAGGTGCTTCGAGCGCCGGAGCCGGTGGTGCTCGATTTCTACCAGGCGAGCTGCGCGCCCTGCCGCGTGTTGGAGCCCCGCTTGGAGCGGATCGCCCAGCAGTACGCCGGCCGCGTGCCGGTCTATCGGGTCGACATTGATCAGGACCTCACAGCCGCCGAGCGCTTCAACGTGAAGAGCTTACCCACTGTGCTCGTCCTCCGTGCCGGCACGGAGGTGGAACGCCTGGACGGCCTGATCACCGACGCCGCCCTCAAGGCCGCCTTCGACCGCGTCGCTCGCGGTTAATGCCCAGGGGGCTTGACTTTCCATTCGACTGGAATGTGTACGGTCCGGGTAGAGAAGCGTGGCCCAGACGTGGGCTGCGCGCAACCCCAGCAAGGAGGCAGCATCATGGCCACGATACTCGACTTCACCGTGACCGGCGAGGAGAAGATCCACTGCGAGGGCTGCGAGCAGCGCATCAGCAACGCGCTCAAGCGTCTGCCGGGTGTGGAGGATGTGCGGGCCAGCGCCCAGACCCAGCACGTGACGGTCACGCTCGACCCCGCGCGGACGAGTCCCGACCAGGTGGGGGCGAAGCTGGCCCAGCTCGGCTACGAGGTGACCCCCCAGGGAGAGAGTCGATGACCATCCAGACCCCGAAGCGGCCCGCGGACACCGCCGCGCGGACGAATGAGCCGGACGCGTTCATCGGCATCGAGGGCGCCGAGCGGGTGCAGTTCAAGATCGGCGGTATGTCCTGCTCCTTCTGCGTCGCCAGCATCACCAAGGCGCTGGGGCGGATGGACGGCGTGCGCGAGGTGAGCGTCAACCTCGCCCACGAAGAGACGCTCGTCGAGTACGAGCCGGACAAAATTACTCCGGACGAACTCAAGGAGACCCTGCTCGACCTCGGCTACAGCGTGCGCGACTCGCGCACGGCCCGCACTGCCGAGGAGGAAGAGGCGGAGCTGCGCAGCGCCCGCGCTAACCTCTTCCTGGCCGTCGGCGCTACGGCGATCACGATCAGCATGATGCTGATGATGTGGTTCGACTTCATGGCGATCGAGGCGCGGCCGTTCCTGCTCTGGCTGATGCCGACCCTGGCGCTCGCCACCGTCTTCGGTCCCGGCTGGCACATCCTCACGATGGCCTGGGCCAGCCTGCGCCGCGGCATCCTCAACCAGCACGTGCTCCTCGAGTTCGGCGCCTTCGCCGGGCTGATCGGCGGCTTCTTGGCCTATCTGTTCGACGTCTTCCCGCTGCCTGACTTCTTCGGCGTCGCCATCTTTATCACCACCTACCACCTACTCTCCGGCTACGTCTCCCTGCTCGTGCGCACGCGCAGCTCCCAATCCGTGCGCAAGCTGCTCGCGCTCGTCCCGCCCACGGCCCGCGTCGTCCGCGATGGCCGTGAGGAAGAGGTGCCGATCGAGCAGGTCCAGGCTGGCGACCTGGTGCGCGTCCGGCCGGGCGAATCCATCCCCGTGGACGGCGAGGTTGTCGAGGGCGCGTCCGGTGTCAACGAGAGCCTGGTAACGGGCGAGTCCATCCCCCAGGAGAAGGCGCCGGGCGACGGCGTCATCGGCGGCTCGGTCAACCAGATCGGCACGCTCTTGGTGCGTGTCACCAAGGTCGGCGAGGAGAGCTTCCTCGCCCAGGTCGCCCGCCAAGTCGAGGAAGCCCGCGCGCTCAAGCCGGGCATTCTCGTCCTCGTCGACCGGGTGCTGATGGTCTACGTGCCGGTCGTGCTCACCGCCGCCGGCCTGGCCATCCTCATCTGGACGCTCGGCGCCTGGCTGGTCACCGGCTCCCCGGACATCACCCGCGCCGTCTTCGCCGCCCTCGCCGTGCTCGTGATGGGCTACCCCTGCGCGCTGGGCATGGCCACGCCGCTGGCGATGATCCGCGGCGGCGGCATCGCCGCCGAGCGCGGCATCCTCATGCGCTCCGCCGAGGCCTTCCAGGTGCTCAAGGAGGTCAGGCGCGTGGTTCTGGACAAGACCGGCACGATCACCCGCGGCCAGCCGGCCGTCGTCGAAGTGGTGGCGGTGGCGGGCGGGGACACGCGCGAGGTGCTGCGCGTCGCGGCCGCCGCCGAGCGCTCCTCCGAGCACCCGCTCGCCCAGGCGGTCGTTACTGCTGCCGACGCCGAGCAGTTGACCGTGCCACCGGCGACCGACTTCCAGGCCACGCCCGGCAAGGGGGTGGTGGCCACGGTCGAGGGTCGCCGCGTGGCGGTCGGCAGTCCGCGGTTTGTTGGCGACGAAGGGGCCATGCTTACGCCCCTCGCTGAGCAGATCACGGCGCTGCAGGCCGCCGGCAATACGGTTGTGGCAGTCGCCTTTGACGGCTGGGTAGCGGGGCTGATCGCCATCGCCGACCAGCTCAAGCCGGACGCGAAGGAGGCGATCGCGGCCCTCAACGCGGCAGGTCTGGAGCCGGTGATGCTCACCGGGGATAACCCCCGCACCGCCCAGGCGGTGGCCGAGCAGGTCGGCATCTCCCAGTACCGTGCTGAGGTGCTGCCCCAGGACAAGGCGAACGCCGTCCGGGAGCTGCAGCGGCAGGATTATCGCGTGGCGATGGTGGGCGACGGCATCAACGATGCGCCGGCCCTGATGCAGGCCGACGTCGGCATCGCCATCGGCGCCGGTACCGACATTGCCATCGAGTCGGCCGATGTCGTCCTCATCGGCGAGCGCTTAGGAGCGGTTGCCGACGCCTATCAGATCGGCCGCAACTCCTACCGCAAGACGGTCCAGAACCTGACGCTCGCCTTCGCCTTCAACGGCATCGGCGTGCCGCTGGCCGTCACCGGTCTGGTGCATCCCGTCTGGGCGATGGTGGCGATGGTCGCCAGTGTCAGTACCGTCCTCGCCAACTCCTTCATCGGGCGGCTGCGCTGGCAGATGCTCCAGCCGGTGCTTCGGCAGCGTACCCTCGTCATCACCGCCATGGTCGCCGCGTTGATGCTCGGCTTCGTGCTCGCCTACCGCGCCCTCACGCCTGCCGGGGCACAACCGTCGATGGGGGGGCATGGGTGGCATGGCAGGAACCACGGGGACCGTGCCGCCGGTGACGGGCTACCTCGATGATCGCGAGATCCGCTTCATCCACACCGAGGCGTCTGACCCCAACGTGGCCACCATGCTCACGACGATGATGGGCTCGCCGGTGCTGACGGTCCCTGCGCTCGCCCAGGCGCCGGAGAGCGCGCTCGCATCCGTCTACGTGTTCACGAATGGTGTCAGAGGCGATGGCCCATTCGGCTTCCAGCCGGACGTGTTCGATAACCCACCAGGTACCAATGGCTACCGGCCGCTCCGCGCCGTGCATCTCGTCACCTGGACGGACGAGCGGGCAGCGCGCGAGCTGCGGTCCGCGGCAGCAGTCCGGGAGGCGGAGGCGAACGGCGAGCTGCGCACTCGGCGCACCGGCGCAGTCGTCAACATGCCTCTGCTCACCTGGCCGGGTGGGGAGCGCTAAGCCGATCGGTGATGAGGGGGACCAATGAAACGCAACGTCCTGATTACCGCCGTCATCGCCGTGCTGCTGGCCGGTGGGGTGCTCGCGTACGCAGCGTTGAGGGATGACGATGACGGGCTTTCCATGGGATCGATGGGCGGGAGCGCCGACAACGGCGCGACCGTGCCACCGGTCAAGGGCTACCTGGAGGGGCAGGAGATCCACTTCATCCACACCGAGGCGTCCGAGCCGGGCATCGCGCAGATGCTCACCGGCATGATGGATTCACCTGTTTTCACGGTGGAATCCCTGGCCCAGGCGCCTGAGAGCGCGCGCGCAAACGTCTACGTCTTTACCAACGGCATTAAGGGCGATGGGCCATTAGGGTTCCAGCCCGATGTCTTCGACAGCCCGCCGCTCACGCCGAGCTACAGCCCGCTACGCACGGTCAATCTCGTCACCTGGACGAACGAGCGGAGCGTTCGCGAGCTGAAAGCGGCGGCCGAAGTGAAGGATGCCGAGGCCAAGGGCGAACTCGCCATCGAGCGGCCCGGCGTGGTCGTGAACATGCCGCTGCTCACCTGGCCGGGGGGGCAGCGGTAAGGGGTGACGCGCACAGGATGGCGGATGGCCAGGCGGACAGCCAGCAACAGCAGGTCCACGACGCGACTCGCGGGCCGGTGGGCGCTGCCCTCAGCCCGCGAGACCGGCGCCAGCTTCGGTTCCTCCTGGGAGTGTCCGTGCTGACTTTGGCACTGCTCGTCATTGCCGGCCTCATCACCGAGCGCTCGGCGCATACCTCGCTCATTCGGCCCGGCCAGGTTGCGCCGGACTTCTCCTTGCCGGCGACCAACGGCGGCGTCCTGTCGCTCAGCGACGCAGGCGGCCGACCGGTGGTCCTCCTGTTCCTGCCGTCCGTCCTGTGTGACTATTGCCAGGGCCAACTTCGCGCCCTCCAGGCCGCTCTGCCGGAACTGCGGGCTATCGGAGCCGTGGTTTACGCCGTATCGGTGGACACCGGTGCAGTGCAGCAGACCGTCGCCGAAGACCTGCACCTGGACTATCCACTCCTCTCCGAGGCTCCGACGGCCGGTCAGCACCCGGTCGGCTCGGCTTATGGCGTCTACCACTTCCATCAGCGCCATCCCGGCCCGGTGAACGCCAACGCCGTCATCGTCATCGACATAGCCGGCATCGTCCAAGGCGTCCGCGTCCAGCCAGGTCAGCTCATGGACACGGCCGATATTCTCTCCTTCGTTCAGCAGGCACTCGGCCCGGCGGGGGGTGGCCCATGAGGCGGCTCGCCACTCCTCCAGCCTGGCAGCCACTTGTCTCGCTGCTTGCCCTATCGCTGCCTCTGTTATTACTGCTGGCGCTATACTACCGCTTTGATGGCACGCCGCACTTCTTCTTGCACACCCTCACCGGCTGGAACATCGGTCTGGTACGGCTCTTAGCGGCGACCTACTACGGCCAGCGTTGGTCATACTGGGATGGCCTGCTCCCGCTCGGCCTCGCGCTGTGGGCGCTGACCCCCGACTCTATCTACATCGCAGGGCCGTACCACCGCGACTGGATGGATCTCTTCCTCTTCCACGTCGCCCTTGATGAGATCCTGCCGGTCGCTCTCGTCGTGCTGACCGCCCTGTGGCTGGTGCTCATCGTCGGCTATGCTCGATTCTGAGGCGGGACGCACTAGCCATGGACAACATCGTGCTGCGCTGGTACGACTTCCTGAGCACGCTCAACCGCGCCGTGCTGGGGCCGGTCACGGCGCTTGACGAGCGCGTAAGCATCCCGATCCTCAGCGTGCTGCTCTTCGGCCTGCTCGGGATAACCAGCCCTTGCCAGCTCTCGACCAACGCCGGCGCCCTCGCCTACATCGCCCGCAGTGCCGGCGGCCGAGCCAGCGTCGCTCGCTGCGCTCTGGCTTACCTGTTCGGCAAAGTCCTGGCCTACACGCTCCTGGGAACGGCGGCAATTCTCCTCGGCCACGGCCTGAACGAGTCTCTCATCCCCGTCCTTGTCATCGCCCGCAAGGTGCTCGGACCGCTGATGCTCCTCCTCGGCCTCTCGTTGCTCGGCTTGATCCCGCTGCGGTTCGCCTTCGGCTACCGCTGCGCCAGCTGGCTTGAGGCCCAGGCCGGCACCGGGACCCGCGGCGCCTTCCTGCTTGGGATGGCCTTTTCGTTCGCCTTTTGTCTTACACTCTTCTTGCTCTTCTTCGGGCTCACCATACCGCTGGCGCTCCGCTCGCCCGTGGCTGTGACCTACCCCGGCGTCTTCGCCTTCGGCGCTACGCTGCCGCTCCTTGGTCTCGCCGTCCTGCTGACAGCTGGCGTCGGCGCGACGCAGCGGTACCTCGCAGGAGCACGGCGAGTCGGCGTTGGATTGCGGCCGCTCGCGGCGACCGTACTGGTCCTGGCAGGGCTCCACGATACCGTCGTCTACTGGTTCCTCTAACAGCTAACAACACCGGCTGCCGATGCGTGAATGCAGACTGGTCAACAATATCCGGTGCACGAGCCGCCGAGGTCTGTCAACCAGACACCTTGGTGGCCCTCTTTCTTTCTTCCGAGAAGAGGGGTTGACTTTCTAGCCAACTGGAAGGTGTACCGTCCCCGTAGCACAGCGGAGATCGGCGGCATCGGGTCTCCAGAGAAGGAGCACGATGCTGTGGCCCAAACAACTCAGTTCACCGTCGGTGGCGGCTCCACCATTCATTACGAAGGTTGTGAGCAGCGCATCGGCAAGGCGCTCAAGCGACTGCCCAGCGTGGAGGTAGTCACGGCCAGCCACAAGACCCAGGAGGTCAGCGTGACGTTCGATCCGGCGCAGACCTCCGCCGAGCAGCTCCGCGCGACATTGGCCCGGGCCGGCTTCGAGACCGAGCCCGACGAGGGTATCGGGGGAGCATCCCCCGACCGGAAGGGGTTGGGGAACCGCACGGGTTCCCCAACTGAAGGAAGCAGCGCATGAGCACCCGCACACCCGCCCGCGAAGGCGGCGCGATCGGCACGCCGGCCGCCGAGCCGCAGA
Organism: Dehalococcoidia bacterium; assembly: GCA_050184225.1. Classification (GTDB taxonomy): domain Bacteria; phylum Chloroflexota; class Dehalococcoidia; order CAUJGQ01; family CAUJGQ01; genus JBFXAN01. Next base: position 17,080 of record JBFXAN010000003.1, on the reverse strand, counting down.
AGCTGCAGCTCAAGGTCGGCGGCATGCATTGCTCGCTCTGTACGGATTCCATTCGCCGCTCGGTTGGCCGCTTGGACGGCGTGCAGTCCGTCCAGGTCTCGATCGCTCACGAGGAGGTGCTGGTCGAGTACGACCCGGCACGGGTGACGCCCGAGAGCATCACCGAGGCGCTGGAGGACATCGGTTACACGGTCCGCGAGCCGGACCAAGCCGAGATCTTCGCCGAAGAGGAGCGGGACTTGGCCGCCGCCCGGCGCAAAGCGTTCCTCTCGATCGGGCTGCTGCTCGCCGCCTCCGCGCTAATGCTTATCACCGTCATCGCAGGAGCCAACATCTACCGGACCCTGGCGTTGGGCGCGCTCGCCCTCTTCACCGCCTTCGGTCCTGCCCGCTTCATCATCGTCCGCAACGGCTGGCAGTCGATCCGGCGCGGCATCCTCAATCAGGACGTGCTCGTCTCGGCGTCCGCCCTCGGCGGTCTGGTTGGCGGCGGCGTCGGCCTCGTCGTCACGGCCATTCCCGCCGGCGGCTTCTTCGGCGCCACCGTGTTCGTCCTGGCCTTCCACCTGATCGGCGGCTACGCTTCGGTGCTCGTCCACGTCCGCGCCTCTCAGTCCATGCGACGCCTGCTCGCCTTGACCCCGGAGACCGCCCATCGTCTGACCTCGGACACCGGCGAGGAGATCGTTCCCGTCGCCGAGCTTGCCGTCGGCGACCGCGTGCGCGTGCGCCCCGGCGAGCGTATCCCGGTCGATGGTGTTGTCATCGACGGGGCCTCGGCGGTCGATGAGAGCGTCGTTACCGGCGAGCCGATCCCGGTGGACAAGCTGCCCGGCGGCGAGGTGATCGGCGGCTCGCTCAATCAAGCCGGCAGCCTGGTCATCCGTGTCAGCCGCGTCGGCTTCGACATCTTCCTGCGTACTGTCGCCCGGCACGTCGCCGAGGCGCGGGCGCTCAAGCCGGGCATCCTTCGCCTCGTCGATCAGGTGCTCTTGGTCTACGTGCCGGCTGTCTTCGCCGCCAGCGCCGCCGGCCTCCTGATCTGGACCGTGGGCGAGTGGGCTGTCACCGGTGAGGTAGACGTGCTCCGGGCGAGCTTCGCCGCCTTGAGCGTGCTGATCATGGGCTACCCTTGCGCCCTCGGCATATCCACGCCGCTGGCGATCATTCGGGCGAGCGGCGAGGCGGCCGAGCGCGGCATCCTCATGCGCTCCGGCGAGGCGTTTCACGTCTTCCGCAGCGTGCGCACGATCGTCTTCGACAAGACGGGCACCCTCACCGAGGGCAAGCCGCAATTGGTCGAGTGCCTAACCCCAGCCGAGGACGCCGACGAGCTGCTGCAGCGGGCCGCCAGTGCGGAAGCGCTCTCCGAGCACCCGCTCGCCCAGGCGATCGTCGCCGAGGCGCGCGCCAGAGGTCTCACCTTGGACACGCCGGCCCACTTCGAGGCTCGACCAGGCCGCGGTGTCACGGCAACGGTCCGGGAGCACCGTGTGCTCGTGGGCACGCAGCGCTTCCTCGCCGAAGAGGAGATCTACCCTGCTCCGCTCACCGCGCTGGTCGAACAGGTCCAGGCCCAGGGGCAGACGGCCGTCTTGGTCGCCGTGGACGGCCACGCGGTCGGTGTGCTCGCCCTGGCAGACCAGCCCAAGCCGGACGCGGCCGCCACAGTGCAGCAGCTCAGGCGGCTCGGGCTGACTCCGGTCCTGTTGACCGGCGACAACTGGCGCACCGCCCGCGCGGTGACCACGGCTGCCGGCATCAAGGACGTCCACGCCGAGATCCTGCCGGGGGACAAGGCGGCCGAGATCCGCCGGCTCCAGGCTGCCGGGCAGAAGGTGGCCATGGTCGGCGACGGCATCAACGACGCGCCGGCGCTGATGCAGGCCGACGTCGGCATCGCCATCGCCGTCATGCGTGGCATCATCACCGTCCAGAACCTCCCCTGGAGCGGCTGCTACAGACTGGAGCGCCGGCTCCGTCGCCACATGGTGCACGGGTCAGCCGCTCAGCAACACGCCGGCGCGCAGCAGTGAGGTGTACAAGACCGGATGCCAAAGAGACACGGCCGGCAGAAGCATGTGTGGGCTCCCTCGAAACAGCCCTCGCCGCGCAGGCCCTCAAGCCCCTCTCGCGCCAGCCAGGGCACCAGCAGGAGCGCCGACACGGCGTCGAGCCACCACCAGCCCGCCAGTGCCACCGCCACCAGGCCGGCGAACGCCGTCAGCGATAGGTACGAGCAAGCCACCGTCTCCCGTGCCTCCGCCGCCAACGCCGGCAGCCGCGCCCGCGCCGCCGTCCACAGCTTCGCCAGGGACAGGAGGGGCATCACCACCAGCGAGGCCGCCAGTAGCGCCAGTCCGAGCCTCGACTCCTCTGCCACTTCCCGTCCCAGCAGTGACACGACGCTTTGAAAGGCGACGGCCGCGGCCAGCACGAGGAACGTCGCGCCGATGAAGCGCATTGCCCACCGCTCCGCCCGCTCGCCCGCCTCCTCGTCTCGATACGACAGACGCCACAGGACCGCACCCGCCGCCAGAACCTCCAGATAGCTGTCGGCGCCGAACGCCAGCAAGGTCAGGCTGTGCGCCCGCAGTCCGCTGGTCACCGCGAGCACTCCCTCTACGACGTTGTACAGCGCCGTGAACAGGAGCAACCCGACCGCGATCTTCCGCAATCGATTCATACCTTCCGTCTACCCTGTGCCCGTATTGGCACGGCGTAGGGCCGCAGCACATGTCCCCGGTCCGCTAATGATCAAGTCGTGTCCCTGCCCGTCGAGAACCGTGAGCGGCCACCCGCAGGCATCCGCCAGCGCGCGCGCCCGTTCGATCGGCGCCGTGCGGTCCCGCGTCCCGTGGACGAGCTGGACCGGCACACCCGCCTCTGCCAGGCGCCGCGCGGCGGGCTCGAGGTGGTGGTCGATGATCACGTTCGCCGGCGTGCCGCTGTACGACACCCAGTCATGCAGCACCACGTCCCGCGCGGTCGCCGGCGGCAGGTGCGGCAGCAGCAGCGGCATCACCGCCCGCCAGAACGGCCGCGTCGCGCACATCACGCCGCAGATCAGCTCACCGAGGTCCGGCCGCGCCACCGTCGCCCAGGCCAGCGGCGACAGCGACCTGATCCATGCCCGCGCCTCCGCCGCCGACCCGTATACCGGCAGTGAAACCAGCACCACACCGGCGAAGCGCTCAGGGTGCGCCGCCGCCCACTCCAGCGCCAGCACCGCCCCGGTCGAATGCCCGCCCAGGACGATGCGTCCAGCCCCCCGATCCAGGCCCTCGAAGGTTGCATCGAGGGCCGCGAGGTGGTCGGCGACGCTGTACGCAGCATGCGGCCAGGGTGAGCGGCCGAACCCCAGCAGGTCGGGGCAAAGGATCATCGCGTCGTCCGCTAACTCGTCGGCCACCGATCCCCAGATGCGGCTGCTGGCGCCGAGCCCATGCAGGAGGACGACGACCGGCCCGCTACGTCCCATCCGCCGGACGAACAGCCGCTCACTCATAGCCGCTCCGCTGGTACCCGCCGGTCGAGTACCACCAGGTAGAGCGCCAGGCAGGCGAGGAAGACCGCGAACCAGGTGTCGTTCCGCCCGGGGATGAAGTGCGTGGAGAGATGGCCGAGAAAGACGTCCATCCAGCGATAATGCGCGATCCCTGCGTCGAAGAGGAAGTCCGGGAACATCGCCACCAGATGCCCAACGATGATCCAGACGAGTGGGTAGGGCACCGGCCGGCGCGTGCGCCACGCCATCCCCGCCATGATCATCAGCGCTACCGAGCCGCCCACAAAGAAGTGCGTAAACCAGTGGAAGCGGGCCTCGTGCGCCCGATAGGCGACGTACAGATACACCTCGGCCGCTACCGCCAGCGCGCAGTAGACGCAGATGCGCGTGATCCGGGCCGCGCTCAGCCTCATGGTGTCGCCTTCACCATCGTCACCACCTCGTCACCGAGGCGATCCTCCATGTGGGGGTCGAGCGTGCGGTAGCGGACGAGGCCGTCGCTGTCCACGATCGCGTACCCGACCGGCGGCCCGCCGTCCCGCGGCACCGGCATTCGGTACTCCGCCGCCAGCCGGCCGGATGGATCCACCACCACGGGAACGCCGACCTCGACACCCGGCGGCGGTTCCCCGGACACTACCACCGCCACCGCCGCCCGCTCACGCAGGGATGATGCCTCTTCCAATGCGTCGAAGAGGCGCTCCGCCAGCCCCGGCCGCGTGAAGAACACCACCGCCCGCCTACCCGGTTGCGGGATACTCTCCACCACTGGAGCGGCCGGAAACGGCGGGCCGAGCGCGTTGAGGAAGCCGGGACGCTGATGAGCGAGATCCGGGTCATCCAGGGGGTTTACATCCAGTTGCGCCGCCAGCAGCGCCCCGCCGAGCACCACTGCAGCCACCAGCCACACCACCAGGAACCATACACGCCCCGGACCCAAGCGCGAGGCACGTGGGTCAGCCATCCGCACTCCCGCGCACGCGAGCGCCGTCCCCGCCGATCGCCGCCGATTCCTGTAGCCGTCGTTCTGCGTCCTCCCGCGCCAGGACGCCGATCAGCCGCCCGTCAGAATCCGTGATTAGCACACGCTCTACGCTCCGCTCGCGCATCCGGCGGACCAGGTCCTCGAGCGGAACGTCTGGCCGGAACGTGGTCGGACCGGGCTCCAGCACTGCATCGACCATCATCGATTGCTCTGCGCCTAGCTCTCTCTGCCGGAGGCGGCCCAGCACCACGCCCTGATCGTTCACCACGACGCATTCATCCCAGCCCCCGGCAGCGGCACGCTCGCGTACGTCGCCGACACGGTCTGTGAGACGGCAGGTTGGCACGTCCCGCCTGGCAGCATCACGGGCAGCGGGGATGTCCACCTTCGTACCTTCCAACGGCAGCCCGTTGGCAGACCAGTCCGCCTTGCCGGCCGTGTAGCGGAATACCTGGGAGAAGCCGAGGCTTTCGAGCCGCCACGCGGCCCGCGCGCTCATGTCTCACTGATAGTCGTGGCAGTAGACAACCACCGGCCTGCCCTGCTCCAGCGTTGCCGTCGTCCGCCGATTCAGGGCCTTCAGCGGAACGTTGACGGCCCCGGCCAGGTGCGCCGCATCATACTCCTCCGCCGGAAGCACCTCGACGAGTTGCGCACCGGCGGCAGTCAGTCTGCGCACGTCCTCACGGTTGACCTCGGTTGGCATGTCGCTCTCCGCCCACGGCATCTGAAATCCGCCTCTGGGTCTACCGCACGTACTGCTGGGGATTCTCGTCGAACTGCCGCTTGCAGCTCGGCGAGCAGAAGTAATACGTCTGCCCCTGGTACTCGCTCGTCCCCGCCGCCTGCTCCGATTCGATCTCCATGCCGCAGACTACGTCCTTCACCTTCACCGTCGTACCTCCTACCACTTCCTGCTCGGCCGGTGTCGCCGGCCGGCGCATCGCGGGGTCTCCTTCGCTCCTTCGCGGGCGGCCGATCGTCGCCGGTTCGGCGGACACGGGCGACGGCGGCATCCGAAACGTGCGCAGCCGCAACGCGTTCAACACCACCGACACCGAACTCGCCGCCATCGCCGCTGAGGCGATGATCGGCGAGAGCAGCAGCCCGAAGAACGGGTAGAGCAGCCCCGCGGCGACCGGGATACCCAGTCCGTTGTAGACGAAGGCGAAGAACAGGTTCTGCCTGATGTTGCCCATCGTCGCCCGCGAGAGCCGTACCGTCCGCGCCACATCGAACACATCATTCTTGATCAGGGCAACGTCGGCCGACTCGATCGCGACATCCGTGCCCGACCCGATCGCGATGCCCACGTCCGCCTGCGCCAGCGCCGGCGCGTCGTTGACGCCGTCGCCCACCATCGCCACCACGCGGCCCTGTCGCTGGAGCGTCGCCACCTCCGCCGCCTTGTGCTCCGGCAGCACCTCCGCCAAAACCGTGTCGATGCCCACCTCCCGCGCTACTGCCGTCGCCACACCCCGGTTGTCGCCCGTGATCATCGCCGTCTCGATGCCGAGATCACGCAGCGCCGCCACCGCCGCGCGCGAGCTGGGCCGGACCACGTCCGCCAGGGCGATCACGCCGATCAGGCGGCCGTCCCGGCTGACGTAGTTCGCCGTCTTCCCTTCCTCGGCCAGTCGCGCCACCTCGCCCGCCAGCGGCCCGATGTCGATCACCTGCTCCTCCATCAGCCGCCGGTTGCCGACGCCGAACGTCGCCCCATCCACTGCCGCCAGCGCCCCCTTACCCGTCACCGAGCGGAAGTCGCGCGGCGCGGGCGGCGCCAAGTCCCGCTCCTCTGCCGCCCGCACGATCGCCTCGGCCAGCGGGTGCTCGGAACCGCGCTCCACCCCCGCCACCAGCCGCAGCAACTCGTCCGCCGTCGTGCCCTCCGCCGGGACCACGTCGCGCACGGCCGGCTCGCCGCGCGTCAGGGTACCGGTCTTGTCCAGCACCACGGTCGTGACCTTGCCCGTCACCTCCAGCGCCTCCGCGTCCTTGATCAGGATGCCGCTCTCCGCGCCCTTGCCCGTGGCCACCATGATCGAGGTCGGCGTCGCCAGCCCCAGCGCGCAGGGGCAGGCGATCAGCAGCACCGCCACCGTGTTCAGCAGCGCCAGCACGAAGGCGGGCTCCGGCCCGAGCACGAACCAGGCCATAAACGTCAGCACCGCGACGACGATCACCGCCGGCACGAAGTAGCCGGAGACCACGTCGGCGAGCCGCTGGATCGGCGCCTTCGATCCCTGCGCCTCCTGCACCAACCGCACGATCTGGGCGAGCATCGTATCCCTGCCCACCTTCGTCGCCTCGAAGACGAAGCCACCGGCGCGGTTGACCGTGGCTCCGATCACCGGATCGCCGGGACCCTTCGTCACCGGGATGCTCTCGCCGGTAACCATGCTCTCGTCGATCGTGCTCTCCCCCTCGCGGATCACGCCGTCCACCGGCACCTTCTCGCCCGGCCGCACCACCACCAGGTCGCCGGCGCGCACCTCCTCCACTGGGATGTCCTCCTCCTGCCCGTCCCGCCGCACCCGCGCCGTGCGCGCCTGGAGGGAGAGCAGTTTCTCGATCGCGGCCGAGGTGCCCGCCTTCGCCCGCACCTCCAGCAGCCGGCCCAGCAGGATCAGCGTGATGATCACCGCGGCAGTCTCGTAGTAGACATCTGCCTCGACGCCCCGCTCCCCCAGCCAGTCGCCGAAGAACGTCGCCACGACACTGTAGAGGTAGGCGGCGCCGGTGCCGATGCCGATCAGCGTGTTCATGTCCGCCGTACGGTTCTTCAGCGTGAACCAGGTGCCCTTGAGGAAGCCCCAGCCGCTGTAGAACAGCACCGGCGTCGCCAGCACGAGCTGGACGTACGGATCGGCGAGGAAGTCCACCACATCTCCGAGCACACCACCCGGCATCGGCAGCAGGTGCCCGACCATCGCGCCGACGAGCAGCGGCAGCGTCAGCACCAGCGCGACGACGAAGCGGCGGGTGACGTCTGCCACCTCGGACTCGCGCGATGGCACACCCCGGTCGCTCAGCTCCTCGCCCGGTGTCATTGGTTCCGCGCGGTAGCCCGCCTTCCGGATTGCCTCCGCCAGCCCCTCCGGCGAGGCGAGGCCCGGCGTGTAGTCCACCGTCGCCCGCTCGGTGGCGGCGTTCACCTGGACCCGCTCCACTCCGGGCTGCCGCTCCAGCAGGTCCTCGATTGCCGTTACGGTGGTGATGCCACGTATCCCGCGGATGATGAACGTCGCCTCTGCCGGCAGCTCCTCAGCGCTGGGCTGGGGCGCAACCTCCGGCTGTACCTGGATGGGCGCGTGAGCGGCCGTCGCCTCGTGAGCATTCGGCGCCACGCCGTCGGGCTCCACGACGAGTGTGCCCCGGTACATGTTCATTGCGCAGGTGAAGGGGTACTCCCCCGGCCGCTCCGGCGTGAACTCCACCGTCGTAGTCGCGAATGCGGGCAGCGCCCGTGAGATGCCGAAGTCGGCCAGGACCACGCGGTTCGAGCAGTCCGTCGCTTCCCGCCGGTCGAACTTGAGCCGCACAGGAACGCCCGCCTTCACCGCCACCCGGTTCGGCTGATACGCCCCCTCGACGCGGATCGTCGCCTCCTGCACCCCGGCGCGCACGACCGCTGCCTTACCCTGCTTCGGCCCGAAAAAGAACCAGAGCAGGAAGGCGATCAGCGCCAGCCCGCCGACGATCACCACCAGGTCGCCGATGCTCATCGATGCCGCTCCTGCCCTACACGATCCACCTGTTCCAACCGCCGTAGCGCTCCCGCACCGGACCACGCGGGATGCCCAGCGCGATCAGGAGCCCGCCCACGATCAGCCCGTTCACCGTCCCGCTCGCCGTGCTGCCGCCGAGCAGCCACGGTGCCACGATGATCCAGACGCCGAAGAGCACGTTGAGGAAGCGGGCGGCGCGGACGACCTCGGCGAGCGCGATCACGGCGACCGTCACGACGAGCGCGCCGACGAGATGGTCACTATCGGCGGCCGCTCGATCGCTGCCGAGCACGGCGGGTGTGGCCATCAGCCAGAGACCGAGCCCCGCGCTCAGGAGCAGGTTCCACGGCAGGCCGACGCCCCAGACGGACGCGGGCGCCATCGCCGGCACAGGCGGGATGAGGTCCGGCGAGCGAGCATCTTCGGCGCCGCCGTCGATCGTGCCGCCCGCCCAGAAGGTCCGCCAGAGTGGCTTGCCCTCCCGTCGCGCCTGCGCCAGGAACTGCCCCATCGCCACCACCTCGTCGATGGCGAGTGGGATCATGATCAGCATGAACAGCGCCGTCAGCAGGCAGAGCGTGCACCAGGTACCGACTGCCACCGGCTGGAGGACCACCAGCACGATGCTCGTGATCCCAAGCGGCACCACGAGCAGGAAGAACATCAACACCATCCAGGGCATCGTCCGCCAGCGGCGGCGGCTGCCCATGAAGCCGGAGAGCGCCTCCAGCATGTACGATACCGCACCCAGACCCGCGTCCGAGATCGGCCAGGCGCGTGAAACGTCCGAGTCGAGGATGCGTTCCGTGCCAATGCCGAAGAACGGGTCCCAGGCGCTGTCGATGTAGCCGAGCTGGTAGGCGGCCAGGTAGCGGGAGATGAGGAAGGAGACGACGCCGAGCGCAATCACCGGCGCGCGCTGGAACCAGGAGGAGGGGTTGTAGGTCCAGCCGGGCGGGATGTCCGGCCCCGGCTGCATCATCGCCATATGATGCGCCGTCCCCGGCATCGCGATCAGCACCGAGAAGGCGATCAGCAGCGCACCGACCAGTGTGTCGTTGGTGTAGACAGCGGCGGACGGCGACCAGAAGACGAGCGGGGCGAACAGCAGCCAGATGCCGACGAGGCAGATGCCCCAACGGCCCCAGAAGTCGCCCTTCGGGAAGAGAGCGAGCACGCCGAGGAGTACGATCAGGCCGCCGCTGATCGCGTCGCTCCAGGCGAGGGCCGTGTCACCATAGTCGAATGTGAGCGGGCCGGCGAGCAGCCACAGGCCCAGGGCGATGTTCGCGGCGTACGTCCAGAGCAGCCGCTCGCGCATCCCGCGCATCATCTCCTCGTGGCCGCCCATCCCCATCTCGTGGCCGGGCATCGTCGCGCCCTGGGGCATCGCCCCCTGCTGCATACCCGCCATGCCGGTGTGCCCGCCCATTCCGGCCTTTGCGCCGCGCTGACCCGACATCGTCCGCGTCTCGGCGTGCCCTTCGCCGTCCCCATGGCGTCGTGTGCGCTCATCCTCCATCGGGCACCTCCGATCGCGGGTCAGCCTGGCGCAACCCCGCCGGCGGCTCCAGCTTGTTCGCGCGATACCAACCGAGTGGGTCCCGCTTGAGCGCGGCGACCATCGCCGGCAGCGTCTGACGGAGCGAGCGCTTCGGCCACCAGTCGAGCATCGTGTGCGCGGCGGTGATGTCGAGCGCGTAGTGGTCGTCGGCGCGGTCGATCATCCACGGTTTGATGAATGGCTCCTCGCCGGGGATATGGTCCTGCAGCCAGGCCCCTGTCTTGGCGAGCGCCTTCGGGATCTCGCGCGTCTCCCAGTCCTCACCATGGATCAGGCGGCCGAAGCTGTGCTGCAGCTCGTCGTAACTGAGCGTCTCCGGCTCACCAAGCAGGAGGACCAGTTCAGGCGGCAACAGCGCGCGGCGATCGACGATCTGCACCAGCGCGTCCACGAGGTCGTCAAGGTGGAGGAAGGCTTGACCGTGCGAGCTATTGCCCGGAAAGACGTGGCTGATCAGCGTGCGCTCGTAGATGCGCTGGATCTGGTGGGCGAGCGGGATGGAGTGGCACTGGTCGTCGTAGACGCCGGCGATCCGCAGGAGGACGATCGGGATGGCGCCGTGCTGCTCCCGGATCAGCTGCTCGGTCGTGACCTTGGACTGTGGGTAGGCCCATGCCGGCTCCAGCGGCCAGTCTTCGCGGATCCGCTGGCCGGGCTCGCACGGCGCGTGAACGAGCATCGTACTGGAGAAAACGAACTGCTCCACCGTGAACCCCTGCAGCCCGCGCAGCAGCCGCTCGGTGCCGCGGACGGTGAGCGTCTCGTACAGCGGGCTCGGCTCACCGGAGAAGTCGTAGTAGGCGGCGAGGTGGATCACGGACGCGATCCGCTCACCGTAGCGCGCGCGCACGTGGTCGAGGCCGCGCTGCACGCTCGCGTCCGAGGTGAGATCGACGGACACGCAGTCGGCCGTCGGCGGCGGCTCGGGCGGCCCTTCGCGGTCGAAGCCGATGACGCGGAACTCCCTATCCAAGCGTGCGGCCACAGGGTACCCAATCAGCCCGCTGCTGCCTGTGACGATCACTGTATCTTTCGGCTCCACCAACTCGGCACTCCTGCTCCGGCGCACGCTAGCCCGGCTTGCGGGCTGCAACCCGCTCGACGATGCCCCACTTGGAACGCTCGTCACGCTCGATCCGAAAGCCCGCCGCCCGCACCTGCTCGACCGGGCGGCGCAGCAGGTAGTCGCCCTCGAAGCGCCGCGCGAGAGGCTCCAGCAGCCGCTGCACGGCCCGCACCACGGCGACCGAGCTGCGGACGTGATCGAGGAGGAGCAGCCGTCCGCCCGGCCGCAGCACGCGCTTCATCTCGGCGACCGCGCGGTGAACGCCGGGGATATTGCAGAGCGAGAGCGTGCAGACGACCGTATCGAAGGCGGCGTCCGGAAACGCGAGCGCCTCCACATCTCCTTCACACAGATCGACAGGCAGCCCCAGCCGGGCCGCGCGCCGGCGGGCGATCGCCAGCATCGCGGGGCTCAGGTCGACGCCGGTGAGGCGCACGCCAACGGGATAGAACGGCAGATTGCGCCCCGTGCCGATCGCAACTTCGAGCACGTCGCCGGCGGCCTGCCGGCAGACCCAGGCGCGTCCGTCTCCGAACAGCACCCGCTCCACGAAGCGCATCGAGCGGTCGTAGCGCGGCGCCTCCTTGTCCCAGATGCGTCGCAGGCGCTCGGTCTCATCGGCGAGCGTTGTAGACACTCCTGCCTCCTTGGACCGCGAGTCCGGTCCACACTTCAGCGGCCCAGCATCCGGCGCATCATCTCCCGCATGTCATCCGCCGTATCCCGCGTCGAGGACTCGCCGTACCACTCGCGCAGGTACCGCTCCATCTCCTCGATCTCGGCGGACTGCTCGGCGATGATCTCCCGCGCCAGATCCTTCAACTCCTCGTGCTGAGCGTTCTTCACGGCGTCCTCTGCCATGTCGATCGCCAGCTGGTGGTGGGGGATCATCATCCGCAGGAACATCCGGTCGGTCATCTCGCCCTGCATCATGCCGCCCATCATCCCGGCCATGCCGCTCCTGCCCATCATCCCGGCCATCGGATCCATGCCCATCGCCGGCACGTCGTCGCTGCCGAACCACTGCTCTCGCCAAGCGCGCATCCGCTCGATCTGGCGCTGCTGCCCGTCGATGATCCGCCGCGCCAGGTCACGTAGCTCCGGCCGCTCCGACTCGGCGATCATCATCCGCGCCGACACGATCGCACCTTGGTGGTGCATCACCATCTCGTCGATAAAGCGCTGGTCGTAGGGAGACGCCGGATCTGTGATACCCATGAAAGGACTCTCGGCGCCTGCCTCATCACTGCGCCACCACTCACACGCGGACAGCGCGGCGACGCCCAGCAACCCTGCGAGCACGAGCACAAACCTCACGCGCCCTACCATCTGCGGCGCACCTCGTCCGGCGGGCTCTCCAATGCCTCACCACCTACGGCCGCCGGGCGCCGGCGGCCACCAGTGCCGCACCGGCCGCCACGACCAGCAACACCAGCCCGGCCATCAACCACATGCTGCCACCCATGCCGCCGCCCATCATCGTGCCCATCATCCCGGTCATGAACAGGACAGGTAACAGCACTACCACCAGCAGCGCCACGCCAGCCGCGATCAGGATCATCCGTGTCGTATCGTTCATCGTTTCTCCTCTCGTTCTGGCCGGTCGCCCCGTTCTCAGTGTCCTCCGGTGGACTCGCCGCACGGTTCACCACGCAGGGGTAGACCACGCAGCATCCGCTTATCGCGCCCCCGGCGGCAGCGCGATCTCCACCGGCGCGTTGTGGTCGAAGTAGCGGGTCAGCATGAAATGGCCCGCCGCCACCATCGCCTGCCGGTGCAGCTCGCCCGTGCCCTCTTCCACCCACCAGGCGTACCAAGCAGGCTGCGTCGGGTTGTAGAACAGCAGCACCTGTGTCGGCACGCCGTCGAGCATCTCCTCTCGGCCGAGCCGGAAGGCGGTTGCCCCCCGCTGGAAGTCCAGGTCGAAGACCGGCTCCGCCTCTATCGTCGAGCAGCGCCACCGTCCGCCCCGCTCCCGCCTGCAGCTCTGCCCGTCCACCCGGTACAGCTCGTACTCGCTGAAGCCCGGACTCAGCACGTTCAGGTGGACGCGGCTCGGCGCCGTCGCCTCGCCGCTCGTTAGCACCCAGGCGCCGATCCCGGTCGGCGCCAGCAGTCCACTTGTCAGCTCCTCCCGCCAGCGCAGGCTCGTCTGACTCTGATACCGTGCCATCGCTCGCTCAAACAGCGCCGCCGCCGCCGGGTCCGGTTCATAGTCCGGTGGTGCGAACGCCAGCGGCGCCTGCGACGGCTGGTCCAGCCGTAGGTAGAAGCTCGCCGCGCCGCCGCCGGCAAGCGCCACGTCAAATGCCCACCAGCCGGGTTCCGGCAGCCACACCGACGCCAGCAGCCCGCGTCCCTCCGTCGCCGGCGTCGCTACCACCTCGGCCGCGTCGCCTGCCCGCTCCAGCCGCGATAGCCGTACCGTCGCGCCGTCGGCCGCAACCAGCCGTCCCTGTTCGCCGAGCGCCGTCACGCGCAGCGTGTTCTCGCCCACCTGGAACGGCCAGATCTCCAACAGTACGAATCGGTCAGCGGCTGCCTGGTACCGCAGCGCGACCGCCGGGCCTGCGACGCCCTCCCGCGCACCCGGTCGCGCGCCGGCCGACGTCGGCGGGACAGGCGACGGTGCCGCGTCCGATAGCGTCTGCTCAACGGCGACCCGCACCTCGGGCACGGGCTCACGCGGGTTGACTGCCACGAGCACGAGCAAGGCACCGAGCACGGGCAGGCCCAGCGCCGCCATCTGCACGGTCCGCCGCGCCTCCCGCCCGACACCGGCCCACCGCCCCGCCCACAGCCAGAGGAGCGCACCGACGACGCCGAGCGCGCCACCGGCAACCGCCAGCCAGTTGCCCGCGACCAGCGGGTAGGCGAACGGTTCCAGCCCACCTGCCAGCGTCCCGGCGAGCGACCGTGCGGTCGGGTATTGCACCAGCGCCCCGACCGCGCCCAGCACCATCACCCCGAGCGCCGCTTCCAGCACCACCATACGCACGAGCAGCCGTCGTAGACGCTCCGTCTCCCCCGCCGCCTGTGCCGCGCGGACCAGGCGCGGCCGCAGGATCACCGCATTTACCCCGCCCGCCGCCAGCAGCGGCAGCACGAGCGCCAGCTTCACGATCAGCGCCCGACCGTACGCCGTCTCCACCAGTGCCCGCAGCGACGATACCTGTACAAAGGTGCTGAACACACCGGTCGCCACCAGCAGCACCACGCTCGTCCCCGCCAGCAGCGAGAACCGCTGGAGCGCCACCGCCACCAGTCCGGGCCGCTCGTCGGATGACAGCACCCGCCGGCTCCATATGAGCAGCATGCTTAGCTGGATGAGCGCCCCGACCCAGATGGCCGCGGCCGCGAGATGTGCGAAGTCGGCGGCCGTCGCCCAGAATGAGCCCCGCGGCACCGCCGCCGCATGGCTCACGGCGGAGACCAGCACTAGGTACGCCGCGCCTGCCGCCAGCCCAAGCCAGAGGAAGACGCGCCCGGCACGTGCATCACGGCCACGTGCCCAGGCAACACCGGCAACCGATCCGGCGAGCACCGCGAGCGCGAGCTGCCGCTGCCACCAGCGATCGCCCCAGGTCGTCCCCAGCGCTGTATCGATCTGGCCGAGCCCGCCGAGCTGGCGCGCCTGCAGGACCAGCTCCACCGCACCCACCGCGGCGAGCAGCACCAGCGACGGCACGGCGAGCCACAGCAGCGATCGGAGCGTGGCCGCGCGCGCCCGCTCCGCCGCCGGCGCCTCCAGCACCCCGGTTGCCGGCAGGCCGACGAGCAGCGCAAACGCGACGCTCCCCACGGCCAGCACCGCGCCGATCAGCCCGGCAAACTTGGTCAGCGCTCCCTCAAGGACGCCGGTCGGCGCCCCTTCCACGCGGGGCGGCGCGGCAGGTCCGGAACCGGATGGCAGCGAGCCGTCCGGGTTGAGCACGGTGAAGTCGAAGGAGCCAAACCAGATGTGCCCATCAACCCGCGACAGCGTCTCCCAGGTCACGGTGTAGAAGCCTGGTCCCGGCTCCTCCCGCAGCGCCACCGATATCTTCGTCGGGTCCGCCCGGTCGATCTCTACCGGTCCCGTCTCGATACGATTCCCGGCGCCATCCAGCACGCGCAGCGTCGAGACGCTGGACTCCAACGGCTCGCTAAACCACGCCGCCACCCGCGCCGGCGCTTCCCCCAACCGCGCGTCGTGCGCCGGGTCCGACCGCACCAGCAGCGCGTGCGCCGCCACAGGCTCCGTCCCCAGCAGGAGCGCTGTGCCCAGCAGGATCAGCAGACCAAACGCAAATCGCGTCTGCCGCACGCCGGACCACCTCATCCCGGTATCGGTGCGCTCGCCCCCGCCGCTTCCGCGTCGAGGATCGGGCAGATCTCGCAGCCGGCCACCCGTTGCCCAGGGCGCAACCGCTCGACGCTATGTCCCACATGATCCGCCAGCGCGTCGAGCTCCCCCTTCAAGTTCTCCAGCTCCACGATCCGCCGGTCGATCTCGGCGCGCTGCGCGGCGATCCGGGCGAGGAACTGCTCGGCGAAATCTGCACACTCCGACGCGAATGCCTGCTCGACGAACGTCCGGATCTCTGGAAGCGAGAGCCCCAGAAGCTTCGCCTGCCGCACGAGCCGCAGGCGCCGCACGTCCAGCGGTGTATACAGCCGGTAGCCTCCGTTGGTGCGGGCCGGCGCCGGGACGATCCCCTTCTCCTCGTAGAAACGAATCGTCTTCTCTGGCAGACCGGTCCGCCGCGTCACCTCACCGATTGTTAGCCCGTCTCTCATGGCTTCAGCCTAGACCTTCCCCTCACTGGAAGGTCAAGCGCCTCCTGCTCCCTGCAGTTTCATTTCCATGCCGCACTCGGTCGCCGCTTGACCTTCCAGTTGCAGGAACCCGTACGCTGGCTCTGTCCGGCGGCGCGAGCGGCGCGTGTGGCGGAGGGTTGTTGCATGGGCCCGGATAGCGATCAAGGGCAGGCGTCTGGCATCAGTCCGCCGCCGCAGCCGATTGCGCCCGACCCGACACCGGATCTCGGTGAGCCGACCAGCGGTCACGAGCGGGTGTCGCCGCACGATCCAGATTCCGGCCCGCCGATGGGCCGGCCGAATCCCGCCCGACAGCGCACGGTCGTTGCACTCACCACTGTCGCATTGATCACCGGTGTGATCTGGTACCTCCAGTCCAATTCGTTACCGTTCCAATCTGGAGCAGGTGACGGTCGTGCGACCCAGACCGCGACGGACGATACGCCCGGCGCTGGCTTCGTCGCCTTCGCGTCGCAGGGCGTCAAGCTGGGCGCCGCCGACGGCCCACCACCTCGCGTCGGGCAGCTCGCACCGGAGTTTGCCCTCCAGGATCTGGACGGCACCGTCCTTCACCTGAGTGACCTGCGCGGCAAGACGGTCGTGATGAACTTCTGGGCGACCTGGTGTCCCCCATGCCGCAAGGAGTTCCCGGAACTCGTCCGCCTGCACGAGCAGAACACCGCCCGAGGCCTCGTCGTGCTCGGCGTAAATATCCAGGAGAACGCCGAGATCGTCCGCCGCTTCACCAGTGAGTTCGGCGCGCGCTTCCCCATCGTGATCGACGCCAAGGGCGATGTCAGCGCGCAGTACCGCCTCCGCGGCCTGCCCATGACGCTCTTCATCGACGCCGAGGGCGTCCTCCGCTCCCAACACATCGGCGAACTCACGCGCGAGATCCTCGCGAGGAAGCTGTCGGAGACCGGGTTCAACATATCGTCGGCCCAATGAGGCGTTCCGGCGGTCGCCGTGACCGCCGGCGGAATGAAACTGGAGGAGTGGATCGCCATGAGGATGTGCCTAAACTGGAAGGTAGTGGCCGGGCTCGTCGCCGTCGGCGTCGGCATCTGGCTGCTCCTGCCCGGCCTCGCC
The DNA here is from genome assembly GCA_050184225.1 of Dehalococcoidia bacterium. Classification (GTDB taxonomy): domain Bacteria; phylum Chloroflexota; class Dehalococcoidia; order CAUJGQ01; family CAUJGQ01; genus JBFXAN01. The sequence goes on along the minus strand of JBFXAN010000003.1, from coordinate 337 downwards.
GCCGCCCTGCCGCTGCTCATTCTCGCCGTCTGCCCGCTCTCGATGCTGGTGATGATGTGGAGCATGGGGAGAATGGGCAACAGCGAGTGCGCGACACCCGCGGCTGGCAGCCCGTCTGCGGCAATCGGCCCCAGCCGCGCGGAGCAGCTCGCCGAACTCAGAGCTCAACTGAACACCGTCCAGGCGCAGCGGGAGTCCATCACTCACCAGATCGCCCGCCTCGAGGAGGATGTACCGGGGGAGCATCCCCCGCTCGGAGGGGGTTGGGGAACCACACGGGAGCACCAGCGAGCGGGGCATCGGGGCGGAGCCCCGTCCGGAGGGGGTTGGGGAACCG